>CAYUUT010000018.1:0-8251 GCA_964448095.1 uncultured Candidatus Saccharibacteria bacterium | reverse complement strand
GCGGGATTCGTATATCGGCTAATATATCAGTTTTCCAAACTGAGGAGACCAGTTCGACTCTGGTATCCCGCACCAGCCCCGGTAGCTCAGTTGGATAGAGCAGGAGACTTCTAAGCTCAAGGTCGCAGGTTCGAATCCTGCCCGGGGTACCACAGTTGAATAACAGAGGTGGATGTGCTAATATTCAGGGGTTCTTTTTTTCTCCAATTTTGCAAAATCGTGCATAAGCCAGATGTTTGCAAAATTGAGAGGGGGAAGCGACGCAGAGCGACAGCAGGCAGATTTATATGTTTGCGTAAGCTCGGAGTCGGTTTCGACGAGGGCCAGTAGCTCAGCTGGTTAGAGCGTCTGCCTCTTAAGCAGAATGTCGAGGGTTCAAGTCCCTCCTGGCCCTCCATAACATCCATAACATATGACCAAAATACTCAATGGCCAGGAACTGGCCGAATTTATTAAGGAGCGCCAAGCCAAGCAGGTGCGAGCTTTGCGCCAGGCCAAACACGTCCAGCCCAAACTGGCGATTATCGTTACTATTGATCATCCGGCGATAAATGTCTACGTAAAAAAGAAGAAGGCTTACGGCGCGGACATATTGATTGACGTCGATATTCACCGCATCAACCAGGCGGATGCTCAGGCCACAATCAAAAGCCTGAACGCCGATTCCACAGTGCATGGAATTATCGTCCAACTCCCCTTGGAAGACCGTACACGAACCGATGAAATCATTAACCTTGTGGCGCCGGAAAAAGACGTCGACGCGCTAGGCAAAAACGCCAAATTCGATCCGGCCACGCCAATGGCAATACTTTGGCTACTTCATGGCTATAATGTCGAACTGGCTGGCAAAAAAATCCTGCTGATTGGTCGCGGCAAATTGGTTGGAGCGCCGCTCGAGAAAATCCTTCAGGCGTCGGGGTACGATGTTTCTGTAGTGGAGCGTGAGACCAAAGACCTGGCGAGCTTTACTCGGCAAGCAGACATTATCGTTACCGCTACCGGCAGCCCGGCGATTTTGCATCCGGATATGATTAAAGAAAATGCGGTGGTCGTTGATGCCGGCGTAGCCAGCGAAGAAGGCAAGACCGTTGGCGACCTAGACTCCGAAGTCTACAGCCGCGACGATTTGACCATTACGCCGCAAAAAGGCGGTGTCGGGCCGCTAACCGTCTGTGCCCTTTTCGAGAACGTTATTCGTGCAGCCCAAAATCAGGATTAATTAAAAAGATTGTATTTAGCTGAGCCGAAACCTACAATTGGGCTTAAGTAATAAGGAGTTTTTATGTGGAACTTAGCTCAATATAGTTATAGTACACCAGCTAACACGGCTTCCGGTGGCTTCCCAGCCATCCTTTGGGTCGTCTATGCGGTCTTCATTGTCATATACATAGTTGCTTACTGGAAAATATTCACTAAAGCCGGAGAAGCAGGCTGGAAAAGTATTATCCCGATTTATAATATTGTAACTGCTCTGAATATCGTCGGTATGTCGGGTTGGTACGCGCTGCTGTTTTTGGTGCCGCTGGTGAGCATCGTCATGGCCATAATTTTGGCCTATAAGCTGGCTAAAGCTTTCGGCTACGGAGTTGGAATGACTATTCTAGAGCTCATCTTTGGTATCGGTCTGTTGATAATCGCCTTTGGCGACTCAAAATACAATGGACCCGAAGGGCCGACTATAGCCGATACGCCGTACCCCAAAAACAGTAATGCCTAGGACTAAAATCGGGGTTTTTGATAGCGGCGTCGGGGCTGTGCCGGTAATCGAGGCTATTCGCAAGCAGCTCCCGGATTTAGAAATTGTCTATAAAGACGACAAACTCCACGTGCCATACGGTAATCGCTCAATCGAACAAATTCACAGCTTTGTAAGGCCCATCTTCCAGCAATTTATAGACGAAGACTGCAAGGTCATTGTAGTTGCTTGCAATACGGTAACCACCAATTTGATTAGCCAGCTCAGAGAGGAATTCGCTGTACCAATGGTTGGTATGGAGCCGGCGGTAAAACCGGCCGCCGAGCTGACAAAGACGGGGGTAATTGCCGTGTGTGCTACACCCAGGACCTTGTCTAGCAGTCGCTATAGCTGGCTTAAAGACCAGTATGCCAAGGGCGTGAAAGTATTAGAGCCAGACTGCAACGAGTGGGCTATGATGATTGAAAATAACAGCGTAGACCGCGAAAAAGTCGCAAATACTATCAATGAAGTCTGCGAAACTGACGCCGATGTGATTGTGCTCGGCTGCACCCATTATCACTGGATTGAAGAACTCATTAAGACTTGCGCCGATGGCCGGGCAAAGGTAATCCAACCGGAAGAGCCGGTAATCAAACAGCTTAAGAGAGTTCTTGAACAGTCTGTTTAAAGAGGTCGCCGCGTTCTTTGTAGTCTTTGAACATGCCAAAACTGGCGCAACCGGTACTTAGTAAAACTACATCGCCGGCTTTGGCATGTTCACTGGCGGCCGCGACGATTTCCGGCATGCCGGCCAGACCGCCGGTAATATCCGTAAAACCGCGTTCATTTAATAACTCAGTAATCTTACCGGCAGTCTGGCCGATAGCCAGCACCTGCTTAACATTGGATTTAACCACTTCGTCTGCCAGCGGCGTGAAATCCAGGCCTTTGTCATGACCGCCTAGGATCACAATCTTTGGCTGTAAAAAAGCCTTTAGCGCCACTACTGCTGCCTCAGGCGTGGTGGCGAACGAATCATCATAGTACTTTACGCCCTCAAGCTCGCGCACAAACTCCAAGCGGTGTTCTAAACCACTGAAGCTAGACAATACAGCTTCCGCCTCATCGACACTTCCAGTAGCCTCAAAAACTGTAGTAAGAGCCGCGCAGATGTTTTGCAGGTTATGTTCACCCAGTAATTTGACCTCATTTTTGGATATAACTTCAGTTTCACCGATGACGACCATGCCATCATCGCGCACCAGTGCCCCTGGCTGCTCATAGTAAGGGACTTTCTTGCCGGCAGAGTATCCGGCAATCCGTTTAGAATTTTCATTCTTGGCAAAGTATATGGCGATGTCGTCAGCTTTTTGGTGGCGGAACAGGTTGGCTTTGGCTTGGATATAATCCTCCATATCCGGATGCCAGTCCAAATGCTCCTCAGTTATCATCAAACAGACGGCGACGTGCGGGCTGTAAGGGAATTTGTAAAGCTGGAAGTTGGCCAGCTCCAATACTACCCAATCTTCCGCTCGGACCTCGTGCATGAAATCCAGTACCGATTTGCCGATGTTGCCGCCCAAAAACACTTTTTTACCCTGGGCCTCTAGCAGCTTAGCAACAAGCGTAGAAGTGGTTCCTTTACCCTTACTGCCGGTTATCCCGATAATATTTTTAGTTTGAACGTTTTCGAAGAATATATGGCGGTCAGTAGTTGCCTTTTGCCAGATTGGATTATCATCCGGAAAGACTTTCTCCAAGACTTTCCGCGCGGTTGGTGAGTAGACGATTTTGTCACAATCCTGGATGCCGTCCAGATAGCTGGTATCTGTAACGTTGCCGGTTAAGCCGGGCGCCCGTTCAGTTTTAATATACTGCACCTTAATCCGATCAGACTCTGGCGGGAAGTCTTCGCGTGGCTCTTCGTTAACTATCAAATACTCATTATCTGAACCGAAATAGCGATAAGCGCTCTGGCCTTCCACACCCCAGCCGACAATGGCGATTCTCATAATTAAATTTTAGCCTTCGAGTTTGGATTTGACCAAATCAGCTACCTGCCGCGGGGTCATTTCGGCCTTGACCACGTAATCTTCAATATTGAGCTTTTTGATATTGTCCGGCGCTTCCTGCTCACCGACATTAGTCAGGATTATGACCTTGGTGTCTTTACCCCAGTCAGTCTTGCGCATTTTTTCCAGCATTTCATCGCCGTTCATCTCTGGCATCATCAGGTCCAATAGCAAGATATCAGGCTTCATCTCTTCACACAGCATCAAGCCCAGTTTGCCATTCTCGGCTAGCTCTACCTTATAGCCCTCGGCTTCGAACTTGAGCCGGTACATCTGGGCTATAGCTAAGTCATCCTCAACAATCGCAATTTTAGGCATATTCACTTTAAATATTAACACCTCAGCTAACCCCAGTCTAGCTGAGACTATGGAACTTAGTATATTGTCATAGCCCACAGAGTTGATATCATTAGTGGGGTAACTCTAGAAAAGAAAAATGAATATACAAATTGCTGCTGGGTCGGGTAAGGGCCACACAAAACTTGCCGCTTTTGATGCTGCTCTTAGTGGTGCAGGCGTTGCTAACTACAACCTTATAAAGCTGAGTTCCATTATTCCGCCACGCTCCAAGATTACTGTCGCTACGCCCATTAATAAACAGCCCGGTAAGTGGGGAGACAGACTATATGTTGTTATGGCTGAGACACGGGTTGATACGCCTAATGAAGAGGCTTGGGCGGGCATTGGCTGGGTCCAAGATAAGAAGACCGGTAAGGGCTTGTTTGTAGAACATGAAGGAGCAAACGAGCATACCGTAAGGCGCGATATAAAAGCCAGCCTGGAAGCGTTGCAGGGAATTAGAAAAGTAGATTTTGGCGAAATACAGATGCAGATTATTGGCCGAACCTGTACGCACGACCCGGTCTGCGCGCTAGTAATAGCAGTTTTTCAAGCAGGGAAGTGGAACTCGTCTAAGAGCTAGATCACCTACGCTTATTTTGTAGATATCAACTTATATGGTATAATAAACGTAATGAGTGAGTCGGAAAACACTGTGCCCGAGTCCCGAGAGACTGTTGGGCAGATGCTTGATGTTGAGCCTACTGCTGAGCTACCTAGCTTTCGGACCCGCATTTTAAATATCCTTAGATCAGCAAAGGAAGATTATCAAGACGGCGATAGCAGATCGCTGAAACTTCTTAGCGGCTTAGGAGTTATTGCTATGCAAGGCCTAGACCGAGCAAGAGCTTCCGTGGTCTTTGTTCCTGTAGTTGCGGTTGACGTACTTAAGGACACTCATAGCCCAGCACAGGCTGCCTTGGCCGCGGGCGCGACTTTTGCTGGTTGGTGCGCAGCGGTAGGAGCTACCACCACAGAAGCCCTGAACCAATACCCTCGCGCCGTAGCGGAATTCGAAAATAGTTTTCCAGCAGTTTCCGATGTTTTTGAGGATTCCTTGCCAGGCTTTAATAGAGATTCAGAGGGAGGTGGCTTATCGCGCCGGCTTGGCCATAGCGCAATAACTCATCTTAAGCGTGGTTTCACAGTATCTGGAATCGGTACTACCGCCTATGTAAGCATGGCGGCAATTACTGGTAGACGCAGGTCGGATACTCACCGACTTAATCTAAACGCAAGTATTGATGGCGGCGCAGCAATCGGGGGGGTGGTATTTGGCGTCGGGGAGGCTATCGTAAAGCTTGCCGACACTGATCCGCAGCTCGCGCTACGCATCCAAGATGACGCAAGCAATATCTACCTTTGGTACGGAGTAGCTGGCCTAATGTTGGTTCATCAGTTTGTATCTAGTCGGATCAAAAAGTCGCGCCAAAAACCAAAACTAGAGAATAACGGCGAAACCAATCAAATTACAGATGATTTTGACATTCGGCTTATAGATAAGGCCAACGCCGAAGAGTTGCAACGAGCAGCTAAACTTGAACAAAAAAGATGGGATGAAAAATCTTACGGTAGCCTAGAGGACTATAAAAAATATAAGCAGCAGTCACGGGTCTTCGCGGCCTTTGATGTTAATGGCGAATGCGTGGGGGTGACTCGTCTATTTGATGGCTTTCCTGAGTTGCCGCCATTTATCGAAGAAATGTCTATTGATGATCCCCAGCTTAAGGCTGATCTCTTAGAGGGTTGTAGAGATGGAACGGTTGAAGAACTGGGCGTAGCAGCCATAGATAAAAACGCGCCGCTGATTAAAATTAATACTGAACTTTGGCGCAAGGCCTGGCGTGATGCTGACGCGAGAGGTATCAAGGCCTGGGGTATCATTATGGAGCCCAATCGCGTGCGCATCATGAGAAAACGCTACGGCTTTCCTTTTGAGCAGGTCGGCCCAACTGTAGATTACCAGGGGGGCGATTGTGCCGCTCATGTGATGAATTTCGCCGATGTCCATACCTATATGCGCGAGCAACGGCCTGAGTACTATCAGTGGTTCGTAAAAGAAGCTATCTAATCTCTTCCGGAACACTCCATATTTATTAACGCTTAAGCTATTATTAGTTTAAGTTTATGAGTGGCAATATCGTATTGGTCATAAGTTGTTTACTCCTTTTGGTGCTCTGCCTGGGTGTATTTCTAAGTAACCCTCGAAAACCAGTTAATCGGGCGTTAACAGCCTTCTTGTTCAGCGGTCTGTTGTGGGTGCTGGCAAACTTGCTGGCAAACATCTCTACTACAGACTCAGCCTCACTGGGCTTTACGCGGGCGACCATAATAGGCGGCTCTCTTAGCGCATTGACATTCTTAATCTTTGTAACTACCTATGTTCATTCTCATAAATTAACACGCCGTTACTTAATAAGCCTTTCGACTGCACCCTTGCTTATCATCCTCTCCTCGCCCACGTCCTGGAATATTATTAGTGCTGAAAGCCACGGAATGGACGTAAAAGTAGGTCCACTCTATCTGTTATTAATCATAGTATTAATAAGCTACTACTCATATGGTATCTATGTACTCGCTAAGTCTTATAAACAAGCCTCATCTACGGAAAAATCTCAACTCCAGTACATATTCGCTGGCGTCATCCTAACCGTCATTCCGGCGCTTATAACTAATGTCGTTCTGCCGGCCTTGGGTTCCAGCCAAGCCTCGGCTTACGGGTCTGTCTCAGTTGTAGCAATCTCACTCTTTACTTCATTAGCCATTATTCGCCATCGCCTGCTCGACATAAGGGTTGTAGTAGCCCGGTCTATAGCCTACGTTCTGCTGCTTGTTTGGATAGCTGGTGTTTATACGGCGTGCCTATTTGGCATTATCGATGTATTTCTTCCTGGGTCCAAACACGATGCTTTGCGGCAATTTTTGTCCATAATATTTATTCTGCCGCTGGTCCTCAGCTTTCCTTATGTAAAGAGCATGTTTGACCGTTTAACTAGCAAGATATTTTATCGGGACAGATATGACACCCAAGTTGTATTGGATGAATTGGGGAATCTCTTGGTGGCTGAAATTGATTTACATAAGATTCTGTTGGCTAGCAAAAACATCTTATCGGGGGCTGTTAAGTGCTCGTTTATGGAATTTGTACTTTTTGAGGATGGCATCCCAACCCTAGAGGCAACCAGCAACAAAGACCTGCAAACTGACCTAACTAATTTGGTCACGCATCTGCGTACTGCTCGAGAGGATGTTTTGGCCAGGGAAGAACTAAATCCCAAGAGTGAACTATATGAGTTACTAAATCTAGAAAGGGTTGCTATTAGCCTGCGGCTACAAACCCAACACCAAAAAGTTGGATATATTTTGTTTGGCGACAAGCAATCGGGCAACAGCTATAGCCAACAGGATACAAAACTGCTGACCATAGCTGTTAATGAACTAGCCGTCGCTATACAGAATGCTCTCCGCTTTGAGGAAATTAAGAAATTTAATATCACCCTGCAGCAGCGAGTGGAAGAAGCCACAGGAAAATTGCGTAAGGCAAACTTGAAGCTGCGTGAATTGGATAAAACCAAAGATGAGTTTATTAGTATGGCTAGCCACCAGTTACGCACACCGCTAACTACCGTTAAGGGCTATCTGAGTATGATTTTGGATGGTGACGTTGGCCCGGTTAAAAAAGACCAGAAAGAACTGATGCAAAATGCTTTTGACGGCGCCAACCGGATGGTCTATCTAATTGCCGATTTGTTGAATGTTTCGCGGCTGCAAAGCGGTAAATTTGTCATCGATGATAAGCCGACGGAGTTAACTGAAGTTGTGGCCGGGGAAGTATTGCAGCTGAAAGAACAGGCCGCCGCCCGCCAGATAGAGCTAATCTATCAGAAGCCAGAGGGCTTTCCGGCACTCAATCTGGACGAAACCAAGATTCGCCAGGTAGTCATGAACTTTCTGGACAATGCTCTCTATTACACCCCTAAGGGTGGTAAGGTGGTGGCCGCGCTGGAAGCAACAGATAGCACTATCAGTTACACGGTGACAGACAACGGCGTAGGTGTTCCTAAGGAGGTTCAACACCGTTTGTTCAGCAAGTTTTATCGGGCTGAGAATGCTAGGAAGATGCGGCCAGATGGTACGGGGTTAGGCCTGTTTATGGCCAAGA
>CAYUUT010000017.1:3406-13051 GCA_964448095.1 uncultured Candidatus Saccharibacteria bacterium | reverse complement strand
GTCACTATCCAGAACCTTCTCATAGACGGGAACTCCAGCCATCAGAGTAGTGGGACTATGTATGGCATCTTCTTAGACATAGGTGCGAGCAACACAATCGGCGGCCGTATTGCTGGTATAGTCGCGCAGAATATGTACGGCACGGGAATCGGTCTACTGGGTAGCTACAACACAACTATTACTGGTAGTAGCGCCAACACTAATACTAACTATGGCATCGAGGTGAACGCCGGTAATTCATATATCCTGATTAGTAACAATATAACGAACGGTAACGGGGTAGGAATTATCTCCGATTATCTTAGCGATGCCAATATTACCGTGACTGGCAACATTGCTAATTCTAATACTAGCTATGGAATCGTTTTGAGCGGTGCTAGTAACTCTGTAACGGGCAATACTACAAACGGCGGCAACTACGGGATAAGCCTAAATGACACTACTGGCGGTACTGTTTCGGGTAACACAGTCGTTGGAGCCACAGTAGCTGGGCTCTCTATCACAGGTAGTAGTAATAACAATGTGGTTTCGGCCAATAAACTTTATAACAATGGCGATTCGGGTACCAACGAGAGCATCTTGGTAAGCACTTCTTCTAAGAACACTATCACCAGTAACGATATCAGCGATAACAGCTGCACTAGTACTTGTTACGCAATTGATATTAGTGACGCTGGGTCCACTAATAACTTCCTAAGTGATAACAACCTAGTTGGTGATGGCACGCATCCTGCAACCATCAATGACGCAGGCACTGGCACCATCTACTCTGGTCAGGAGAAGAGTGAAACCGGCGATGCCGCTTTCCGCAACGGCACTAACTCCACCACCGCCTTCCAGGTTCAGAATGCCGCCGGCAATAACTTCATCCAGGTAGATACTTCCACTCCGGAACTTTACTTGGGCAACACCGGCATAGCTAGCACCGTCCAAATCGGCAACGTCACCGGCGCCGTCACCCAGACCATCAACATCGGTAATAATGGCACTGCTTCGTCCACTACCAACATTAGCATCGGCTCTACCATTGGTGGTACCACCACCCTGCAAAGCGCCGGTGGCGTATCGCTTGCCGCTAATACAACAGTCGGTACCGGCAAGAGCTTTACCGCTAACGGCAGCGCGCTGTTTGCCGATAATTCGATTAGTACCTCGGCCTTCCAGGTGCAAAATACCAGCAGTAAATCACTGTTCGCGGTTGATACTTCCAACAACCAAATTGTCCTGGGTACTAGCAATGCCGGCGGCGCCAACGGCACCATAGCCTTTAATAATACTGCCGGCTCTAACACCGTTACCTTGGCCGCCCAAGCGGTTAATCCGGCCAGCAGTGTCAGCATTCTTTTGCCCACAGCCGGTGGCAGCGGCCTCCAGTGTTTGGAGAGCACCAGTGGTTCGACTACTACTGCCACCACGCTGCAGTTTGCCACTTGTAACACCAACCCATCGCCATTCCAAGTAGTCGGCAGCACCATTAGCCAGGTGGCAACCACCAATCAGACCAATCTGGTCGAAGGCCAGGCAGGGAACTACGGCCTGCTGGTTAATACCTCTGTAGCTCCCACAGTTGACCTAGTCCAAATTAACGACACCAGCCACAATTCAGCAACCAACGGGGTTGATGGCTTGGCTCTGAACTTTGGCTCTACCGCCTCCGGCGACGCCCTGCATATCACTCCCAGCTTTGCCTCTACCACCACCGCTTTGACCTACAATGCCGAAGAAATCGACGCCTTTAGTCCCACTAACAGCACCGGCACCGATACGGTGAATGGCATATTGGTGGGCGGCTTGACCGATCCTGGCGCCAGTATTACTTCGACAGGCGTGAATGTTGGCGCCGGTTGGGATACGGGTATTAGCGTTGGCAGCACCTCGGCTGGTTCCAGCGGCATTAGCAACACCGGCGAGTCAATTAACATTTCTGCCGATAGCAATATAGCTAACTCCACCAAGACCGGACTCAGCATAAACTCCGGCGCCATCACCGAAAACACCGCCGCTAATACCGGTACTTACATCGGCGCCAATATCACCAACCCAACTCTGACACTAACCACCGGTACGGCTTTGAATGCCTATGGTCTGCAAGTAAATACCGGTGCCCAAACTCAATCTGCCGGCACCCTGACTCAAAATGGCCTGGGTGTAAACATTGGCGGCACTATCAATTCCGGCACCTTCAACGGCATAAGCGTGGCGGCTAATGCCAGCCAAACCTTCTCCGGTGGCACTATCAACGGCGCTAAAATCGACTTGAACACTAATATTACGGCGACTGGCATTAACGAGAATGGCTTATCAGTCATTACTTCAGCCGACAGCAATATCAATACTGCTACCAAGAACGGCCTTAACATAAGCTCTGGCGCTATCACCCAAAACAGCGCGGCCACTGGTGCTTATAACGGTATTAACTTTACTTTGCCGACACTGGCCAACACCATTAACGCCGGCGTGCTTAATGCTACTGGCATCAACCTAAACCAAGCCGCCGGCTTTACCCAGAGCACCACCGGAACCACCACGATTAGCGGCCTGGTCTTCTCGGGCTCCGGCCAAACTCTGCTGCAGCAAACCGCCGCCGGCACCATTAACTGGAACGGCGCTACCTTCAACTCACCAATTATCAGCAACACTGTCGCTGGCGGCACCGTAACAGCCAACGGACTAAAGGTTACGACCGCCGGAATCACCCAGTCGGCCGGTACCGCTACATCGAACGGCGTGTTGGTAGACCTGTCGACCACAACTTTTACTACGGGCGGTACGGCCAACGGCGTGAATATCAATCCAATGGCTACCGAGTCTTCGGTTGCCGGCAGCACCACCAACGGCATAAACATCGGCGGTATTACCACCGGCGGTAACGCTGGTGTTTCCAATGCCGTAAACATCGGCGCTAACTGGGATCTGGGCATCAACAGCCTATCGCCAGTATCAGCCAAGGTCACTTCCGCCACCGCCTTCCAAGTCCAGAGCAGCGGCGGTTCCGAAACCTTGCTAACAGCTAATACCAATACTCGCACCAGCGGCGTGGCTGGCAACGTCATACAAATAGGCAATAGCACCGGTACTGATACCAATACCACAATCTTAGTCCTAGACTCTGCCACCGCCGCGCCTACCACAAACCTGGCTTCTCTAAATGGGGGCCTGTTCTATAACTCCACCACTAACCACATAGACATAGTCGAAAATGGCGTAGTTAAAGAAGTCTGCAACAAGACTGATGCTGCTTGCGGTGGTAACTCTACTACTCTACAGAATGCCTATGACGCCAGTACGGGCTCCACCACTCCAGAAATAGTCTTAAACAACGGCGGGACCGATACCGGCGGAGTAGACATCCAAAATAACAACTCCTCACCGGTTACCGGTAGTTTGTTCGCTGTCCGTAAGGGAACTGGCAGCGGTCTAGGTACAGCAATGTTTAGCGTAGATAACAACGGTTTAATAACTCTACAACCAGCTGCAAATCTAACCTCCGGACAGACTGAGCTTAGCCAAACCCTTACCAATGGATCCTCTACTGGCGGCACGGTTAATGGCTACAATCAAACTATCAGTGTGGCTCCTACGTCTTCTGCCTCTACTACAAATGGAATAAATATCAGCCTTACAGACAATACCTCATTAGCCAATATCACCACAGGAATCAAAGTTTCTATTACTGGCACAAATGGAGGTACGCCCGCTAACACCGGAGTTCTGAGTAGTGTTTATAGCGGTGTAGGCGTTGAGGGTGATACAGCTGGGAATGGCTTTAACGTCTGTGGTGGTCACAATATAGCCGCAGGCGTCTGTGGCCAGGATACTTCGGGCTCAATCATTCCTGGAACCGGGGTAGTGGGATACTCCACTTACGGGACAGGAGTGTTCGGTCAAGCCACTGATACTGGAACAGCTGCCGCAACTTATAAAGGCGTGTCGGGCGTTAGCTTGCAAAATGTAGCAGCTGCTTACACCAGTTACGGGGTCTATGGCCAAGCTGGGGGAGGCTCGGGCGCAACAGCTTATGGAGGATACTTCACCTTAACCGGTTCACCGACTGCTGGGGCTGCTCTCTATGCTTCAAATAGCACAGTTGCTGCTAACATTCTTCAACTACAAGACAATACTACAAATGTAGTAACTGTAGCCGATGGTGGGGCTGCCACCTTTGCGAACCAGACCAATTCTGCCAATGCCTTCCAAGTCCAGAATGTGAACAATCGGGACTTACTGAATGTAGACACTAATGGCAGCGCTGTCCAAATAGGTAACACTACCGACGGCTCCAACATAGTCCTAGCCGCTACCGGTAATGCCAACTCTACTATCCGTAAGAACATGAACGTTGGTGGGACGGTCAATGCTCACGACGTAGTGGTTATAGATACTACTGCCAACGGCCAAGTTAGAACTACCACTACCGCCAATGACTCCAAAGTCTTTGGTATCGCTACAACTACTACCACTCCCCAAGACATAGTCATAGGTGGAACCTACCAAGTAAACCTCGACTCCGGTAGTGCAGCCATTACACCGGGTGACTACCTAGTTACTAGCACTACGGCCGGGAAGGTAACTAGAGCGACAGGCGTCCCCCCAACCGGTACGGCCATCGGTCAAGCCCTGGAGAGTAAGTCAGGGGGCGCTGGTGGTACTATCTGGGTCTACGTCACTCCTGGAGCCGGCGGCACCGGTACTGGCTCAACCCTGCAGCAAACCTATGATACAAGCGCTGGTGGTGCCACTCCCGAAATAGTTTTGAATAACGGTGGCGATACGGGTGGCATAGATATCCAAGACGGCGCTTCTGCTGTCTCCGGTAACCTGTTCGATGTCCAGAACCACGCTGGTACCACTAACTATCTAGCCGTAGCTTCTACTGGCGTAACCGTTAATAACGAAACCGTCGCCGCCTCTGGCAGCCTAACTCTAACCGGCGGCAACACCGCCTCCCGCCCAGGCTCACCCACCAAGGGCATGCTCTACTTTGACACTACTACGAACACTCTGCTCACCTATAACGGCACTAAGTGGATGAGTGATAAAAGTACCTCCACTAAGATAGTAGCTATGGGTTCGCCGGCTGGTTGTACTGGTACAGTACCAGTCGCAAGCCAAAACCCGGATGGAGCAGATTATGTAGTCAATTCCTGTACGGACGCTGCCACAACTATTAACTCCGCTCTAAGTTCACTTCCTGCCAGCGGCGGCACCGTTTACATGGAAGAAGGCACTTACATTATTGATGGAACTACCTCCATTAAGATTCCGAACAATGACAGCCTAATTGGCGCAGGAGCAGGCACCGTGATTAAACTGAAAGATTCAATAGGCGGTAGCTCTTATGCTGGTATAACTACTTCAAGTACCAGTGGCGGGACCAATATAACTATCGAGAATTTAACCGTTGATGGCAATAAATCCAACCAGACAATTGCTGATTTCAGGGCTATAGACTTTCTATTAGGTGAGTCGGGCGCTACAACTAACAGTAGAATCGAGAACATTACGGTACAAAACTCGAAGACCTACGGTGTTGTTATTTGGGGGACTAACGATATCATTGCCGATAACACGTCCACCAACAACGGATATCATGGCCTACTTATCTCTGGCTCCGGCAACACCATCACCGACAACATTTTCACAGGCAACAGTTTGAATGGTCTCTATATCCAGGATTCTAATGACACTATCACTGGCAATATTGTCAGCGGAAATAGCCAATACGGCATCTACCTTCAGGGAGGCTCTAACAACAATGTCTCTGCAAACAAGCTGGATGGCAACGGTGGCGCTAGCCACGACAATGCTATCTACCTGGACTCTTCTTCGACGGCTAACTCCATAACTAATAACGACATAACTGATAGCAGCTGTAGTAGCGACTGCTACGCCATAAACATACATGACTCTGGCTCTACCGGTAACTACTTCTCAGCCAACCACTTTACCGGCGCTACCGCCAGTATCAATAACCCTAACAGTGATGCTGAAACATTCTCTAACCAAGAACTAACTCAAAATGGCGATGCCCTCTTTGAAAACAACACCAACAGTTCCACCGCCTTCCAGATCCAGAACGCCACCGGCAGCTCGGTCTTAACTGCCAGTACCACTAACTCCCGCATCGGCGTGGACAACACATATTCGCAGATGTTAGCGCCTTCTGGTCTTACGTCTACGGCTTCATCCGGTGGTTCGCTGGTCAACGGCGGTTCTTACAGATACGAAGTTACAGCAATAGATTCAGCTGGCGGCGAAACTACTGTTTCTAACGAGCCAACCGCATGCGCAACATCTGGCGCCAACCTTGCCTGTACATTGGCTTGGACAGTGGTGACTGGCGCTTCTGGCTACAAGGTATATCGAACAGCTAACGGTGGCGGGACCGGCACAGAGAAATATCTGACCACTGTCCTATCCAATGCCTATATTGACAAAAATGTAATCACGCTAAGTTCTACCAACCCGCCAGGCGCTAACACTGCTTACACTTCAGCCAACAACTCCAACAATCTTAACCAATTGTCCATTGGCGGTCTGGGCACACCAACCGGGCAGGTCTATGTAAGCGGGACACTACCGGTGGATGTAAGCAGTGGCGGGGTAGCTACCGGCGCTCAACCACAATCCGTCTACGTCCAAGGCCGATATGCCTATTTGGTCGATATTAGCGCTAGCAAACTCCAAGTCTTCGACGTCAGCAACCCAGCTGCGCCTGTTGATGTATCAGCTGGTGGCGTGGCTACCGCTAGCACTCCACAATCCGTCTACGTCCAAGGCCACTACGCTTATGTAACCGCGAACAATGGTTCTGGAGTATACGAACTCCAAGTCTTCGACGTCAGCAACCCAGCTGCGCCTGTTGATGTATCAGCTGGTGGCGTAACAACCAACACTGGTCCCACTGGTCCACAATCCGTCTACGTCCAAGGTCGCTATGCCTACGTAGTGGATAATGTTGCTCACGTGCTCCAAGTCTTCGACGTCAGCAACCCAGCTAGCCCTAGGGATGTATCTAATGGCGGAGTCACTACAACTTCGGGCCCTCGTTCCGTCTACGTCCAAGGCCGCTATGCGTATCTGGTAGAGACCAATGGCTCAACCATCAACGAACTCCAAGTCTTCGACGTCAGCAACCCAGCTACACCTGTTGATGTATCCAGTGGCGGTGTGTCCACAGGCAGCAGCAGTGTTCCTCACTCCATCTACGTCCAAGGCCGCTATGCCTATGTAGCGGATAGCGGCACAAATAAACTCCAAGTCTTCGACGTCAGCAACCCAGCTGCGCCTGTTGATGTATCAGCTGGTGGCGTAACAACCAACACTGGTCCAGAATCCGTCTACGTCCAAGGTCGCTATGCCTACGTGGGTGACAGTGCCGCCAGCAAACTTCAAGTCTTCGATATTTCTAACCCATCAAAACCCACAGACATATCCAGTGGTGGTGTGTCTACAGGCAGTAGTGGTTTCCCGGGTACCATCTACATCCAAGGCCGCTACGCTTATGTGGGGAATAGCGGTAACAACACCCTCCAAGTATTCGATCTTGGTGGGGAGTATGCCCAGCAACTCCAGGCCGGCGGGCTGGAAGCTGGGACTATTACCTCCGACGGCAACCTACAGGCAGCCGGTGATGCCAATATCCAAGGCGGCCTGACGGTCGGCGAAAATGCTCAGATTTCTGGCGCGCTTGGCGTGGCTGCTCCCAGCAACACCAATATCGGCAATTCCACCCAAACAGCCATAAGTGTCTCTACCGGTGGTTCAATAACCCAAAACACTTCCTCTGCTGCAGGCACATACATAGGTATAGATAATACTGTACCTTCACTGACACTCACTAGCGGCACATCCTTGACTGCTGATGGTATGCGCATTACCACCGGCAACTTAACCCAGACCGCCGGCGCCTTAACCGAAAACGGTTTGCTGGTCGACTCCGGCTCTACCACCTTTACTACCGGGGGTACCTTAAATGGCATAAACGTTAACGTCGGCTCCGTGGCTGTTGGCACTTACAAAGGCTTAAATATATCCACAAATGGCACAGCCCGAACCTTTACTGCCGGCGCCAGCATTACCGGTTTGAACCTTGATCTTAACTCCAATGTGACTGCGACAGGAGTTACGTTGAAAGGTGAGTATATATTAATACCGGCAGATGTGAACATCGGCAATGCGACTAAGGAAGGTTTGGCCATAGGCTCCGGTGCCATTACTCAAAACACAGGCGGAGCTACCGGTAATTTCTACGGGGAAGATATCACCGTTCCTGCAATGACTCTTACTTCTGGCACTGCACTTAACGCTTACGGATTGTGGGTCGGTACGGGTAACCTGACTCAAACCGCCGGGGCCCTAACCGAAAACGGTATTTATGTTGAAGATGGTAATACCACCCTCACCACCGGCGGCACCCTGAACGGTATAAACGTGAATGTGGGCTCTGTGGCAGTTGGTACTTACAAAGGCTTAAATATATCCACAAATGGCACAGCCCGGACCTTCACCGCTGGCGCTAGCATTACCGGTTTGAACCTTGACCTTAACAACAATGTAACGGCCAACGGTGTGACCGAGACTGGCCTAGCCATCCAGACCTCAGCCGATACCAACATAGCTAACGCTACCAAGAAAGGCCTAGTAATTTCCTCGGGTGCTATTACCGAAAACACAGCAGTAAATACCGGTACATACGTTGGCGCCGACATAACTAACCCAGCGTTGACTCTTACCACAGGTACCGCACTTAACGCCTACGGCCTACGTGTAACCACTGGCAATTTGACCCAGACCGCTGGAGCACTTACCCAAAACGGCATCTATGTAGACTCCGGCGCCACGACCTTCACCACTGGCGGTACCTTAAATGGAATTAACGTGAACGTTGGTTCGGTTGCGGTAGGTAACTATACTGGTCTTAATGTCAGCACCAATGGCACCGCTCGGACATTTACAGCTGGGAGTACTATCACTGGCATCAACCTGGATCTGAATACAAATGTAACGGCAGCTGGCGTAAGCCTAACTGGTCTGGCTATAGCTACTCCAGGCGATACGGCGCCGGCGTCTTCGACCAAGACGGGACTGTCCATAAGCTCTGGCAACATCACCCAAAGCGCTGGCGCCAACGCCAAATACTTCGGAAACTCAATTACCATAGGCGCCCTTACTACTAATACCAATGCCGGTGCTACCATAAACGCCTTTGGCCAGTATATAAAGACCGGAACCACCGTTGAATCAAACGGGTTCTTGAACGAATCGGGTTTGATGATTGATTCTAGCGCTACTAACAACGGCAGCGGCGCTAATCTGTACGGAGAACAAATTGTACTGCCTGGCACATCAACCGGAAACTATAACGCCTTAAAGATTTCACCGAATGGCGGTTCGGCTACATTCAATTCAGACACCACCCTCCTTAACCTGGACCTTACTACTGGGGCCACTACAACGGCTACCGGCGTCAATCTGACGGGCATTTCTTATGTCGCGCCCGGGGACAGTAATATAGCTAATGCCACTAAGACAGGCCTTAAGCTCAGTACGGCAGCCATCACGGAGAACACAGCTGCCGATACCGGTCTATACGTTGGCGCCGACATAACTAACCCAGCGTTGACTCTTACCACAGGTACCGCA
>CAYUUT010000017.1:0-3306 GCA_964448095.1 uncultured Candidatus Saccharibacteria bacterium | reverse complement strand
CCGGCGCCACGACCTTCACCACTGGCGGTACCTTAAATGGAATTAACGTGAACGTCCCCGGCTTAGCTGCAGGGACATATAATGGGCTCAATATAGGAGTTACTTCTGGAATTAAAACCATTAGCACCAATAACTTTAAAGGCATCAATGTAGACCTAAATACTAATTTCTCAGCCACCGGCGAAACGCTTTATGGTATAAATCTAGTCCTCCCTAATGAAACTAATATTGGCGGCGCCAGTAGATATGGAATAAATCTTAGTACATACGGAACCATACAGGCTTCCGCTAGCACCGGTACAGTGTGGGGACTGGTGGTTGGTACCACAGGGCAGAGTATAAGTACATCAGCTGCCGGTACCCTAAACTGGAATGGTCTTGGTGTCTCTGCGCCCAGTGCTACGGCCAACTTTGCTGGTAGTACCATCAATGAAAATGGTCTAAAAATAACTACCGGCAACCTGACCCAAACAGCAGGCACTCTGACTCAAAATGGTCTGTTTGTAGACACTTCTGTGGGCACACTGACATCCGGTACCATAAACGGTCTTAAGATTGGCAGCGTGACTGATCCGGGAGCGGCTGTGACCTCTGACGCTATCACCATCGGCGCCGGTTGGGATAAACAGATTAACGGCAATGGCTGGAGCGTGGATGGCAGCGGCAACCTGACAGTCAACTCCTGTGTCAGCGGTTGTGCCGGTACTTTGGCCCAATCCTACGACTCCTTGGCCACCACCGGCAATACAATTACTTACACTACGGCGGGCCAGGGAATCGTCATCCAGGATGCTTCCACGCCTCTGGTCGGCAACATGCTGACTATCCAGAATAATGCCGGCACCGCTAACTACCTGAGCCTTAACCTGGTCAGTGGTACCCCAACGCTTAAGGTTTACGACAGTACTGGCGCCAATTACGCCTCAATCAGCTACTCATCCGGCACGGCTATCTTTGCCGCCAGCTCCGGTACTACCCAAGTGGGCTCCGGTACTGGCACCGTATCGGTTGCTTTGACTGGTCTGAGCGACCAATTCCTAGCCAACAAGACTTACACAACTGCCGGCAGCTCAACTTACACCAACGACGACTTTAAGCTCACCCGTAACCTGACCGGCGGCAGCAGCTCGGCATTGCAGGGCAGCGTACTGCGAGTAGAAGACCTATCATCTATCGGCAGCGGCGGCAGCAGTTCACCTGATGTTCTGTTAGTCAGTCAAGCTGTAAGCGCGGCCACCGGCAACCTGATTAATGCCATCACCGGCCCTGGCGGTACCAGCAAGTTCAGCGTTAATACCACCGGCCTGGTTACCAGCGCCAGCGGCTATACCGGCGGCGGTGCTATCACCGTTTCTTCCGGCGGCTCTGGTGACCTAACTCTGCAATCAGCTTCCAACACCGTCAAGCTCGGTACGTCAACTGGCCTAACGGCCAACGGTGCCCTGACAATTTCTTCTGGTGGCTCCAGTGGCTTAACTCTGCAATCCGCCGCCGCTCTAACCATCAATTCCGCTGCTGCTAACGGAATAACAATAGATAGCGCCGGTGCTGGCACCGCCGCCATTAGTATTGGCAACACCAACGCTACCTCCTTGGCACTCGGAAATAGCGCTAGCGGATTAACGATAACTTCAACCGCAGGCGCGACAACCGAAACTCTGGCCAACGCTGGCGACACCATAAAAACCAGCACCAACTCCGCCACAGCATTCCAGGTGCAAAACAGCACTAGTGGAACTGTACTAGGCATAGATACGACCAACACTAACACCAATAACCTCATAGGCAACCCCAGCATTGAATCGGCCATCGCCGCCGTAGCTGGCAACTGGAAGCTCAAAGGCAGTGCAGCGGTCAGTCAAAACAACAGCCAGCACTTTAACGGTGCCAACTCACTCAAGGTAATAACTACTGCTGCCGCCAACGATGGCGCCGAGCAGCAACTAGCAACAACCCTGACCACCAGCACAAAATACACAGCTTCGTTCTATGTCTTGCTGGATAACTCCTCCAACTTCACCAATGCTGCCGCCAACGGTATGAATACACTGCAAGCCGGCTATTCTTCCACCGGCGCCTCAGACGACACTGCTTGTACCCAAAACACCTCTACTGTTCTATCCGGCGATTGGACCAAGATAACCTGCAGCTTTACTACCCCGGCCACAACCAACAGCTCCAACTACTTCTACGTCAAGCAGACTGACGCTAAGATTTACACCTTCTATATAGATGCAGTGTTGTTGCAGACTGACGCTAATGCCCAGACTAACTACCGTGAGGGTGGCATTAACCTGCAAGGAACCATAACCAGCTCTTTAACCTTGCAAAATGCTACCAATTCCACTACCGCCTTCCAGATTCAAAATAGCAGTGGTAACGCTGTCTTTAATGTCGATACGACCGATAGCAATATAATTACTAACCCCGGTTTCGAAACCAACACTACCGGCTGGGCAGTCGAGCAGGGTACCGGCAGCATTGCTCGCGACACCAGCCAGGCATGGCTAGGCAACGCTTCATTGAATGTAACCACTTCCGCCACGGCCGACGCCGGCGCCCACTTTGTCACCGGTAACGTCCAGCCTACACAACTAGCCATCAGCTCAACTTATACGCTGTCCTGGCTGGCCAAGAGCAGCGGTGCATTTACTGATATCTTCGCGCGCTATTCTGTAGACGGCGGCACTACGTTTATTGCCTGTACGCCAACAGCTCAAACGGTCGTAACAACTGGCTGGACCCGCTTTAGCTGTACCTTCGCGACTGCCGTGACTGCGCCCAGTGCCACGGCCTACATCGCCATTGTCCAGACTGCCGGTACTGCCCGTACATTCTGGATCGATAGCGTCCAGCTGGTGGGCGGTAGCACAGCCACCCCATATGGGGCCGGCAATATAACATTGAATGGTGTCATAACTTCACCAACTACTTTTGCTAACCAGTCCAACTCCAACGCCGCCTTCCAGATAAATGACGCCAGCGCATTACAGCTGTTTGGGGTAAACACCACTAATGACATTGTTCAAATTGGTAACGGTACTTCTCATGCCACCAGCCCTGTAGTGCTTGGACTTGATGCCTACAATAATGCCGCTGACCCAACCGGTGTGGCAGGCGAAATGTACTACAATGTCAGCAAGAATGCCTTCCGCTGTTTCCAGGGCACAGCCTGGCGCAACTGTCTGGGTGGCGGGCCAGTCAACCAATCTACTGTCGCTCAAGGACCCTTTACCGTTGGCACGGATACCTATCTTGCCGGTTCGCTGATTCCTTTGCCGACCGGCGGCTTTAAAGGCCCAACCG
>CAYUUT010000016.1:0-14932 GCA_964448095.1 uncultured Candidatus Saccharibacteria bacterium | reverse complement strand
TATTCAGCCAACGGATTTTAAGTCCGTCGCGTATACCAATTCCGCCACTCGCCCTGGAGGCGCGTACGAGATTCGCACTCGTGTACAGGGTTTTGCAGACCCTTGCCTAACTCCTCGGCCAACGCGCCCCGTTAGTGAAGAGGATTGAACACAACCAATTATACTAGATATCCACATCCGGTTGTTGCCCTTATGCCAAAAAAACGCTATTGTTAAGGCACATAATTAAGCGGGTGGGAAATTAGGAGTCAAAATGGACGTATGGTCATGGAGTTCCCCCCTCGGTCTGGGCGCATTCATCGTAGGCATTGCTCTGGCAATTAGTCTGCTGAGCTGGTCTATCCACCGCATGGCAAGCATCGACGCGCCGCGCAGCAACAGCCGCCGCGGCCGCTAACAAATTACTGCGACACTTTGATCGATTCAAAAATGGTTTTCAGAGTGGCATCCGATGATGCTGTCTCTGGACTGTTGTAGGTCGTGATTAGGAACAGGTGGTTATTGTTTAGAGCCGGGAAAATCATGTCGTAGGCCTGGACGTCAGATGTTACGTAAGTACAAACCGGGCGTTGAGTGTCGTCTAACTCAATTATAAAAGCCTGGTTCCATTTAGCGCCAAGTTGCGAACAGTTCGAAACGAGCTTTTCATTGGTGGGCTGAGGATCCGCAATAGACTTGTCGGAATATTTATATGTATTCTCGCCGCCGGTTTGAGTGGCAACCGCGGCCTTATAGAACTTAAACGAATAAGTAAAATCACCGTTTTTTACGGTCTCGGTTTTTAGATTGGACAAGTGGCCGAGTATAAAAACCGCCAGTGCTATGACAATTACCGCGCCCACAGCGCCAGCTGCAATTTTGATAATTTTTTTCTGCCCCAGTGACTTACCACGGCTTTTAACAGGTTCCGCAGCTGGCGCTGTGGGCGCGGCTGCCGGCGGGATATTTACTGGCTCGGGCGTCGTGCCAGGTTGCGAAATTGGTGGCTGATAGGGCGGAGCTGGTTGAACGGGCGGCCGGATATCCGGGCTGAATGGTTGAGGATATTGTGGTGGACTTGGCGGCAGAGCCGGGCTCGGGGCTGGATAGACTGGTGGCGGCGCTGGCTGCTGGGGTGTAGTCCACGAAGGTGGAGCTTGAAAGGGCTCTCCGGATTCGGTGGGTCCACCAGGATTTGATATGGGATTAGAAATTGGGTTGACAATAGGACTTGCTGGCTGGGGCTGCTGAGGCGGTCTAGAATTATTAAACGGGGCCTCCGGTGCCCCCCCTGGGTGAGAAATAGGATTAATCGGCTTTTGTTCGTCCATTTACAGACTTAAGCATAAGAGGTAAAAGTCATTTTTGCAACAACAGATAACTGATACTCTTCATATAAAGCTTAACCGGGTATCGGTTACTCCCCTCATGAAAAAGTCCTTACAACTTTGCGCATGAGTTTGAACAAGGTTGTCGCACTCGAATTTGCCGGCGCCGGCGTTGTAGTTTAACCAGCCCGTGTTTTTAAGAGTCTTTCCTTAGGACGACTTCTCTATAAGATAATATTCTATCCAGAGCAGGGTAATGAACAATTCGTTGTTGCACGTCCACAACCGTAAATCCTATTTCCGTAACTTCATCCATAAGCTCTTCCTCATTAGCATAAATCCTGCTTGTTCTTCCGGTGGTGTGCTTGCTAACAAGATTAGTAAACCCGCTGGCGCTAAAGCCGAGTATCTCAGGATATTCGCTCTGTTCATAAAGCGCGCCGACATTTTGAGAGTGTATTTTGCCAACGCCAGACTTTGTTGCTGGCGTTGATTCAGCCTGGACCTGAGCCGTTGTTATTGCTAGGCCGCCTAGACGTAAGCTGCGTTTCCATTGGTCCAAAATGGATAGACGGTCGTCACGATTGGGGAATTGAGTCAAAAACGCATCCGCTATTACCGCGTCTTGATTTTCAAGCGAAAAGTCAGTACGGATATCAGTCTGCAGTATACTCGCGTTAATCGCAGACTTATCGGCGGCTATAAGGCTATATCTCAGAGGGGTAGCACATACGTCACTAACAACCACTTCTAGGTTGCTTGCATTGCTACCGGCTGCCGTTACTAAGGGAGAGTTTTCAAGAAGCCATGCGTAGTCCGCAGTGCCACTGATAGCGATACGCGGTTGATTGGCTGAGGCAATTGCTTCGTGTAGTGCATCCTGATAAAAATCGCTGTGTGAATACGCAGAAGTTACTATTCCTAACCTGCGTAAAATAGGCCGTAAGTAATGATAGTTCGCACAATCAACACCTGTTTGCTCGCATATTCTTCTTCCATGTCGTAGGACGTCAACGGACAGCCTTGAATCCAGGGAATCCGCGTTTTCTGCCACAGTGACTACGCCGGTCTGCTTAACGCGTCTTTGATGGTACTCGAATCATCGAATGTATACTCGTGACCCCTTATTAAGACCACCGGCTTATTGGTGCCTCGCTGACCCATAATAATCCCTGCGGCAGCTGCCATCATATCGCATAGAGTTTCTTCTGAAGTGTCGAGACTGCCTTCTAGACCAGCTGATTCAGTAACTCGAACAGGCGGAACTCCGTATACTCCTATAGCCACTTGAGTTGATCCGCGTTTCTCGACTCTGCCGTCACTGTCGGTAATGATAACTCCTACCATCACCTTCTCTACTTGAAGTATTTTTTGACCAATCGCACGCGCACTGGCATCCGGATCTACTGGCAGTAAAATCACCTCGTCCTGTCCGTTTTTATCCACCCCGCCGCTAGTAAGACGCTGACCGTTTGGTAGCCACGCGCCTATGTAGTTGCCGTCAAGCTCGATTCTTGAGCCGTCAGGGGCTCCCGACTCGTCGATTATGACCTGTATTGTTCGCGGGTCTTTGCGGGGGGCTTGCTCGTGAATCTTCTTAGCGACTTCACCCACCTCTACTTCGTCTAGGGATTTGAATCTTCCTTCGGCGATTGACACGGCTTTTGAGGCCACACAAAGGACGTCATTGTCTTCAAAAGAGATCCCACCTCGTTGTGCCGCATCGCTGATAATCTGTCCGACGTCGTCACCCTCCTCGATATAAGGGACGTTTGGTAACGCTTCGAGAGTAATCTTGTTAGTCATATTTTCTGGCACCTTCCTTAATAAGGGTAGTAACACCTGATAGTATACAATTGGTCAAATAATTTGACAAATTTTGTCGTGCTGGTATGCATACATATTAGTACATTATTTACTAATTTGTGCTATACTAATTCAATCAGTGGACTTATGGCGAATCGCAAGTAGCCGTCGCTGCTTGGCGTTAACAGTCGTAAATCCGTGATGTATGTTACTTAAACTTAGGTAAAACTCATGCGGATTCTGATTATCGGCTATGGAAAAATCGGTAGAGTTAAGGCTTCTATATGGAAGTCTCTGGGCTGTGAAGTTTATGTTTATGACGTTAAGAAGGCGGCGATGGATTCGGCTAAATCCGACGGCTTAAATTTATATACAGATAGCTCAAAGATGGTCGGAGATTATATTTTAGACATATCAACTCCTGCTGGGCAACATTTTAAATCACTCCATTGGGCTCTGGGGCACGGCGCGGGCCATCCCAAAGCCATATTGATCGAGAAACCGCTCGCTTCGACAACGGACGAGTGCACGTTATTCGAAGACTTTATGAAGACCGACGCCGGACAAAAATTTGCGAACAAAATTTTTGTCGACGAATCCTATTACTCTTCTCCTTCGCTAAATCTGCTAAAGGAAACCATACAAAAAAACAAAGAAGAAATTCTATCGCTCGAGATAGAACTTTCAAAACCACGCTTGCCGGACAGGGTAAGCGGCCGGTTCTTCGACGTGGAATTGGGAGCTTTAGGCGTTGAAGCTCCGCACATGCTCGCCATCCTCCAGCTGCTTGGCCAAAACCTAAGCTCATTTAAGCCAGAGGCGGTTTATCTTTTTGTTGACGAGCAAAGAATCGAGAATCAAGCGCTATTATTAACAGCCCAAAACAAGGGTATCGCCATCAGCTTGATCTCTTACTTGGGTGACTTTCGCGTTAAGGGCGGCAAATTAGTGAAAAATAATGGTATTAAGAGACACGTTAAGATTGCCACCAACAAAAGTCATTACTTCTTGGAGCTAGACCCCGTGACTGCCTTACCGCGGATGCGTGCCCGCCTACAAATCAAGTCCCCAGAAAATAACCGCCGAGTGTTAATCCCAATTGACGATGACCACTTAAAAAATCACCTGTCTTACTTCTTGTCCGGCCAAAGTTTAGCCCCAAACGCGGAATTATTCGAAATGAAGAACGCGATGCTCGTCTCGAAAACTCTTATAGCCACGCAGCGGCAATCCCGCACAATACTTTTAAAGAACTTTGTGCCGTCCACGACAGCTACAAGTCAGATAAGGGAATTAATAGGATGAGGTTGAGATGTCACTAGAGATTAACAGCGGTTTTATTGCGCCGGATAAAAATATACAAGAGGTTGTCGAGCGAAAAGGCTTAGGACATCCTGATACTCTTGTTGATGGTATAGCTGAACTTAGCGAGATTGAATACGCTAAGCACTGTCGTGAGCGTTTTGGAGTAATCCCGCACCACAACTTAGATAAGGCCGCGCTCATGGGTGGTCTGTGTGTCCAGTCTTTTGGCGGCGGCAGGTTTGAAGCGCCCCTCCGGATGTTATTCATGGGGCGCGCCAGCCGATCATTTGGCAGCGAGGACATACCCCTTGAAGAAATACAGGACAGAGCCGCAAGGGCTTACTTATCCAGGGTTATGCCGCACCTTGATACGAGCGATCCTGAGGTCTACCAAGCAACAACTCTAACTTCGGCGTACAGCACTAGACCCCACTGGTTCGCGCCCAGATCGGTTGAAGACCTTCCGGAATATGGAGATGGCGGCCCAAAGGCAAATGATACCGCAACTATGATTAGCTACTGGCCTCTAACCGGTACCGAAAGACTCGCCTTGGATTTGGAGGGCTATTTTTATAAAGATAATGAGAATGGTCTTCCTGAACCGCGATTTGATTTTATTGGTCAGGACATCAAAGTTATGTGTGTGCGTCACGGGGAAGTCATAACTGCGACTTTGTGTGTTCCGCAAGTAACTACCGAGACAGCTAGCGCGGCAGTCTATAGAGAACGGGAAGAAGAAATCAGCAAAAATCTGCAGCAATACGCCGAAGAACTTATAGGCGACGGGCCGTCCGTCAGTGTCTTGGTTAACACTCAGAACAGGAATGCTGATCGACCATATTTAGTAACCGGCGGGTCCTGCACCGATTTTGGAGAAGAAGGCGCCGTTGGCCGAGGCAATAAAACTCACGGCATCATCGCCAGCTTTCGTCCCAATACAATGGAAGCCCCTCACGGTAAAAATCCAACTTATTTTGTCGGAAAAATTCTGGGCTACCAGGCAGATTTTATCGCCAGGACTATTTATGAGCAACTAGACACTCGCTGCCAGGTTGTGCTCCAGGCCAATATGGGAGATTACCTGTTTGAGCCCTCAAAAATAATAATCTCAACCGAGCAAACGGTGTCCGATAATGAGGTTGAGGCTATTGTCGCTGATTGCCTTGGCATTGGCCGCGAGACGACTAATCGAATTATCGACGAAGCTCACTTTTTACCCAAGACCAACGCCTGGCAAAACCATGATTGACGGAGGCGAACAATTTGACGTCGCAAGAGCCGGGGGCGAGCGGCAAGGCCTTGCTTATGAAATGGGCATAGATTTTCGGGGCGTAGTTATCGCTCTATCCGGTGATTATGAAATCCCTCGTGAAAATCTTATGGAACTCGAGGATCAAATTACCGGAATGCGGGTACTGGATAGTGCTGAGCCGGTGATTGCTCACGCTAGGCTGACGTATCTGGCTTCGGAAGAAATAGACATTGGCTTTAACCCTGTTGAGAGAGAACTTGTGCTTAGCGGGCCGGAAAGCATGTTTGGCAATGGCAGTGCTCTGGCTTTTATCGGACAGTACGTGTCGGAATGTCTTAGGGCCTCAGAGTCTGGAACGCTGTTAGTTCACGCCGCTGCCGTTAAATCACCCGAGCATGAAACGTCTCACTTAATTCTGGGAGAGAAGGGCGCGGGTAAAACAACCGTCACCCTCCATCTATGCCACGATCATGGATACCACTTGATTGGTAATGATCAAGTTTTTCTTGGCGTCGCCCCAGACGAAACTCTGGTAACCGATGGGGGCAACGCCTGGTTTAACGTTAGAGAAACGGCCATCGTCGCCGATCCTCGTCTTTCTCGGCTACTATCCATAGAACCATCAAGCCAGCCGCCTTGGAATAACAAGGTTAGGGTTGACCCGGGGAGCATCGGCATAGAAACCACCGTAGATCGGCTTCCCCTGGAATCCATTTTCCACATAAGGATTGACCATACGCAGTCTGAGATCTACGTTGCACCCTGGATTGGGGTACAAAAGAATCTGATACTTCACGAACGATTTGGAAGACACGTAAGCGCTCAAGCCACTCCGTTTCAAGATGATCGTGGCAACTACCTTGGCTCGCTACCGCTCATTAATCCGTCCCGCACGCTCAAAGCAAGAGACGAACTCGTGCGCCTTGCGATTAAAACCGGCATTACTGAAGTTTTTGCGCCCGACAGCCAATCCGTCACAGACTTTATCGCAAGCCAAACGCAAAAATGATAGCGGTAGGCATACCCACTCTTAATGAGGCGGATAATATTGATCTTCTCGTAAGGTCAATTGACAATATCGCGTTGTCCCTCGGAGAAGAGCTGCTGATTATAAACTGCGATAATTCAAGTCAAGATGGTACCGCTGATATTTTCCGTTCAGTACCGACGGCTAATAAAAAGATTTCTCTAAAAACAACCCAGAAGGGTAAAGGCCGCAACGTTCGGCGCATTATCCAGTACGTCGTTAATAACGATGTCGAATATTGCTTCTTTGTGGACGGGGACATAGTTTCGATGGAGCCGGAATGGCTGAGCAAGCATCTGTACCAGGCTAAGAACGGCTCGGATTACGTCGTGCCGAATTATGCTCGCAATATGCAGGAGGGTAACGCGACTAATCACTTTCTCTTTCCCGTTCTAAATTACTTTTCGGATGGCCGCTCGCCGCACCAACCAATATCTGGTGACGTCGGCGTGTCTTTAAAACTGGCAAAGCACTTAGCTCGACTCCCTTGGTCGAGAGCGGCGCTAGGCTACGGGGTCGATATATTTATAACTATGCAGGCTTTGTTCGGCGGATTCAAAGTCACCGAGATAGATTTAGGAAGCAAAATCCACAAACCTAGTTTTGGAAAAATGATAAACATCTTTGAAGATACGGCGACCAGCTATTTTGAAGTCCGCAATAAGATAGATAGCTATGTCTCTGTTGATTTCAACGGAAACCAAAACCAGGAATTTACTTTATTGAAGGGAAAGCCGATTCCGGCAGAGGACGTCAGGCAAAGGGCAAAGGTCGCTAAGCAATTACTCGCTACTGCCGGGATGACGGATCAAAGCAAGAACTACCATATTGGCAAACTGGGAATTGATAGCCCCACGTGGGCGACGGCATTAGTTGATCACGAGCTACGAATCGGTACGGAGAACGCCTCCAATCTAGCAAAATCTTTAACTCCATTTTATCTTCTGCGAGTAACTCAGTACTTAAGCGAAGCAAAGACACCTGCTACCGCTCAAGAAATGCTCAAACTGCAAACTTCCTTAATAGCTAAACGGTACGCCGAGGCCAGCCTGTAGACGCCTTATAGTTCCGCGAAATCATGTCAAGGTCAAGGCTTGTAAACGTAAAGATGGTTAGCGCCGGCCTTGCTGTTTGTTATACTCCTGGCATGAAGTCAGTTTTTATTTATGGCCCGCCCGCCGCGGGCAAACTAACTGTTGCAAATGAACTTTCGCGCCTGACAGGGCTTGGAGTTTTCCTAAATCATGAAGTTATCGCCCTACTGTCACCTCTGTTTCCGTATGACAGCATTGGACTTTCCGCAGTACGCAAGCGTGTTTCCAGAGACGTCCGGCTAAAAATATTCGGCGAAGCGATCGCCGCGAAAGTCGACTTTATTACGACCTTTGGCATGTCGGGACCGCAATATTTTGATTTCTTTCGGGAGATTAACCAGACCTTTGAAAAAGCCGGAAGAAGCATTCTTTTTGTCCAGCTCACGGCTTCGAAGCAAGCTTTAATTAGCAGGGTTAGTTCGGCGAGTCGCCTGGGGCAAAAGATAGACTCCCCGGAGTATCTTGAAAAGTTGCTCACGGACAGGCCCGAGGTATTCAGCAAATTCCCCGATATCGACCATCCCACAATAGACAATTCGTCAATGGCGCCGGACGAAGTAGCGCTAATGATATATAACTTATTAAAATAAGAGCCTTCTAAGTCGGGTCTAGCTCAGCAACAATCGCTTTGAGGGCCGATAATGATTTGGTCGAAGCCTCGACCTTATTTTTTTTGGCATGCGTCTCGGCAGTTATCACCAAATCGCCTCCCTTAAAAGCATTGTCTATCATAGCCAGTATAGTCCGGTAGTCTATCTGACCTTCGCCGATTGGCACGTAGAGTCTTTTGCCATTTCTGATAATAAAGTCTTTGGCGTGAATGTAGCTTAGTCTGTCGGCGACCTGGCTAACAAAGGACTCCTCTATTTCCTCTCCTAGCTCTATGAAATTAGCGATATCAAGCCATAGTTTCAAGTGTCCATTTTTTTGATTAGCCAGCAGTTCTGTGACTTGCGCTTGAGTATGCACCCGGCAAATGGGTTCATTTTCGATACAAAGATCGACTTCATATTTATCGGCCAGATCCAGAGCATGGTTAAGTAAGGGGTCGCGAGCGAACACTGCGCCGGCATTTGATGACTTACCAAGGCCCGAGAAAATCCGCAGACAAGGAATCTCTAATTTTGACGCAATCTGGAAAGTTCGTTCTATAATTCGTTGCTTTTCTTTCGCGTCAATGCGGGGATTAAACCCAAAACTGTCGTGCCGCACTTCGCTGTCGTCGGGGTTCTCGTACCACTTAAAAAGCGGTGTTGCAGCCGCGACTAGCTCAATCCCGGCTTTATCCACTCTTTGCTTAAAGGAAGAAACTTCTTCGTCTGACCAGAAAACAAAGTTCTTCTGATTGATTGTTCGTAGCTCGCCATATTTTATTCCGCACTCGCGCATTAGCTCAATGGCAGACTCAAGATTATCCGATATCTCGTCAAAATTGATGCCGATTTTATACATTAGACAACTCCGCCTTTAGGAGACTATGGATTCTCTTTAGCTCGCTAGTCTTTGTCGGGACAGGACTATCCAGCCAGATCGACAAAGCTTTAACGCCCTGAAAAATCATCATCCACAGGCCATCGACAGTACAGGCTCCTTGGGCTTTAAAATGGCCAAGCAGAGGAGTATTAATCGGGTTGAAAACCGCGTCAAGAAAAACTTTGTTAGTCAGCAGGAGGTCTTTAATCAGCTTTAACTCAAAGGGCAGCCGGTCGTTGTGAACCATGCCGGCGGAAGTTGCGTTGATTATTAGCTGCGATCGTTTGATAAGGCCATGGACTTGATTATATTCGTGCATATTAATACCCAGCCGTTCTGAGGATTCAAGAAGCCCGCGGGTGGCTTGACTTAAATTATGTCTGTAGACGACGTTAATATTTTGTACGCCCAGCTGCTTGCAAGCGTAAATTGCCGCGTGCGCGGCTCCACCGGTGCCAAAAATTGTCGCCGTTTCATAGTCGGTTCGGTTACCAAATGCCTTGATTGATTCAACGATACCAATCCAGTCGGTGTTATATCCAGTGGTGGTATCGCCAAGCTTGATAGTATTAACGGCGCCTAATTCACTGGCAACTGGATCAACTTTGTCCAGGTGACGCAGAGCCTCAAGTTTAAGAGGTAGCGTTACGCTAAGACCAATGAAATTAAGAGTTCTAAAAGCGTTGAGCGACTGTTCGAATTCATGGAGTTGGACATCCACTCTTATATGCTGATAGAAATCCTCAATCTTCACCGTTTTGATAAGCTCGGCATACAGAAGGTGCGACACGCTATGCCGAGTGGGATAACCTATTAATGCCGAATATTTCATATAGCTCCTAGACTATGAAAAAGGGAATATGTCTAGCCCCATACTATAACACCAAATATAAACAATCTGCTGCAGTTATGTCAGGCGAATGAACCGGTCTTAACCTCGCTGGATGTAGATTTAAGCTGTTAGTCCGAACAAGAAACAAAAAAGCTCCCGATCAAAGGAGCTTTTCTAGGTGTCAATTTGGTGCACCAGCTCCAAAAAAGTTTACACCAAATCAGGGATGAGATAGTTCGCTGGAGGAAGATTTTAGAAGTGCCATATCAGGAGTATTTGTTAGGTGTGTGATTAGGTAGTTACACCGCCAGTAGTATAATTAAATAGCATGAAGAAACTGCAGAAATTATTGAAAAACAAAAAGTTCGTTATACCTGCATCAATAGTTATCCTATTTTTAGGCGGGTTGATTATTGCCTTTCAATGTGGAGTCTATACCACCTTAAAACAAATGAGTCTTAAAGATACCACACCAACCCAGATGGCTGCAGCAATGAGAGAAGATGAATTTTGGTCTAGCTACAGATTTAATACCGTAGTTTTTGATGGAAAAGTGAAGTCTAAAAATATCGTGAACGACATCACTACGTTTGCCTTAGTAACATCTGATACATATGGTGCGAGTTGTGATTTTACGAATCAAAACACTGACCTAATAATAGGCAGAACCTACAAGTTTGCGGCAGTAGCGTATAGGGCCGAACGTCAACCTAATAGTGTTTTGCTCTACGACTGTATAATTCTTTAACAGAAAACCATGGTGCAGCAAGTACAAAAAAGTTTACACCAAATTACTGGTGAAATCACTCGTTGGAGGAAAATATTGGAAGTACCGTATCGACAGAGTCTGCTCAACAAGTAGGTAGTGGGAGTTTCACGGATAGACTGACTTAATTAATAAGCTTGAAGCTATCGATGACTTGGCCATCGTAAAAATTTTCACCATTAGGCGTTTGTAGATGACCTGATTGACCCTGTTCTAGATAAACAAGTTTATTTTGGTTTTTGTAGTATCTTAGGTAGAACTTGTAGTTAAAGTCTGTGCAAGGGTTTGAACTAGAACAAGCAAGCTCTAGATCCTGCCAACCTCCTGAATTGTCTTTCATCCCAGCCACGGTAACTGTTTTATCGTTAAATTTGTTTTGTGCCCAGTTCAATATATCCTGTTGGCTATTGACTGATACCACACTAAAAGGTATCAAGTTTAGTTCATAGTAGAGCAAAAAGTTGGTTTGTTTGTTCCTATTAATAGCATCTACTGTGGTTTCAATTTTTTGGCAGTCACTGGCTAAAGTATGTCCCGAGCCATCACTAGCTTTATCCGTAGGTTGATATGTATACTCCTCAACTACATAAAAGTTACTCCCATCTTCGATAACAGTGGCAGGAACAACTCCTTTGGCTGGTATGTAGCTCGGTTGAGAAGGCACTTTATTACCATAATCGTCGTACACGTAAGATACTTTAGTACACTGGGCGCCGTTAGAAGATAAATATTGTTTAGGTATTTGTATTGAAAATTTTAGAGAATTGTTCGTGTAGGTATTCCACTCTGCACCTGGACCGCTAGTAATTACACCGACCGGTTGTTCTGATTTTGAGACTTTAGTCTGAGCAGAACTATTGCCCGTAATAAGCTTATTAGATGGCTTCTGATTTTTGTGCCAAACGTACCATCCGGTGGAGCCAAGGAGCGCTACGATAGCCAAAATCAGCAGGCCCTCGATAAGACCGAAGCCATTCTGATTTTTCTTCATAAATTAATGGTACCAAAGAACTGTCTAAATCGCTTATGTTTGGTGCAGCAAGTACGAAAATCTTTACACCAAACCAGGGATGAGATAATTCGTTGGAGGAAAATATTGGAGGTGCCATATCAAGAATATTTACTTAGGAAGTGAGAGCGGGGAGTTACACATCTTAATACTAGGTCTGGCTACTGACTCTCCATAGTACCTGGATTAACGCTAAAGGCACTGCCTGATGGCACGTCAAGGTCAGCATAATCGTTTAGCAACCAGCTGTTGCCATGAGGGAGCAGATAAAAGGTAAGGTATGTCGGGTCGATATAATTAGTTGTGTCTTCGTAAGTTACGGTCTTACCCGTTTGTCCGTTTTTAAAAGCATAGTCGGCAACAGCTGGAGTCATACTGGCAAAGCTATCTATAGCCCGAATGTTGAGCACTGAGGTGCATGTCAGTGCTGGAGTCATTGCGCCATTGCAAGGACCGGCTGCTAAGTTACTCTGCCGAAATGACTCAAAGGTGTGCGTTAACAGCTGCACTAGAGAGCTTTCGTTATCGCTACTAAGTGTTCCTAGTAACTCTTTAACAAAAGCGGTTGGAGTGACTTGAGTTGAAGCTGCAGGTTTACTATCAGCTGTAGCCGTTGTCGGAGCAGCAGTAGTCTTGTGATGTTTACTGTAAACAAACCAGCCCGCACCACAAACCAATGCTACTAATATAACCGCCAAAATGACTTCAATAACGCCAAAGCCTTTTTGGTTTTTCTTCATAAATTAATGGTACCAAAGAACTGTCTAAATCGCTTATGTTTGGTGCAGCATTATTGATCAAAGTATAACTTTATTAAGGAAGAGGTAGCTCAAAGCCATCATAAATGTCGCTTAGATTCTCATTTCTAGCTCCTCTGCGAATCTTTATATAATCTGGTGGCGTACCAGCTGCAATTACATCTTCTAGGTTGAAGTTAAGCATTGCCACTTGCCCGCTTCTGATAGGCCACACCCCCACAGCATGATATAGCCACTGTTCATCTGCGTCATCTATGATCACCCAAATAGATTTGAATGTCGGATTTAAGCCCTTAATCTCACGGGCAATTTCTACTGTTGAAAACTGTAATCCCGGATTTTCTCTAACATTAACAATGAGATGCCTGTTTTCAGCCTCCTCTTGCGCTTGATGGCGAATCTTAGCCTCAATAACTTGTATCAGGCTTTGGCCATGCGACTCAAACTCCGTAACTTGTATGTCTATTTCTTCGAAATGGTCATCATCTTCACCCCACGTAATCGCTCGCACATCTACATCTGGAAATATGTCTTCGCCTGGCCTAAGATAGTAGGGAAATTTATTTGTAGATTGGAGCCCACATAACATAATGCCTGCGATTAGTAATTCTTTCTCAATCTTAAAAGCCCCGGATCTTTCAACCGCGTCAGCACCATGCTTCAGTAATAACTGCTGGAACCGACTCACGGCGTTCCGCGGACTCATATAGACATTACGTGGGTAGTTTTCCATGCTTTTAGTGTAACCTACAGCACACCGACGGAAGACTCATGATTATAGCCTGACTGATTAAGCCAGTACGCTCTTAGCCTGAGACTTAATTCTCTTGCTGACTTTTGAGCGGTACTTTACTCCAACTTTAACGTATACATGCGTACTACTAGTAGCAGCTATTTCCGAATCTAAGAATGTGATCAAATCTTCATAAAGCCTTTTTGAGTCAATATGTATCTGCCCATGCGCCATTATGTGATCCATGCCCGTGATACTTGTTCCCCAAGTTATCCGATGACCTCTATATCTGATTTCACCCAGATGATCATTATGCATTAATGAATGCCTAAAGCTTTGCCAAACTAATTCTGGGTATTCAAAGCCAAGTTTCTCAAGCAAACGTTGCGTTCTACGCTCTCCACGATATACGGTAGTAGCTATTGCTTCAACGGTTGGCATCAGGAGCCTGATAATTCCAAAGAAGCCCACAAATCTGCCCCGAGTTGCTTCTTGCTCTATTGCCTCAATATATACTTTGACGTCATTTTCCAGCCTGGACTTTACGCCCTGCAAATAATCTCGCTTGAGCATTCGTTGATAGACTGGAACAATTTTACGCCTGTCCATGATTAGGGCGTTAGCCTGCCTATTACAAGCGCAATAGCTACATCAACTGCTTTGTCTGCGATATATGCGAATGCTTTCTTCATAGCAGATGAATCTTTCTTCTCGGAAGCTTGGCGTAACTTCTGTATTTGTTCTTGAATATCATCAGGTAGTGAACTAATGCTTATAGTTTGTTGAGCCTCAGGTGAATTGTGGGCAATGTTTGAGTTGGAGATATTCGAGTAATGTACTCCGATCCTATGTGAATCAGCTAAATAACTTTCACCAAAAGGAGTAAGACGATAGTAATCCTTTTCTTGATAGGTTTCGATGTAGTCATTGTCCAAGAGTTGCTTAAGAGCTTCGTGAACTTGAGGCATGCGCTTCTTAGTAAAATACACCTCCAGCAATTCTTCTGTCAGAATCTTGCCAGTTGCGTCAGTGCCAAAATTACTACGTGAGAAGGAATTCAATATAGCTTTTGAAGTTGGCGTAAGTTCACTCATCTGTCTTTTTCTTTCTGCTCGAAACTCAAGCTCTTGTTTGACTCTATGATAAACGGATGATGAGACATGCTGATTTGGTAGACTAGAGCGCATGATATCGCGCAGCTGATCGTCTGTCTTATCTGCAAATTCATCCATATAATAACCTTACCTCTTTTTAATCAACATCGACAACAAAAAGGATATAACCTTCATTTCAATCTGTAAATCGTCATATATTGTCTCGTTAGGTCTACTTGGCCGGACGCAGGTTGAAACCGTCGGTCAGATCAATAAACTAAAAGCTCCCGATCAAGGGAGCTTTTCTAGGTGTCATATTGGTGCGGGTTAAGAGACTCTAACTCTCGACCTCTTCCTTGGCAAGGAAGCGCTCTAAACAACTGAGCTAAACCCGCATATTGGTGGCTCCTCTCGGACTCGAACCGAGGACACAAGGCTCTTCAAGCCTCTGCTCTACCAACTGAGCTAAAGAGCCG
>CAYUUT010000015.1:0-15896 GCA_964448095.1 uncultured Candidatus Saccharibacteria bacterium | reverse complement strand
AATGCTGATAAAGACTTTGCTAAAAACGGTGATACATATCACCAGATGGCTCTAGTAGAGGACTCATTGAGGCCACAAACTGAAGCGCCTAAGCAGGAACCTGAACAGGCACCTATCGAAGAAAGTCCTTACGACGAAATTATCGATATGGAAAAAATGAATGACAAAGCGAAAACGCTCTATAGGAGCGCTGAGGACGCAAGGCAAGAATCTAACGAAGAGTCCGCGGCAAGGTATCCACTAAGGACTATTTTAGGGAAAGAAACGCCTTTGGAGCGAAAAGCCCGACGCAAATTAGAGAGGGCCCAAGCCGCTGAGGCTGAAGCAAGCAAATTTACCGATGAGAATTTAGATAAGATTGATCCGGCAGCTCAACGCTGGATGGAAGTAGAGCTTAGCAAACGAGACTCCAAGGCTGCTTGAACACTATTCCCAAGCTAATAAAATAACCGCCCGCGGGCGGTTATTTGTTTGGCTTGCACCCGATTACCTCTAGCGGTATACTGCTGGTTAGTTATACCTATATAATAAAAACCACACATGCCATCTGAAGAAAAATATACCTATTATGTCGGGCTGGATATCGGAACCAGTGCTGTTCGCTGTGTAGTGGGTGAACTGGCAGCCGATTCCTCCACCCCTAGTATCATCGGCTTCGCGTCGGCCGAAAACAGTGGTCTGCGCAAAGGCAACATCGCTCACGTAGACGAAGTCGCTGACGCCGTAGTCAAAGCCGTTCAGGAGGCTGAACGCATGAGCGGTCGGCAGATTAAGGCGGCCACGGTCAACGTCAACGGCCAGCACGTGCAGGGCATTAATAGTAAAGGTGTAATTGCCGTTAGTTCACCGGACCGCCAGATTAGCCAAGACGACCGCATGCGCGTCGAAGAGGCCGCCACGGTTATCCAACTGCCGCCCAACAAGGACATTATTCAAGTATTCGCCAAAAACTACCGCTTAGACGGGCAAGAGAACATCAAAGATCCGGTGGGCATGCACGGTGTACGTCTGGAAGTCGACACCCATATATTGGTCGCCAGCATACCGGCTCTAAAGAGTATCGACCACGTGTTGGAACGGGCTGAGCTGTCCGCCAACCACCGTACCGTAACCTCTCTGGCGGCCGCTGAAGCCGTGCTGGACCGCAAGCAGAAGGAATCGGGCGTAGCGGTGGTAGACATCGGCGCTGCGACCACTAATGTGGTAGTTATAGAAGACGGCGAGATTGAACACATCGCTGTAATTCCTATGGGTGGCAATCATATAACCAATGATTTAGCCATCGGCCTGAAAACCGAGCTGGACATCGCCGAGACAATTAAACTCAAACACGGCAGCCTATTACCGGCCAGCCGTAAAGAAATCAGCTTTGTGCGCGAAGGTGAGACTCTGCGTTTTGACCCGGAAATGCTGCGCATTATCATCGAGGCCAGGGTAGAGGAGATTTTGGAATACGTCGATAAGGAACTTAAGAAAATCCACCGCAACCGCAAGTTGCCTGGTGGCATCGTGCTGGTTGGCGGTACCGCCAAACTGCCTGGTATCGCCGAGACTACGCGCGAGGTTATGCAATTGCCGGCGCGGGTGGGCAGCTGGAAGCATATTAAGAAAGTCGTAGATGGTTTGGACAGTGACCGCTTTGCTCCGGCCGTCGGCCTGATGCTGTTGGACATGATCCTGGGCCCCTCCCAGCACGCTGGTCACAGCAGTTTTGACGAGCCCCAGCCGGGACTGTTAAGCAGCCTCACCGCACCAATAAATGAACTACTCAAACGCCTTCGCCGCCGCTAAAACGTAAGCGAAACATTTTTTTGTTCGGCCAAACTTTCGGGTGAGTATTAATTGCATTCAATCGGCTTTTTTGCGTATAATTGAGAGTACATAAGCCCAAGGGAGAACAATCAGATATGCCGCAAGTGGATCCAGCAATCGAAACTTTCGCTCGAATCAAGGTAGTAGGAGTCGGCGGCGCCGGCGGCGCCGCCGTCAACCGCATGGTAGAAGCCGGTGTAACCGGCGTCGATTTTATTACTGTTAACACTGATGCTCAAGCCCTGCATCACAGCCAAGCCCAACACAAGATCCACATTGGCAAAGAAACATCCAAGGGCCTGGGCGCCGGCGCCGATCCTATCGTCGGCCAAACCGCCGCCGAAGAATCGGAAGCCGAAATCGCCGAAGCCCTAAAAGGCGCGGACATGGTCTTTGTTACCATTGGCGCCGGCGGCGGTACCGGCAGCGGCGCTGGTCCGATTGTCGCCCGGCTGGCTAAAGAAACTGACGCTCTGGTCGTTGGTTTTGCTACCCGTCCGTTCGCTTTTGAAGGTGACAAGCGCCGCCGCAACGCCGATGAAGCCATCGAGAAGCTGCGCCGCAACGTCGACACTCTGATTACTGTTCCCAACGACAAGCTGTTATCAACCATTGACCGCCGCACGCCGCTGCTGGAAGCCTTCAAAGTGGCCGACGACGTACTGCGCCAGGGCGTCCAAGGCATTTCCGACCTTATCACTGTCCACGGCCTAATCAACCTGGACTTTGCCGACGTTAAGACCGTCATGGCCAATGCCGGCACCGCCCTGATGGGCATCGGCCGGGCCGGCGGTGAGAACCGGGCCATCGAGGCCGCCACCCAAGCTATCAGCTCGCCGCTGCTGGAAGTCTCCATTGACGGCGCCCGCGGCATCCTGTTCAACGTTATCGGCGGCCTGGACATGAGCATGCACGAAATTAACACCGTCGCGGAAACAATTACCGTAGCCGCCGACCCCGAAGCCAATATCATTTTTGGCGCCACTATCAATCCGGAAATCGAGGGCGAAATCATCGTTACCGTGGTCGCCACCGGCTTTGACGGTACTTATTTCGCCAGCCGCGACGCTAAAAACGCCAAACTAATGCGCGACAGCGACGAGCGCAAAGAAATTCTTAGCAATGTCCAGGTAGACGATGAAGCCATGGCTGGCCTGGATATGGAGCTCAAAGGAAACCAGGACGACCAGCACACCAGCGATTTCCATAAAGACGACGACACGCCCAATATCTGGTCTATGAACGATGACCAAGATAATGACGCCAAAGATTCCGAAACTGACGAAGACGACGAGGATAACGAGCTGGACAAACCTTCCTTCCTACGCCGTTTTAAGCGCGGCGCCAAGCCGGGAGACAAACCCGAAAATGAAGACGACGATGAGGACGACGATGACGAAGACCAGGAAGTTGACGACCAAGACGACAAAGACGACAAACCCAAAGGCCGCAAAGCCAAGAAGTCGAAAAAATAAGCATCAGAGGCAAAAAGTTTGTTATTAATACTACAAAAATGGGCTTGCAACGACACTACACGTGGGGTTAATATAAGCGTTACGAACGCTAGATATAGCGATTGTACCTTAATCGCCCAGGTTAAATAAGGGGTAAAAAATGAAATGTCAGAACTGCGGTTCGTGCGATAACAAAGTGGTTGAATCCCGCGAAGTGGCCGATGGAGAAGCTATCCGCCGCCGCCGCGAGTGCCTCAAGTGCGGCCAGCGCTTTACAACCTACGAACGCCTGGAACGCCCGGCGCTCACGGTCGTCAAAAGCGATGGTACCCGCGAGCTGTTCAGCCGCGCAAAATTGCTGACCGGTTTGCAACACGCCAGCGAAAAAACTTCGCTGACCAGCGCTCAGCTGGAAACTTTTGTCGCCGGCATCGAGCGCGAGCTTTACGCCCGCGGCGAACCGGAAGTCAAGAGCAAGGACATCGGCGAGCTGATAATGGCCGGCCTGCCGGAGCTGAACGAAGTCGCCTACGTGCGCTTCGCCAGCGTCTACCGCAAGTTTCGTGATATTTCCGGCTTTGAGCGTGAGTTGTCGCGGATGCGCGGCGATAAAGCCAAGACCCCCAAAGCTAAAACGGGCAAAACAAAAAGCTAACAAAACTTGTTGCCTTGGACGGCGCTTATGGTTTATGATAAGCAGCGTCTAAGGGAGCAAGCGCCGGTTCTTCGCTTGAGCGGCAGGTGAGAGCGCCGTATCACATAAGAATCAGGCCTAAAGCTTTAACAAAAATGACCTTAAAACAATTTAAAAACAACTAAGAAGGGGCATCAAATTATGGCGCAGGCAACTAAGCTAGGGGTTCGGAGACTCTTTACTAAATCTGGGAGTAAGGGCTATGACAGCCTGAAATGGGTCAAGCGCGATTCATTAATATCTAATCCGGCCACCGGCAAGGCGGTCTTTGAGCAAAAAGACGTGGAGATTCCCGAAGGCATGAGCTTGAACGCTCTGAATATCGTCGCCCAAAAATATTTCTCCGGCACCCCCGGCACCCCCGGCCGCGAAAAGTCTTTCAAAGACCTTATCAACCGCGTAGCCGATACCATTACCCGCCACGGTTTGCAGGAGGACTACTTTGAGAGTGAGGCCGAAGCCGAAGATTTCCGCGAGGAACTCAAATACATTTTGGCCACTCAGCGGGCGGCCTTTAACAGTCCCGTCTGGTTCAATATCGGCGTGCCCGAGCGCAGCCAACAGGCCAGCGCCTGCTTTATTTTGGCCGTAGAAGACACTATGCCGGCTATTTTGAACTGGTATACCGAAGAGGGAATGATCTTTAAGGGCGGCTCCGGTTCCGGCATTAATGTCAGCAGCCTGCGCAGCTCCAAAGAGCGTCTGGGTAAAAGCGCTGGTACCGCCAGCGGCCCACTGAGCTTTATGCGCGGCGCCGACGCTTCCGCCGGCGCGATTAAGTCCGGCGGCAAGACCCGCCGCGCCGCCAAGATGGTTATTTTGAATGCCGATCACCCGGATGTTCAGGAATTCATCTGGTGCAAGGCCCTCGAGGAGCGCAAAGCCCGCGTACTGGAAACCGCCGGTTTTGATATGACCTTGGACGGCAAAGATAGCTTTTCCGTGCAGTACCAAAACGCCAACAACTCGGTGCGCGTTACTGACAGCTTCATGAAGGCCGTGGAGAATGACGAAGACTGGGGCTTAAAAGCCGTCACTACCGGCAAGACCGTAGAGACCGTCAAAGCCCGCGATGTCTGGCGCCAAATCGCCGAAGCCGCTTGGGAATGCGCCGATCCCGGCCTGCAGTTTGATACCACCGTCAACCGCTGGCATACCGCGCCCAATGCTGGCCGTATCAACGGTTCCAACCCCTGCAGCGAGTACATGCACTTGGATAACTCGGCCTGCAACCTGGCCAGCATTAACCTGCTCAAATACTTAAACGACGACTTTAGTTTTGACATTGAGGCTTTCCGCCACACGGTTGAAATCATGTTCACCGCCCAGGAAATCCTGGTCGGCTACAGCGAATACCCAACTAAGAACATCACCAAAAACGCCCGGGCTTACCGCGAGCTGGGCCTGGGCTACGCTAATCTGGGTGCCATGCTGATGGCCCAGGGCTTGCCCTATGACTCCGATGAAGGCCGGGCCCAAGCCGCCGCCGTCACCGCTCTAATGACCGGCCACGCTTACGCTACCAGCGCCAAAATCGCCAAGCGCGTTGGGCCGTTTGCCGGTTACCACAAAGACCGCGAAGGCATGAACAAAGTCCTAAAGATGCACCGCGCTGAAGTCGATAACATCGACGCCGGCATGGTTTCTGAGGAGTTACTTTCCGCTGCCGCTGCCGCTTGGGACGAAGCCATAGAGCTCTGCGCCCTGCACGGCGTGCGCAACAGCCAGGCTTCAGTACTGGCGCCCACCGGCACCATCGGCCTGATGATGGACTGCGATACCACCGGTATCGAGCCGGATCTGGGTCTAACCAAAGTCAAAAAACTGGTCGGCGGCGGTACTATGTTCATCGTCAACCAAACCGTACCGCGGGCGCTTAAAGCTCTGGGCTACAACCGCGCTCAAGTCGAAGACATCATTAACTACATCGACGTTGAAAAGACCATCATTGGCGCGCCGCACCTCAAGGACGAGCACCTGCCGGTCTTTGCCTGTTCCATGGGCGATAACGCCATCCACTACCTGGGCCATGTCAAAATGATGGGCGCCGTACAGCCGTTTATTTCCGGCGCTATCAGCAAAACCGTCAATATGCCCGAAGAAGTGACCGTAGAAGATATCGAACAGCTGCATCTGGATGCCTGGAAGCTCGGCCTGAAAGCCGTAGCTATCTACCGCGATAACTGCAAAGTCGCTCAGCCGCTTAGCATGGCCAAGAAAGAAGGCTCCAAAGAGCCGGTGGCGCTCCTGAATGCCGCCGTGGCAGAAACACCGGCCCAGGTTATGGCCGCGGCTACCGACGCCCTGGTACCGCTTGGTACTACCGGCTACCGCGAAGAACTGCCGCGTGTGCGCAATTCCAAGACTTTCAAATTTACCGTCGCTGGTACCCGCGGCTACATAGTGGTTGGCGAGTACGATGATGGCCGCCCCGGCGAGCTGTTTGTCAGCATCGCCAAGCAAGGTTCGACCCTGCGCGGCGTCATGGACGCCTTCGCTGTCACTGTCAGCTATGCTCTGCAATACGGCGTGCCGCTCAAAAAGCTGGTCCGCACCTTCACCAACACCAGCTTCGCGCCCGCCGGCCTAACCGACGACCCGGATATCCGCACCGCCAGCTCCATCATCGACTACATCTTCCGTCGCCTGGGCAAGACCTACATGAACTTTGACGATTTGCTAGAAGTCGGCCTGGCCAACTTAGACGAAATGCCTGCCGGTCAGACCAGCCTGCTGGCCGCTATCAATAGCGGTGAAGTTAGCGAAAAAGAGGCCTCAGTAGAACAGGCCATAGAAGCGGTGGCCCAGGCCGAAGCCGCCATCACCGAAGCCGTAACCACTATTGCCGCTAGCACCGAACCCACGCCGTCGTTCAGCCAAAAGGCCGAAACACCCGAGCCAGTGGTCAAGAAAACCGTCCAGGACGATTCCGCGCCGCTGTGCTTTAACTGCGGCAACCAAACTCAACGCGCCGGCAGCTGCTACGTCTGCACCAGCTGCGGTTCGACTACGGGCTGCAGCTAGGCCGCGAGCACCCATCTTCTCTCGAACTCAGACTATTCCGGCTAAATATTAATTGTCTGGTGTTCGATCAAAGATAGGTGCTCGCTTAACGCTCAAACTGCATCCAAGACTGAAAGTTTAGTGATATTATTAGGCTCATGAAAGTCGTAGCGCTTTACCATCCCAACAGCGAACACGGCGGCATAATGGCCGACTTTGCTGCCGAATTTGAACGCTATAAGCGCAAAAAACTCAATCTAATCAGCTTGGAAACCGTAGAGGGCGATGACCTGGCCAAACTCTACGGGGTTACCCAATACCCGGCAATCTTGGTAATGAGCGAAACCGGCTCTTTGGTGCGGCTGTGGCAGGGCAACCCGATGCCGCTAATGGACGAGCTGTCCTACTACGTCCAGGACGAGCAGCAACCAGTCAGCCGGTTCGGCCACATTATGATACCGGCGCCCGCCTAACCTCTGTTATACTAAGAATTAGCAAAGGGTAGGTGGAAGCTATTTTTTTATGGACAATGATTCTAAAAACGGCCAAGTGTCACACTTCTCCCAGATAGAAGAGGGGTTGGTCGAGCTTTGGCAAAAAGAAAAGACTTTTGAAAAAAGCCTGCAAAATCGCTCTGACGGCCAACGCTACGAATTCTACGACGGCCCGCCGTTCGCCAACGGCTTGCCGCACTACGGTCATCTGGTTTCGTCAATCGTCAAAGACGCCATCCCGCGCTACAAAACCATGCGGGGCCTGTACGTACCGCGGCGCTTTGGCTGGGACTGCCACGGCTTGCCGGCCGAAATGAAGGCCGAACAAGACCTTGGTCTGGGCAGCAAGGCCGAAATCGAAAAATACGGCGTAGAGAAGTTCGTTGAATACTGTCGTAAATCGGTGTTGGAATTCACCCAGGAATGGGAGAGCTATATCAATCGTATAGGCCGCTGGGTCGACTTTAAAGACAACTACTACACAATGGACCAACCCTACATGGAAAGCGTCATGTGGGCCTTCAAACAGCTCTACGACAAGGGTTTGGTAGTCCGCGGCTTCAAGGTTGTACCATATTGCTATGTCTGCGAAACCAGCCTGTCCAATTTCGAAAGCCGCCAGGACGATGCCTACCGCGACCGCACCGATCCAGCTGTAACTGTTCGTTTTCCTCTGCCCAGCGGCGAAAACCTGCTGGCCTGGACTACAACTCCTTGGACGCTGCCAGCCAACCTCGCAATTGCCGTTAACAAAGATATTGATTACGTGGTCATGGAAGGCAATGGCGAACGGGTTATCCTGTCTAAGACTTCTGTGGAGCGCTACACCCAGCTCGGCGGCTACACCAAGGTCAGGGAGCTCAAAGGCGTCGAGCTGGTCGGCCAGAGCTACGAGCCGCCCTTCCACTACTTTGACGGCCACAAAAACGCCTTCCAGGTGATGCACGCCGACTTCGTAACAGATGAAGACGGCACCGGTATCGCCCACGAAGCCCCGGGCTTCGGCGAAGAAGACCAAAAAGTCTGCGAAGCCCACGGCATCGAAGTCGTCGTGCCGGTCGACAAAACCGGCCGCTACACCGCCGGGCTTCATGACCTTGCCGGCGAACTGGTCTTTGACGCCAATAAAGAGATTATCAACCGCCTGCAAAACTCCGGCCGCCTGTTCAAAAAAGAGGACTACACCCACAGCTATCCGCACTGCTGGCGCACCGATAACCCCTTAATTTACCGCGCAGTAGACTCCTGGATTATCAAAGTTACCGAGCTCAAGCAGCGACTGCTGGACAAAAATCAGGAGATTAACTGGATACCGGCCAACGTCAAAGACGGCGCCTTTGGCAACTGGCTAGAAGGCGTCCGCGATTGGAACGTCAGCCGCGACCGCTACTGGGGCGCTCCCATCCCGGTCTGGGTCAATACTCATGACCCGAAAGACATTATAGTGGTCGGCTCAATAGAAGAGCTCAAGAACTTGGCCGGTCCAGACGCTATTGGCGATAATTTTGATCTGCACAAACCCTCAATCGATAAGATTGTAATTAAAAAGGATGACAAATTCTACGCGAGGGTGCCAGAGGTCTTTGACTGCTGGTTCGAATCCGGCTCCATGCCTTACGCCCAGCACGGTTACCCCCTTGGCGACAAAGACAAGTTTATCCATCCGGCGGACTTCATCGTGGAGTACATCGGCCAGACCCGTGGCTGGTTTTACACCTTACACGTGCTGGCTACCGCTCTTTGGGACGAGCCAGCCTTCAAAAACGTCATCTCCCACGGTGTTATCAACGGTAACGACGGCCGCAAACTCAGCAAGCGGCTAGGCAACTACCCCGATTTACAGATGGTCCTGGATACTTACGGCGCCGACGCTATTCGCCTGTACCTGTTCGATAGCCCGGTTATCAACGGTGAAACCATCCAGATAGACGAGACGGTGATGCGCGATATGTCGCGTAACGTTTTGGGTACACTCAACAACTCCTTTAGCTTCTTTAACACCTACGCTAAGGTGGACGGCTGGCAGCCGCCTAAAGAGTTCAAAAAGCCGGACAGCGACAATCTGTTAGACCGGTGGTTACTGGCTCGCTTGGACGAAACGATAACAGAGGTAACCGTCCAGGCCGACAGCTACGATATCCCGCGGGCGGTCAAACCCATCCGGCCGTTTATAGATGACCTGTCTAACTGGTATATCCGCCGCAGCCGCCGGCGTTTCTGGAAGAGCGAAAACGACACAGATAAGGAACAGGCCTATAACACCTTGCATTATGTTTTGGTCAGAACCTGCCAGATGTTGGCGCCATGGGCGCCATTTATCAGCGATCATTTGTGGCGCCAACTGGTGCAGGGAACCGACCTGCCGGAATCCGTTCACCTAAGCGACTGGCCATCTGCTAACAAGCCAGATAAGGCTAGCCAGATGCTGCTAGATAACATGATAAAGGTACGGGAAGTTATCACGGAGGGGTTAGCCCAAAGAGCGGAGGCTAAAATCAAGGTTCGCCAACCTCTAGAAAGCATTTCCTTTTCTTCCGAATACCCAATCCCGCCGGAGTTACATTGGTTAATAATGGAAGAGGTTAATGTCAAAAAAGTCGGCAGTTTTTCAGGAAGCGAAGAGGTTAAGTTGAATATAACTCTGACCCCTGAGCTGAAGGCTGAGGGGATTGCCCGGGATTTAATCCGGTTTGTGCAAAATGCCCGTAAGAATGCCGGTTTTAACGTCGAAGACCGGATAGAGCTGAAAATCAGCTCCGACAGTACGGAAATAACAGAGGCGGTTAAAGCTCATAAGGATATGATTTTTGCCGAAACCCTGGCCACTGGCGAGCTAACAGGCGAGGGCAGCCACTCCGAAACTGTCAAACTCGACGGCCAAGAGATCACAATATCCATTACTAAACAGGGGTAAGACAGCCGCTTTCCCCTCCATTTTGGACACCGTTCACGCGCGGAGGGTGCGTCATCTGAGCTGCTAGCAAGTGTAGCATCTCCATGACGCACCATACCGGCTCCACTCGGGTAAGGTTGAGTGTCCAAAACAGACGGGATACGCTCACCCCTGTAATGGATATTGACAATTTGTTACGCTTATGCTATTATGTGCATGCTTAATCACAGAGGTGGTTGGGCAGCACTTTAAAGATTTTTTGGCCTAGTTTACCGGGAGTATTCAGTTCATCAATTATGGTGGGTGAGTTGATAGCTCTCGGTAATACCGCCGAAGCATCCTCAAGGAGGTCTTCGTGTCCCGTTCAGAGCGTATCTTTTGGTGGGTTCTTGCAGTTGTGGTTGTAGGAGTACTGGGGACGTCCGCGTCTCTGTCCTACCACTACGGCGACAAGGCGAACACGAAGTGGATGAGCCACTGGAGCCAGCCGTACGACCTGTCAATCGTCAAGACCGGGACCAGTCACTACGGTTCCATGCTCGACACCATCAAGCTGGTCGCGACGCACGGTGGCGAGACCATCATGCGTCAGCGCAACATGGAGCCCGGTCTCAAGCCCGGCTACTACGACACGGTCCGCTTCAACAAGCAGACCGGACAGATGCGCGACACCTACGAGGTCGAGGGGCAGGGCTATTCCGCTCCCCTGTGCGCGATTGCGGCCGTGTTCTTCGCCGCTATCGTGCTTGGGCTAATCTTCTTCCTCGTCATCTGGGTCGGCGACGGACTCTCGAAGCTGCGGCCGGCGCGTCGGCCGTGCTGGGAGTAGGAATGTTCGGCAAGCGAGGGGTTGGTCCGCCGTAAGGCGTTGACCAACCCCTCGGGAATTACATTAGACTCGGAAGGGTCGTTTTTTTATGCCCTTGAGGAGTTGCATAAGAGGTTCTAATCTGTTAAGCTCTAATTTGAATTATGACAAAGAAAGCTGTTATTCAGACCGGTGGTCACCAGTTTTTGGTTTACGAAGGTGAAGAGCTGGAAGTAGAGCTACTGGATCCTACCCAGAAACCCTCGTTTGAGGCGTTACTGGTGATTGACGGCGAAAAAGTAATAGTTGGCAATCCGGTAGTAACTGGCGTAAAAGTTACCGCTGAAATTACCGAGCAGTCAGTTAAGGCTGATAAGGTTACCGCTATCCGTTACAAAGCCAAAAAGCGGGTGCACAAAACCCGCGGCCATCGCCAAAAACACACCCGTATCAAAATCAGCAAAATCGCCTAATTATCCACAAGAGGTGTTGACAGGGGCGACTTGAGGCCGTAATCTGTAATTAGCCCAACAAAAACAAAAACGTTCTCGGCTAAAACAAAAACAACACATGCTCTTACGCGCGCGCGCGAACTATATAAAGCTAATGGCACCCCTATTGCTAGGGGTTTTTGGCGTATTAAGTATTATGTCTGCGCTGGGGGCACCAGTCGCCCAGGCGGCATCCAACAACGGTACCCTTAACTTCCAGATGCGTTTGCTGACCAGCGGCGGCGGTATAGTGCCGGACGGTAATTACAACCTTGAGTTTAAACTTTATGACTCCATCAACTCCACCGGCTCCAGCCAGGGCAGTTGTAGCGGCGACGCGCATTGTTTGTGGTATGAAACCTATACTAGCGGTAATGCCATCAGGGTTGTTAACGGCTACCTAAACGCCAACCTGGGCAGCCTGACGGGGTTCCCCAGCACTATTAACTGGAACCAGCCCTTGTTCTTGGGCGTGCGCGTGGGCGGCACTGGCACACCGGCTTGGGAGACCGTGGAGTTGACCTCGGACGGTACATCTACCGGTAATAAAATCTCCTTAACATCGGTGCCGGCGGCCTTTACGGCCAACAATCTGTCCAGTGCGGTCAGCAGCTTGCAGCAGACTTTGCAGTTCGCCTCCAGTTTTGGCCAGGCCACTACAATCACGTTGCCGGATCCGGGTGCCAGCACGGCCACCGTTTGTTACCAAAGTGCCACCGCCTGCGGCTTTGCGCTGGGTACCAGCGCCAGCTATATTCAAAATGGGACAGGCGTGCAGACTACCGCCAATTTTGCCATTCAATCGGCGGCCACCGGTAGCGTGGGCGGTTTGATTCGCGGCATTTCTGGTCAGGCAGCCGACTTGTTTGATCTGCAGACTAATACGCCGACAACCGTCTTTAGTGTCAGTTCGGTTGGCGCTACTCAGATTAATAATACTTTGACGACTGACGTCACTCAAAACGCCCTGGCTATCTCTCTAACCGATAACGCCAATGCCTCTACCGGTACTCTCTATGGCCTGAGTCTTACCAATAATGACAACTCTAGCAGTACCGGCGTACCAGACGCTCTGGCTGACCTCAAGAATGCCAACAACGGTGAAACCGTACCCGACGGCCTGCTAATAGAACAAACCGGCGGCGGCACTCTAACCAGCGGCATAGAAATAAAGCAGACCTCCGGGGCAGTCACCAACGGTTTAACGTTCTCTAACACCTTCAGCAAGTTGATTAACTCGACTAACTTCAATGTTACGGGCGCCGGCGCTATCACCGCTACCTCGCTCGACGCTGGTTCCGGCACTATCCAAACCACCGGCACCATTCAGACCACCGGTACCTCTGATGCCAATATCTTTGACCGCACTACTACTGGCGCCTTACAGGTTGGCGCTAGTTTCGCTAACGCTCTTAGCCTGGGCAATGCCTCGGCCGTCAGCACAGCCTTGGGCGGCTTGACGGTGACTACCGGCAAGAACCTCATAGTCAATGGTGATACCTTTACCGATCTGACCGGCACTGGTTTAGTTGATACCTCTAATGCCCTGACCATAGACACCACAGCCAGCTTAACCTGGACGGGGAACGAAGCTATCAACAACCACTCGACTACTGGTTTCCAGGTGAGTGATTCGACTTCGTCCAAGCAAGTTCTGACAGTCGATACTTCGGGCGACCAGCTAATCCTAGGTAAGCCCGGCGCTAGCGGCTTAACCGGTAAACTGACATTTGATAATTCGGCGGGAGCGCATACGGTTAGCATCCTTGGTCCATCCAGCGATCCGACCAGCTCCTTTAATCTAACTTTGCCCAATGCTTTGCCGGGTTCTACCCAGTGTCTGCAGAGCGATAATACCGGCGCTTTGAGCTTTGCCACCTGTGCGGCAGCTTCAGGCGTAACAACTATCGGTACGATTGATACTGGTCCTAGCGGGCCTTCCAGCGACGGCGCCATCATTTCCGGGACTAGCCTTTATATGCAGAGCGCCGATGCCAGCCATCCGGGTCTGGTTAACACTGGGCCGCAAACCATAGGCGGCGCCAAGACCTTTACTGGCGATCTGGCCATTCAGGATAACTCCAGCACCGCTTTGCAAGTACAGAGTGCCGGCGGCGCAGTCACGCTGCTGTCAGTCAATACTTCGACGCCAGCGGTCAACGTTGGCACCACTGGCTCCGCCAGTGGTGCCAGCACCGTCCATATTGCCGATACTTCTGACGGTACCAATAATCAAATAGTTAGCATTGGCTCGACCGCCAAATCAACTGACACCGTTACTATTCAAGGCGGCTCCGGCACCAGCGCCGTATCAGTGCAAGCAGCCGCCAGCGGCAGTATCTTAATCGGCACGGCCAACGATAATGTCATAGCCATCGGCAGCACCGGTCAAAGCACCACCAACGCCATTACTATTGGCCAATCCACGGCTTCTAATACAATTACCATTGGTGCCAGCGCCGGCAACGGCAACACTCAGACTATTAATATTGGTACCAGCGCTACTTCTGGCAGTACGACTAATATACTTCTGGGTTCCACAGTGGCCGGTCTTACCACCATCCAATCGGCCGGTGGTGCCAAGATTTCTAATCTTGGCACCACCAATACTGCCGCCTATGTCTGCCTTAATTCGAGCAATATCCTTGCTGCTTGTCAGACTACCGCGTCCGGCTCGGCTTTTGTCCAAAATGGCAATAGCTTTGGCGGAACTGCGGTGCTGGGAACTAATGATAGTTTTGGCTTGAACTTTGAAACCGCCGGCGCCACCCAGGGCGGAATAGCCGTTGGCGGAGCAACTACATTCAAAAATTCAGCTAACTCTACTAGCGCTTTCAGTGTGCAGAATGCTAACGCCGAGAATTTATTCAATGTTGATAGCTCAACTACCAATAACTTAATTCTCAATCCAGACTTTGAGCTCAACACCACCGGTTGGGTGGTACGCGTTAGCGCCAGTCTATCCAATAACAGTAGTAATTCCGTCCAGGGCAATAAGAGCCTGGATATCAGCACTTCCGCCAACGGTGGCTCCGGAGTTCAGTCTAACCTGTCTTACGTGGCATCCAAAACCTACTACCTAAGCTTCTACGCCAAGGTTACTTCTGGCTCTATCGCTACTTTCGAATTCGGCCGCAGTAACGATAGCGGCTCTAGTGATACTGCTTGCGCGACCGCTCAAACGCTAACCACTACCTGGTCGCGCTTTACTTGTAGCTGGAGCGTCGGCGGCAGCCCATCGGGCACCAACTACATCTACTTCATCCAGACTGATGCCACAGCTCGTCATATACTGCTCGACGCTGTGCAGCTAGAAAACAGTAACACTTCGTCGACTTTCACGGCTTTCAGTCCGGGCGGAGCAGTGCAGGTACTGGGCTTAGTCGATTCGCCGCTGGCCATACGCACGCTGCAAAATTCGGAAGATGTCTTCCAGGTGCAAAACTCCGCCGGCAACAACTTCATTAATGTCGACACTGCCGGTAGTACCCTGTCGCTAGGCGATGGCGGCATCGCCAGCACCGTCCAAATTGGCAACACCTCCGGCGCCGTAGCCCAGACGCTTAATATCGGTACCAACGCCACTTCTGGCGCGACAAACACCGTTCATCTTGGCGACGCCTCGACTGCCACCGACACCGTTACTATTGGCTCCACCTCCAACAACTCTAATACCGTAACTATTGCCGCCGGCAATGGTTCCTCAGCCATCCAACTGCAGTCCCTGGGCACCATACTAATCGGCAACAATGCCACGGCTCAAACCATTACTATCGGTAACGGCACCGGCGCTACGGCGATTTCGCTGCTCTGCGGCAGCGGCACCTGCGGTATTGGCAATAACGCTATCGATCACTCAACGACACTAGGTTCGACTACCGGCACTTCGCTGACTACCATTAATGGCGGCACGGGTGGAATATCCTTATCCGCCCTGACTACAGCAACCAATGGCCTGACAGTTACTACCGGGAAAAACTTCACGGTCAATGGTGACGTCTTTACTGATTTAACCGGCTTAGGTTTAACTGATGCCTCTAATGCTCTAGGTATCGACCAAACGGCCGGCTTGACCTGGACCGGCAACGAAGCCTTTAACGGCGCCACCAGCTTTACTCCTTCCAGTACCAACAATGTTACCTTCACGGGCGATAACGACAGCAACGTCCAGATAAGCAACACCGTGACCTCAGACGTCACTCAAAACGCCCTGGCTATCTCTCTAACCGATAACGCCAATGCCTCTA
>CAYUUT010000014.1:0-19958 GCA_964448095.1 uncultured Candidatus Saccharibacteria bacterium | reverse complement strand
AACGAAGGCGGCGTGGAAGGCACCAAGATGTTTGGCATCGGCGGCCGGGCCTTTACCCATTCTATCGAGCGCGAGCTCGACGTAGACTTTGCCAAAGCCGAGGCCTTAAAGATTGGACTCAGTGGCGACTCGGAAAACGCCAAAAAGGCCAGCATCGAAAAAGCCCTGGATAAAACCCTGAACGTTTGGTCAACCGGCGTCGAGCTGGCTTTGGGAGAATTTGATAAACTTGATCATCTGCCGCACCGGGTCCTGCTTTGCGGCGGCGGTTCAAGCCTGGATAAATTGATGGAGCAGCTAGAAGAAGGCGACTGGTACAAGGCGCTGCCATTTACCAAAAGACCAATAGTGCAGCACATCAAACCTGATGAAGTGGTAGGCATAACCGATGCCACCGGTGACGTGAACGACCACACCTTGATTACCGCCATGGGCTTATTGCGTGTGGGTATGGACACAATCAACTCCGGCGGTGGGGACGATAAAACCTCGGTAAAGGATAAATTGAATAAGGTTTTGCGGGTATGACGGCGACAGCTAAAATTCCGCCAAAACCCGGTAAAGAAACTGTCTATGTTGATGTTGACGACGAGATAACGTCAATTATTGATAAAGTTGACGGCGCCAAAGAGAAAATCGTGGCTCTGGTGCTGCCCAAGCGCGCCACCGTGCTGCAGAGCATCGTAAACATGCGTCTGCTAAAGCGCAACGCCGAAAAAGCCGGCAAAAGCGTGGTACTGATTACTAACGAAGAGGCGCTTTTGCCGCTGGCTGGCGCGGCTGGCCTGCACGTAGCCGGCAATTTGCAAAGTAAGCCGATTGTACCAGCCGCGCCGATTACCGTAACTACTAACAAGGCCGCGAGTACAGAACTGGCGGAAGATATCGATTCGGCCGAAGAAGAACCCAGCACCAAGCTGGATTACCATCGTTCTGTTGGCGAGCTGGCCGCCGCCGGAGCCTTAGACGAAGCCATAGACCTTGACGATGAAGATGGCGAAGACCAGCCAGCAGACAAATCCAAAGCCGGCAAAACCAAAGCCCCGAAAGACAAGAAACTGAAAATCCCCAACTTTGACCGCTTCCGCTTGCTATTGATAGGCGGTATCGGCCTGCTTATTCTACTGGGCGTATTTATATATCTGGCGATTTTTGTTTTACCCAAAGCTACTATCACTGTTACCACCGGCAGTACGCCGGTCTCGGCTAACTTAAATGTCAACGCCTCGGATTCATATAAAACTTTGGACGAGAAGAATAACAACATCCCCGCGCAACTAAAAACCACCACACAGACCCAAACCGAAACCGTCCCGGCCACTGGCCAGCAAAATAATGGCCAAAAAGCCAGTGGTACTGTAACCATGGATGATTGTGTGGCCGGATTTTCGGGGCCTTCGTCTGTACCCGCCGGTACTGGCGTCAGCGCGAATGGTTTAACCTACATAATCCAACAGAATACAAAATTTAGTAATTCAGGCACTCCAACCGGCAGTTGTATTGATTATCAGGCTTCCAATCCTACATCAATAGTCGCTCAAGCAGGGGGCACTAAATATAATGTAGCTAGCGGCACATCCTTTACGGTTTCCGGCCGTTCCGATGTAAACGCTAGCGGCTCGGCTAGCGGCGGTACTGACAATAACGTGACTGTAGTCAGCCAAGCGGACCTGGATAATGCCGCCAGCAAAGAGACCGCCGACGCCACAGCTACATTTACCAAAAACTTTACAACCAGTCTAACCAACCAGGGTCTGTATGTATTTACTTCGACCCTCAAGCCCGGTACACCCACTACGACCGCCAGCCCGGTCCTAGGTCAGCCCGCTAGCTCCACAACAGTAACTACCGTCACCACCTACACGGTCCTAGTCGTAAAAAAGAGCGATTTTAGCAAATTGTTAACGGATGATTTGAACAAGCAGATTGATCCCAAAAAGCAAAAACTGACCAGCACAAATGTCCTGGCAGATGCCACGATTAGCGTGCAAAGCCAGGGCTCGCCCAGCAGCGGGGTCATTAGCGTGACTATAGACACCACAGCCATACCGATAATCGATGAAAATAGCGTCAAGCAAGAAGCCGTCGGCCAAAAAGTCGGCGACATCAAGTCAGCTGTCAGCGGTATTCCAGGGGTCGAGAAAGTTGACGTAAAGCTGAGCCCGTTCTGGATTTCCAAAGCGCCGAAAGCCAATAAGATAACGGTGGTACAAAAGCAGGTCAAGGGCAGTGGAGGCTAAGGATTTACTGGGTTTGGACGTGGGTCAGGCGCATACCGGTATTGCCCGGGCTTCTAGCGTGGCGCAGATTGCCGTGCCGTTAGCGGGCGTTAAAACTTCCGAGCTTATCCAGACCTTGCAGAAACTTATAAAAGACCAGGAGACAGAGGCAATTGTAATCGGCCTGCCGCGCAACTTGAGCAGCGAAGACACCGCCCAAACTAAATGGGTCAGGGACTGGGCGGCTGCTGCCAAGAATCAAATTGCGGTGCCATTTTATTGGCAGGATGAAGCCTTAACCAGCAAAATAGCCGGCCTGCGCCAGGCCGCCAGCAAAAAACCGATGGACGAGCATGCCGTGGCGGCGGCAATTATTCTGCAGGACTTCTTGGACGAGCCGGTGGCCGCGAGGGTACCATGCTGAATTCGCTCAAGCTAAAGTCGGGTAGAAATCTGCGCTATCTAAAACGACGCTTTAGATACCAAAACTGGGCAATTATTATAGTGGCATTCGCTATTGTTTTGGGCGGCGTCTGGGGTTTGCGCCACTGGTATTTTAATAGCCTCGGGCCGCTGTCTTCCAGCACCACCACAACTTATTTCACGGTTAGTTCCGGTGAGACTAAAGACCAAATTGCCGAAGGTCTGCAATCCGCGCACCTAATCCGCAGCGCCAAGGCCATGGAAACTTATCTGCGCAGCAGCGAAACCCAAATTCTGCAAGCTGGTACTTACAAATTCAGCCCGTCAATGAGCGTCCAACAAATTGTCCACGCTATTGTTGTGGGCGACGTGGCCAAAAACCTACTGACGATTTTGCCAGGCAAGCGCTTAGACCAGATTGAACAAACATTCGCCAAGGCCGGCTACAGCCAGAGCGATATTAATAGCGCGTTCAATCCGGCCACCTATGCCGGTGATCCGGCTCTGGCCAGTTTGCCAGTCGGCGCGTCGCTGGAGGGCTACTTGTACCCTGATTCATTTCAAAAAGAGACGGACACTCCGGCCAGCGCCATAGTTAAAGAGTCTGTCGACGAAATGGGCGCCCGCCTAACCGATAGCATAATTAATGGTTTTGGCGCTCAGGGACTAACAACTTACCAGGGTGTGACATTGGCTTCAATCGTTGAGCAGGAAAGCGGCAATCCCAACGACCAGCCTACCATCGCCCAAGTATTTATCTTGCGGCTCAAACAAGGCATGCCGCTGCAATCTGATGTTACGGCTGACTATGCCGCCGATATAGCCGGGCAGCCGCGCAGCATCAATATCGATTCGCCATATAATACCTACCAGCAACCCGGTTTGCCGCCCGGGCCCATTAGTAGCATGACTGTCAGCGCTCTTAAGGCCGTTGCCCGCCCAAGCAACACCAGTTATCTGTACTTTATAGCCGGTGATGACGGTAAAATTCACTTTTCTTATACGGCTGAACAGCATCAGCAGGATATTCAACAATTCTGTACTAAATCCTGCGCTCAAGGATAAAAATGGCCGGTTTTGCTATAATTAATGTGGTAGGTGGTGGAACTGCTTGGTTTGGCGGATATGACTTTATCGGCAAGCGGCGAACCTACTTTTATTTATGAGACTAAACAAACCCAACTTTAAATTGCGTTCGGGCAAGTTGAAGAGAATAAGATCTGGAGAAACCGCCCAGAATATCTTGGCGGCTACGCCTTTTGATTTCAAAAAAATGGACAAACGGACCCGCAAACGGGCAATTCGCTGGGGAATCGTTGGCGGCAACGTTCTGCTGCTGCTGCTCATTGCAATCTTTGTAATGTCTAACCGGAGCGCTAGCCAGACTATTCGCAGCAGCACTGTTAACAGCGTCGTAACAACCACTAATTCGCTCTCTAATCCCCTGGATGAATTATCTTCTGACCAAATAGCCTTGCAGGCTGCTCAAATGACCAATTTGCCGGAGCTGACAATGGTCCGCAACCGGGCGGATTCGGCCACCGCGCTGCTAAATGTCGTGCCTAATGACAACACCACCTTAGCCAAGCCGCAGATAGTCGTGACCGCTGAAAAATCACGCTACGACATAGTTAGTTACGTAGTTAAACCGGGTGATTCAGTAGAGAGCGTGGCGGCTAAATTCAATGTCAGCGCCAACAGCATCCGTTGGTCTAACGGCCTTACTGGCGATAACTTAACGGCTGGGAATAATTTAATAATTCCGCCGGGCGAAGGCATTGTGTACACCGTAAAAAGCGCTGACACGGTTGCCAGCATCACCAGTAAGTATCAGGCTAACACCGATACTTTCACCACAGTAAACGACGCCGAAAATGGCGTTACCACCGGCGAAGTAGTTTGGATCCCTAACGGTGTGCAGCCGGTAGTGGCGCCGCGCTTTACGCAGCTATCGTTTGGCAGCATATCAGGCGGCTTCTACTACTCGGGATCAATTGGTGATAACGGCTATGATCCCGGTTGGTGTACCTGGTGGGCGGCTTTTCGCCGCGCCCAGGTTGGTAACCCGGTGCCATCTAATTGGGGTGATGCCTATACGTGGGCGGAGGCTGCGCGAGCATCAGGGCATCAAGTGACCCAAGTCCCCGAAGCCGGAACAGTCATTTGGTTCCCGGGAGCCGATCACGTGGGTTTTGTAGAATCAGTCGGCGCCGATGGCAGCGCTTACGTTTCGGAAATGCACGTCGAAGGCTATAACGTTGTTACTTATAGAACCATTCCGGCATCGCAGGTTGCTAATTACTGGTATATCTACTAACACCTGTACGATAAACGTTGTAAGCTGTAAGCTATCTATATATGTTCGTAGATAGAGTGCAGGTGAAATTAGAGGCCGGAAAAGGCGGCGACGGCAACTTAAGTTTCCGCCACGAAAAATTCCGCCCCAAAGGCGGTCCGGACGGCGGCGACGGCGGCCATGGCGGCAGCATTGTGCTAAAGGCCAGCTATAATCAGAACACGCTGGCGACTTTTCGCTATCAAAAATTACTCAAAGCCGAAAACGGCGGTGCCGGCGGCAAGAAAAAAATGCACGGCCGGAACGGCCAAAACTTGGAAGTAGCGGTGCCGGTAGGCACTACGGTTAATGATACTGCCGGCCAAGTTTTGGCCGACCTTACCGCCGACGGCCAGGAAGTAATTATTGCCCAGGGCGGCCGCGGCGGCTTCGGCAACGCCCACTTTACCAGTTCTACCCGCCAAGCGCCGCGGGTGGCGGAGAAAGGCGAGTATGGCCAACAGCTGGAAGCTGTTTTCGAGCTAAAAATGATTGCCGATGTTGGTTTGGTTGGTCTGCCCAATGCCGGCAAATCTACCTTGCTGTCGGTCATTAGCAACGCCAAGCCGGAAATCGCCAATTACCCATTCACAACCTTAGTGCCAAATTTGGGCGTTGTCGATATCGATAAAAAGCACAGTCTGTTAGTCGCCGACATTCCCGGTCTGATTGAAGGCGCCAGTCAGGGTAAGGGCCTGGGCGATGAGTTCCTACGCCACGTGGAGCGAACCAGCGTGCTAATACATTTAATAGATGTATATGGCGAAGACATAGCCAAAGACTATAAAACGATTATGGCCGAGCTAGCGGCCTACCAGATTGACTTGACCAAGAAACCACAAATTGTAGTCTTAACCAAAACAGAAGGCGTAGAAAAAAAGCAGCTGGAAAAATCCGTAAAAACTCTAAAGAAGATTCTTCCGGCCGGCACGCCGCTATTAATTATTTCGAGCGTTAGCCGCCAAGGCGTGGACGAGCTTCTGCGTGATGTTAATAAAATCGCTCAAACTCAGCTTAAAAAGACCAAGCGCCAAAATAAAAACAAAGGAGTCGAGCTGCCAGTAATAACAATCAAAGAGGACAAGGATAGCTGGTCGGTTGAAAAACTCGGCGAAACTTTTGTGGTTACTGGTAAAAAAATTGAAAGTTTTGCCCAACGCACCAGATTTGGCGATTATCACGCCGAGCAACGGCTGCGCGACATCATGGTCAAGATGGGGATTATGCGTGAGCTGGAACGCCAAAATATCGAGGCGAACCAAATCATTCAAATTGGCCAACCGCCAATCGGCGAACTGGAATATTAAAGTGAATTTCTATTTTTATGATTTGGAAACCAGTGGCTTTAGCCCGCGCAGCGCGCGCATTATGCAATTTGCCGGCCAGCGAACGGATATGAACCTTGAGCCAGTAGGGGAGCCGGATAACATCCTGGTGAAAGTAACGCCTGACATTCTTCCGGAACCGGGCGCGGTGCTGGTACACGGCATTACACCCCAGCAAACTTTGGCTGATGGCATCACCGAAGCAGAGCTGACAAAATACTTAACCGCTCAAGTATTTTTGCCAGATACGATTGCCGTGGGCTTTAATAATATCCGCTTTGACGACGAGTTTATCCGCTTTACCTTTTGGCGCAACTTTATCGATGCTTACGAATGGGCCTGGAAAGACGGCCGCAGCCGCTGGGACTTGCTGGACGTAGTCCGAATGACCCGCGCGCTGCGGCCGGAGGGCATTGAGTGGCCGTTCGCCCCCGACGGTAAGCCCAGCAACCGGCTGGAATTTTTGTCAGCGGTGAATGAGCTGAATCACGCCAACGCCCACGACGCGCTAAGCGATGTCAGGGCTTCCATCGCCTTAGCGCGATTGGTTAAGCAAAAGCAGCCCAAGCTGTTTGACTACCTGCTTAGGTTGCGTGACAAAAAACCGGTAGCGGCGCTAGTCACCGCCAGCCAGCCTTTTATATATACTAGCGGCCGCTACCCGGCTGAATTCGAAAAAACCACAGTAGCCGTAATGTTGGCACCGCATCCGGAACGCGGCGCGGCCCTGGTTTATGATTTGCGGATTGACCCGACGAAGTTTACTAAACTCACAGCAGCGCAACTGGCGAAACTCTGGAATGACCGTGACCGGGAAGCGCCTTATTTCCCGGTAAAGCTCCTGGCCTATAACAAGTCTCCGGCCATCGCGCCGCTTTCGGTATTGGACGCTAAAAGCGCCGTGCGCTTAAAAATCGATAGCGCCGTAATTGATAAGAACCTGGCAAAACTGCGAAAAGCCGAAGACTTTGGCGATAAACTTATCGCCGCACTAGAAGTCATGCAGCCCAAAGCCCAGACAAAGATGATTGCTAATCCACAAGAAGTAGACAGCCAGCTATACGATGGCTTTGTAAATGATAATGATAAGACCAAAATGAGCGTGGTTCGGGCGGCAACAGCCAACGAATTATCAAATCTGAATTTAGATTTTGCCGATGACCGGCTCAAATTCCTCCTGCCTCTATATAAAGCCCGTAATTTCCCTAAATCGCTATCGCCCGAAGAGCAAGCTAAGTGGCAGGATTTTTGTCGCCAGCGTTTGACAAGTGGCGGTGATTCTAGTCCGGCAGCTCGTTTTTCTAAACGTCTTGAGGAATTGGAAAAACAAACGGGTCTATCGGCTCAGGAGCGCTATCTTCTGGAGGAATTAAACCTATACGGCCAATCGCTTGCAGCGGTCGATTAGGAATCTTGGTGGGTTGTTTAGTGGGAATGTGCCAGTTAATGGCAGGCAACGCAAAGATTGGTCGGCTACCCATCAATATCCACAAGGCCACATAAACTAGACCGAACAGTTCGGCCAGGCGCAAAGCCATTTCAATTTCGTAAAATGTCAGATAAAAATTTGTACCGGGGATTTGCCCCAGGAAGATTAAATCGTTTAACATCGACCAACTCCAAAGTTTTATGCATTCTACAACTAAATAGCTAATTATACAAGTATATTTTATGATGCTTATGTCCAGAGGCCGGTTAGCCTGGGTATGGAAAAACTCCGCGAAAACCTGTATAATCATCCGACTGGATGAGTGATTTTATATCTGTTAGAGGTGCCCGCGAACATAACCTCAAGAATATTTCTTTAGATATTCCTAGAGGCAAGCTAGTGGTGATAACCGGACTTTCGGGTTCCGGTAAATCTTCGCTAGCCTTTGATACCATTTATGCCGAAGGTCAGCGGCGTTATGTGGAATCACTCAGCGCTTACGCCCGCCAGTTTCTGGGTTTGATGGAAAAACCGGATGTTGACCAGATTGATGGGCTCAGCCCGGCCATTAGTATCGACCAAAAATCTGCCAGCCGTAATCCCCGCAGCACGGTAGCAACTGTTACCGAAGTTTATGACTATCTGCGTTTGCTGTACGCGCGCATTGGCATTCCGCACTGCCCGATTTGCGGCAAACCGGTGGCTCGCCAAACTTCGGCGGCGGTGATAGACCAAATTACAGCTGGCAGTAAGGACACCAGACTAATGATATTGGCGCCAATCGTCAGTGACAAAAAAGGCGCCTTCGAACACATTCCCGAACAATATCAGCGCGCCGGTTTCGCGCGGGCACGGGTGGACGGCGTAATCTACGCGCTGGATGAGTTCCCGACGCTGGATAAAAACTATAAGCACAAAATCGAAATCGTCGTTGACCGGTTGGTTAATAACGAAGAAAGCCGCAGCCGCCTGGTACAAAGCGTGGAACAGGCCTTCCAGCTCGGTGATGGGCTACTGATAGTCAATGACGCCGACAGCAAAAAAGACACCAGCTATTCCTTAAAATACGCCTGCGTGGATCACCCGGATATAGCGATTCCAGAGCTGGAACCGCGCACCTTCAGCTTTAATAGCCCGCATGGCGCCTGCCCGGTTTGCACCGGTCTGGGTAACCGCTTAGAGGTTGACCCCGAGTTGGTTATTCCTAACGGCCGGTTGACTATCGCCGAAGGCGCAATTCGGCCCTTTAACCGGATTAACACTGACGCCTGGTATATGAAAAAGCTCCAAGCTGTCGGGGAGCGCTACGGTTTTTCCATTCACCAGCCAACCGGCGAGCTTAGCAAAAAACAAATGGAAATTATCATGTATGGTACCGGCGAGGAGACTTACCGCGTCAGCCTAGGCGTCGGCCGAGCGTTTAACACCACTTATGAAGGTGTAGTTAATAATTTAGAGCGCCGCCATAAAGAAACCGAAAGTGATTTTATCCGGCGTGATATCGAGCGTTTTATGCAGGAGCGCCCGTGTAACACTTGCGGCGGCCGGCGCCTAAAGCCGGAAGTTTTGGCAGTAACTGTGGCCGATCAATCGATTATGGATCTTTGCGAGCTCAGCATTGATGACGCGGTTGATTTCTTTAGCCACATCAAGCTTAGTGAAACCGAATCCAAGATAGGTAAGCAAATCCTTAAGGAAATTAATGCCCGGCTGAAATTTTTGCAAGACGTTGGTTTGAACTATTTAACTTTGGCCCGCAGCGCAGTAGGATTGTCTGGCGGTGAGGCCCAGCGCATCCGGCTGGCTACGCAGATTGGTTCTGGCCTACAGGGAGTTTTATACGTTCTGGATGAGCCCAGCATCGGTCTGCACCAGCGCGACAACAAAAGACTGCTTAACACACTGAGGCATCTGCGCGATATCGGCAACAGTGTAATTGTCGTTGAACACGATGAAGAAACTATCCGCAGCGCGGACTTTCTGGTGGACATTGGTCCGGGCGCCGGAATCCACGGCGGCAGAATAGTAGCTACCGGTCTGCCGGCGTCAGTAGCAAAAGTCAAACAAAGTGTGACCGCCCAGTTCTTACGCGGTGAACGAATAATAGCAGTGCCCAAAAAGCGCCGGCCCGGCAACGGCAACGAGCTGGTAATCAAAGGCGCCCGCGAAAACAACCTTAAAAACCTGAACGTAAGGATTCCACTGGGCGAATTGGTGGTAGTCAGTGGCGTATCCGGTTCCGGCAAATCCAGCCTGATAAACGATATTCTGGCCAAAGAACTTTCGGCGCGCTTGATGCGGGCGAATGTTGTTCCCGGCCGGCACGATGACATCGAAGGCATTAAAAACCTGGACAAAGCAATTGTGATTGACCAATCGCCCATTGGCCGAACGCCGCGCTCCAATCCGGCTACCTATACAGGGGTATTTACGCCTATTCGTGAATTATTTGCCGCCACACCCGAGGCTCGTTTGCGTGGTTACCAACCAGGCCGTTTTAGCTTTAACGTCCGCGGCGGCCGCTGCGAAAACTGCGCTGGTGACGGCGTTATCAAAATCGAAATGCACTTTTTGCCGGATGTTTATGTGCCTTGTGAAGTCTGCCATGGCAAACGTTATAATCGCGAGGCTCTGGAAATTCACTACAAAGGCAAAACTATCAGCGATGTGCTGGAAATGACTTGCGAGCAGGCATTGGAGTTCTTCGAGAACATTCCGGCCATCGCCAGAAAATTACAAACTCTGGTAGACGTTGGCTTAGGCTACATAACTCTAGGCCAACCGGCCACCACGCTGTCTGGCGGCGAGGCCCAGCGTATCAAACTAGCCAGCGAACTTTCCCGCCGGCCAACCGGTCGCACGCTTTATATTTTGGATGAACCAACAACCGGCTTGCACATGGCTGATGTCAACAAGTTGTTGCACGTATTACACGCCTTGGTGGACACCGGCAATAGCATGATAGTCATCGAACACAATCTCGACGTTGTCAAAAACGCCGACCACATTATCGACATGGGCCCCGAAGGCGGCGAAGCCGGCGGTCAAATTATCGCCGAAGGCACACCCGAGCAGCTAGCTAAAAATAAAGCTAGCTATACCGGTCAATTCTTGCAACGTATGCTCTAAGTCATTGTGTTTATAACATAAAGCTGGCCGCTTTCAAGGCGGGTCTGCTAGACTTTGATTAATGGTTGAGACCCTAAGTAGCAGGGAGTCTGACAAGCTTCAGGACGAGTGTGGAGTGGTTGGTATGTTCGCACCTGGGCGGGGTTTCGATGAACCGCCGCTGGTCTACGAAATTGCTAAAGTTCTACCCACCCTACAACACAGGGGCCAACAATCCGCTGCTGTGGGTGGTAGAGTTGGCAATATAATGACCCGAGTAGGCGGCTTGGGCAAAGTTGATGAGGCGCTTAACGGCGGTTCAGTTCTAAGAGGTCTGGATAGAAGCGATTTTGCAATGGGTCACGTTCGTTACGCTACTAGCCTGTTGATAGAAGGGGCCAATGAAGAAGAAAAAGCAAGTATTAATCGCTTAGCTATTCAACCCATGGCCCGGTCGCCTCTTCCAGGCGTAAACTTCATGCTCGGGCTTAATGGTAACTGCGCTAACACCGATGAGCTTTTAGATATGCTAAGACAGGAAAAAAGCAAACTGGACAGGAGTGACTATGTGACTGACACGGCCATAATAACGTCATTAATGAGCCAGAGAGTTGCCTCAGGCTTGTCAATACGTGATGCCATATTATCTGTTACCGGTGAAATAGTGGGGGGTTATTCGGTGGTGGTGTGGGCTCAGGACAAACAAGGCGAAAAACTATACGCACTTCGAGATCCAAATGGCATCCGGCCGTTAATGCTCGGAAGTCTACCAAAGAAGGGTTGGATGGTCGCGTCAGAAGAGGGCGCTCTTAATATGGCCAAGGCTGAATTTGATAGAGAGATTCCAGCTGGGCATATGGTGGAAATCGGCGCTGATGGCCTGAGTATTTATCAAGCATTTTCTGATATTGATCCGACCGACTGCATTTTTGAAGTACCTTATCTAGCTAGACCAGATCAAAGGATACATGGTGAAAGAGTTAGGTTGATGCGCATACGCTCCGGGGAAATATTGGCACAGGAACATCCCGTAGATGTTGACGTGGTCGTGGGTATTCCAGACTCCGGGCTTGACGCGGCTAAAGGCTATGCGAGGCGGTTAGATATCCCTGACGAGGATGCTTTTGTTCGCAACCGCTATAACATGGACCGTTCATTTATTGAAGATTCCCAAGAATCTCGAGGATCTGCTATAGAGTTAAAAATCAGCAGTGTCATATCAGAGTATGTCAGAGGTAAGCGCGTAGCCGTAGTTGATGATTCATTGGTTCGCGGCAATACCATGAAAAACCGGGTTCAGATGCTACGGGATGCCGGTGCGATAGAAGTTCATGTAAGAATCGCGTCTCCGCCAATTATCAATCGCTGCCTTTATGGGGTGGATATGCCAGACGAAAGTCTGCTGATAGCGGCTCATATGACCGTAGAAGAAATAGCTATGGAGATTAATGCCGATAGTCTGGGTTACTTATCAATCGAGGGCTTGCGTGAATCAACAGGCTCGGTTGATAGAAGCAACCGTCCTTTGGGTGCGTCCGCACTTAGGTTTTGTGACGCATGCATGACTGGTAATTACCCTACAGCCATCCCCCATAACCCAAAAATGGGTTAGTCTTAAGCTTTGTTCTTGAAAAAGTAGTGATATTCCTCTTTGAGCCCAGAGATAAGTTGATGGCGTGACTCGCGGCTGCGCAACACCACCCAGAATTCAATGCCAACAGTCAAGGCTATGCCAATGGCCACAATCGGCAAGACATACTTATCGATATCTTTAATCTGACCACCAATCCAATACGATCCCAGAAGTATAATCCCGGTCCAAATAACCGCACCAACAATGTTATAAAATAGGAAAACCTTGCGCGGCATTTTGCCAATGCCGGCGACCAGCGGTACCAACGTCCGCACTACGGCGATAAAGCGTGCCAGTATCATAGTTTTGCCACCGTGCTGGGCAATATATTTCTCTGTACGCGGAATATAGTCTTCGCGAAAGAGTAGCCCGTCCTTGCGTTTAAAGATTCGCGGGCCGCCACGAAAGCCTATCTGATAACCAACTTGATAGCCGATTATGGCGGCCACCAGCACAGCCGGTAATAAGACAAAAATATTTACGTATTCGTGTTGCGACGCAAAGATACCGGCCGCAATCAGCAAGGTGTCGCCTGGCAGAAAAAACCCAATTAGCAGGCCGCTCTCGGCAAAAATTATTAACGAAATCGCCAAAATACCACCAGCCTGGATTATATGATGGATACTCAAAAACATCGTGCCCTAATTGTAACAGGGTGACAACTATATTTACATCTGGTATAATAGGGGTAAGAAAACAAGGAGAAAACGTCTAAATGGTCAACTTAGACGAGTCGTTAAAACTGGAACAACGTACTACCTTAGGCAAAGGCTTGGGTGGTTTGCGCCGCGAAGGCTTAGTGCCGGCGGTTATCCATAACCACGGCCAGGCCTCATTACACGTTATGGCGCCCGAGACCGAACTCAGCAAGATTTACCGCGCCGCCGGTAAACACCACCCGCTAAACTTGCAAGTCGGCTCTGATTCATACCTAGCGCTGATAAAAGACGTGGACATGAACCCGGTAAAACGCCGCATGCAACACGTAGTCTTCCAGGCAATTCGCCGCGACGAAAAAGTCGAGGCCGAAATTCCACTGCACTGGGAAGGTGACTATACAGCCGAGAAGATTGGCTTGGAAGTCCAGCATCAGCTTGACCACCTGGAAGTGGAGGCTTTGCCCCAGGACCTGCCTGACCAGATTCTGGTCGATGCAACCAAGCTCGCCGAGCTCGGTGATAAAATTACGGTTGCCGATTTAAATATACCCGCCGGAGTTACAGTCCTAACTGATCCAGAACGCCCGGTTGCTACCGTAGTCGAGCCAAAAGAGCAGGTAATTGAAGCGCCCGAGCCCGAGATTGTCGAGGGCGAAGAGGGTGCCGAGGGCGAGACAGCTGAGGGCGAAGCTACTGAAGGCGGTGACGCCGCTGCAGCTCAAGAAACTCCCAAAGAAAATACTTAACAAGTTAAGTATTTTTATTCCTCTAGAAAACCGCCGGATTGGTGTGCCCAGAGTTTGGCGTACACGCCGTTGCCGGCTATTAGGTCCTTATGGCTGCCTTCTTCTATTATCCTGCCTTCGTCCAAAACAATAATTCTGTCCATCTTCTGAATGGTGCTTAAACGGTGCGCAATCACTATAGCTGTACGGTCTTCCATCAAATTCCAGAGGGCAGCTTGAATCAACCTTTCGCTCTCCGAATCCAGGGCGCTAGTGGCTTCGTCCAGTACTAAAATCGGCGCGTCTTTTATCATAGCCCGAGCAATGGCTATCCGTTGGCGCTGGCCGCCAGAGAGCTTTATGCCGCGTTCGCCGACCATAGTCTGATATTTTTTGGGCAAATCCTTAATGAACTCATCGGCATGTGCTAACCTGGCTGCCTGCGCGACCTCGTCGTCGCTGGCCTCCAGGTTACCATAGCGAATATTATTGGCCAGTGAACGATGGAACAAGGAAGGATCTTGGGGAACATAAGCAATGGAGGAGCGTAGGTCGGTTTGTTTGACGCGCGCAATGTCCTGGCCGCCTATTAAAATTTTGCCGCCCTCCACGTTCATAAACCTAAGCAGTAAAGTAGTAATCGTAGTTTTGCCGCCACCGGAACGGCCAACCAAAGCGACTTTCTCGCCCTTCTGAACTTCCAAATTTAAGTTTTTGAACAAGTGCTTGCCGGCGCTATCCGAATGCTGAAAGGTAACATTATCAAACTTAATTGAGCCTTGCAGCAGTGTGTGTAGCTGCACGGTTTTCGTGCTATCCGTTACCACCGGATCTTCAATCAAAAGTTCCGTAAACTGCGCGGCATCAGTGATAGCGCCTTCCAAATTGCGGTAAATCTGATTAAAGTGCCACATAATACCGGTTACTTGCGCGAAGTAGCTAAATGATACAAAAACGGCCCCAATATTCAGCGAGCCATTAGTTGAAAGACTCAGAGCAATTATCAAGCCAAGGGTGTTGGTTATGACATATAGCGGTGATGTCAGGAGCTCGATGCGCAAAGTGTTGTAATCCCAGGCCTCAAGCGTTTTGTCCATATAGAATTTAGTATTAGCACGATGCTGCTTAGCTTCGTGAGCTTCTCTGGCAAAGGCGCGCACCACTGACATGCCAGATATTGTGTCGGCGATGTTACCGGCCATTACGTTGCTGGCAGCTTCACGGGCAGCAACGATTTTTTGCCGGCGCTTAATCAGAGGTAAAATGACAGCCGCGGTGATGCCTAACATAGATAGCAACGCTATCGCCAACCACGGCGAGTAATGCCAAAGGATAAACAGCACAAACACAACGGGGATTAAAGCCGAAACCACCGAAAAAGCCAGCGTATCAATAATATCTTCGTAGCGCCGGCCATAGCCGATAGCCTTTTTAGTCAACGAACCTGCAAAATTGTTGTTAAAAAAGCTTTGATCTTTAGCGAAAAGAAAATCCATCGCCTGGATATACAAGTTTTTCATCCCTCTGGCTTCGGCTCTACTTAGGCAAAGCATCGCTATGCGCCACAGGGCTTCGCCTGCCAGCCAGACCGCAGCAAACCAAAGGACGTAAGGAGCCAAAGTACCAAACGAGGGCCTGGCTCCGTGGCTAAAAGACACTAAAATCTTGGCGACAATTAGTGGCGGCACATAAGCGCCTAAAGTATTACCAATTCCGGGCAATATCAAAGCCGGCAGGCTCATGCGCCAATCGTGCTTTAGCTGCCGCCAATAGTGTTTTGCGGCAAGTTTGGTTGCTTCTACGTTACGTTCTTGTTGCATTGGGCGCGGCCTCCTAGCCGCGCTTAAATTAAATCCGGGTTAAAAAGTGTTTGTTCTTAAAGAGAATAACGGGCTACGGGAGCAGCCGTTAGTCGATTGGTGTAGGTTATTTTCTTCATGTTGGCCGCTCCTTTCTCCCTGTTAATTGACTAGAATAGCAATTATAACACTTAAGCCAATCTGATGACAATTTTTTTCTTCCCTGTTAGGCTAGATAGTATAAGTGAATAAGCGAGTTGAAGCAAAGCTTAAGAAATTGCCGGCAAAGCCAGGTGTTTATTTTCATAAGGATAAAGCCGGCGAGATTATTTATGTGGGCAAAGCAGCTAATTTACGCAATCGGGTACGCCAGTATTTCCAAAAAAGTCGTTACCGGGACCTTAAAACTGATCTGTTGGTCAGTGAAATTTCGGATATTGAATGGATAGAGCTGGAAAGCGAAGCTGACGCTTTGTTCTTGGAGGCCGAGCTGATTCGCCGCTACCAACCGCGCTACAACATCTTGTTGCGTGATGATAAAAGCCTGCAATTTGTGCGCATTGATATCAGAAGCGATTATCCAACCGTTCAAGTAGTGCGCCGGCCTTTGGATGACGGCGCTGAATACTTTGGCCCATACATCAATGGTTTCGCGGTCAAGCGGGCGTTGCGCTATTTGCGCCGGGCTTTTCCTTACGCCATCAAGAAGCCGGTTGGCCAAACGCGCGCCAGCCTGCATTATCACCTGGGACTCGATCCCGGGCTGGAGGAAGGCAAGACCAGCCTGGAAAACTACCGGGCCAATTTGCGTAAGCTGATGCAATATTTACGCGGCCACCGGGTGACTCTGACCCGCGACATCGAAAAGGAGATGAAAGCCGCCGCCCGCGCAAAAGATTTTGAGCGGGCGGCGCAACTGCGCAACCAGTTATTTGCCTTGCAGCAATTAGGCCGGCAGGTACTGTTCAGTGATCGCGAGAATCTGGATGTTAGCCGCGACCAGGCATTGGACGGTTTGTCAAAACTACTAAGTCTGCCCACGCCCCCGCGCCGGATTGAAGGTTTTGATATCAGTCATATGCAAGCCAGCGATACAGCCGCCTCGATGGTGGTTTTTACCAACGGCGCGCCCGACAAGACAGCCTATCGAAAATTTAAGATGCGGGTTCCGGGTAATGATGACTTTGCCCATATTCACGAGACATTATCACGCCGCCTCAGCGAAAAAAACCGCGCCCGCTGGGGCCTGCCGAATTTAATCCTGATTGATGGCGGGAAGGGGCAGCTACAAGCTGGATTACGGGCCCGAGCCGAAGTCGGCTTGGACAATATCCCGATGATAGGATTAGCCAAAAAGCAGGAAGAAATAATTATCAGTAAACAAAACAGTATTCCGGGCGCGAATGCTGAAGCCATTATTAAAATCGCCACCAAAATGTCGGCCTATATTAGTCAAAGCGCTGATTTTATAAACATTGAGCTACCGCCGGAATCACCAACGGTCAAGTTGCTACAACGCATCCGCGACGAATCGCACCGTTTCGCGGTTAGCTACCACAGTAGTCTTAAGCGTACACGCCAAACCAGCAGTATCTTAGAAGAAGTGCCGGGTATTGGCCCGGCCACCCGCAAAAAACTTATCCGCCATTTTGGCTCGGCTAGGGCGGTTAGCCACGCCACGCCAGCCCAGCTGCAAGAAGTTCTGGACAAACGTCGGGCCGCGGTGCTCGCGGCTTATCTGGCGTCCTCGAGCTAAAGCCGCTACAATATAAGCGTTATGAAGGAGAGGGTAGCTGGATTTGCTTCGCGGTGGTTGGTATCAACCCTTGGACTATGGATTGCCGCGGCGCTGCTGGGTTCAGATCACATAAATTTCGGCAGCGACAAGTGGCCCACCGTTATCTTGTCGGGCTTATTTCTGGCCTTGGCTAACATGTTCGTCAGACCGTTAGTGGTCTTTTTATCTTTTCCGGCCATCATTCTGACCCTTGGTCTGTTTATGCTGGTGGTCAACGGTCTGCTGATCTTACTGGTTAGTTGGAGCTATAACTCGTTTTATGTAAGCAGTATTTGGGTAGCAATAGTTGCGGGGGTTATCGTCGGCTTGGTAAACTATCTAGTGAGCCGGATTTTGAAAGACTGATGAAATGACTATTTGGAACTATATAACTATTGCGACTTCGCTTATCCTGACTCTGTTGATATTGATTCAGACCCGTGGCGCTAGTTTGGGCGCCGGTTTGGGCGGTGCCGGCGAAGTTAACACTGTCCGCCGCGGTTCAGACAAAACCCTGCACCAGCTGACCATAATCATGGTTTTTATTTTTGCGGCCAGTATTCTTATCGATATCGTGGCTAAATAAGCTTATGTTGGATGAAGTGGAGGGGCGTGCTTGCCGTTAATTAACGATATAACCAGGCGCCGGTGGTTGCGGGTTTTTAAGCGCCGGCAACGCGGCGCGGTAGAGTTGGGCCAACAAGCCGATCAGCAGATTGAACGTTTGCTAATCCGCCGTTTTGACCGGCTGGTATCGGTGCGCCGCTTTGTCTTTTTGTGGTTGAGCCTGTTTATCCTGTTATTCTTCTGCGCAATTGTCCAAATTCGAGCTCTGGCAGGTTATTATCAGACTCTGCAACCGGTGCCGGGTGGCCTATACAACGAAGGCCTGGTGGGCACTTTTACCAATGCCAATCCGCTGTATGCCACTGGCGAAGCCGATACAACAGTTAGCCACCTGATATTCTCCGGCTTGTTTAAGTATGACGATAACAATAATCTAACGGGCGGGCTGGCTACTAGCTGGAGTTTGGATTCCAGCCAGACTCACTACACGGTTCACTTAAAACGTAATGTGCAATGGCAAGATGGGCGGCCTTTCACCGCCGCCGACGTGGTCTATACCTACCAAACAATCCAGAACCCCGTGGCCGAGTCGCCGCTTTATTCCAACTGGCAGGGAATAACCGTTAGCCAACTTGATAAATATACGGTCGTCTTTAGCTTACCGAACGCCTTGAGTGCCTTTCCTTACTCTTTAGTTAACGGTATTGTGCCAGCCCATTTATTGCAAAATATCCCGCCCGAACAACTCCGCAGTGCGTCGTTTAATACCAATCCGGTGGGAACCGGTCCTTTCACCTGGAAATTTGTAGTGGTCACGGGTAGCGACGCTGCCAGCCGCCAGCAACGGATTAGCCTAGCCGCTTATAACAGGTATTCGAGTGGGCGACCGAAGTTGGACGGCTTCAGTGTAATTACCTTTAGCGATGATCAGCATATGATTAGCGCGTTTCAAGGAAAACAGCTTAATGCTATGAGCGGTCTGCAACAATTTCCTTCGCAGCTATCGGGCGACAAAAGTGTCCAGACTTACGTAACACCGCTGACCAGCGAAGTTATGGGCTTTTTCAACAATTCACGTCCGATGCTCAATGACGTAAATGTACGGCGGGCACTCGTTGCCGGAGTAAATCGTTCCCAGCTTTTAGCTTCGTTTGAATATCCGGTCATTCCGGCCAACGGTCCGCTGCTGCGCGGACAACTGGGCTACGATTCTACGATTACCGAAGCGGCTTACAATTTAAGTGCCGCCAACCAAACGCTAGACCAGGACGGCTGGGTACGCGCCGCGAACGGCCAAAGAGCTAAAGACGGTCAGCCCCTAGCCCTTATCATGGCAACCCAGGACACACCGGAATACACCCAGGTGGCTCAACACTTGCAGAGCCAATGGGCGAAACTGGGTGTAAAAGTTACGGTCCGTTACTATGACGGCGATGATCTGCAGAGCTCTATTATCGCCAATCATGATTACGACATGCTGCTTTACGGAATTAATATTGGAGTCGATCCCGACGTCTTTGCCTATTGGGACAGTTCACAGGCTAGTGTTAGCTCGCAGGGCCACCTTAACCTTAGTGAATATAAGTCTGCTGCCGCAGACCAGGCCTTAGAGGCGGCGCGAACGCGGGCTGACCCGACGCTGCGTATTCCTAAGTACAAGACCTTTCTCACTAACTGGGTCCAAGATTCACCGGCCTTGGCTCTCTACCAGCCCAACTATCTTTATATAACCCGTGGACCGGTCTTTGGCTACGAACGCAAAGCTGATAACAGCGCGGTCAACCGTCTCAACAATGTTAACGATTGGATGATTCGCCAGGAACGCCAGGACATAAATTAAAAACTGACGCCTATGAGCGTCAGTTTTTAATGGTGGGCAAGGTGGGACTTGAACCCACAAGGCTTATTCAGCCAACGGATTTTAAGTCCGTCGCGTATACCAATTCCGCCACTCGCCCT
>CAYUUT010000013.1:0-22513 GCA_964448095.1 uncultured Candidatus Saccharibacteria bacterium | reverse complement strand
AGCTATAGTGCGGAAAGGATAAGCGCTGAAAGCATATTAAGCGCGAAGCCTCCCTCAAGATTAGATTTCCCTATGACCTCCCAGGAAGACTACCTGGTTGATAGGCGCAAGGTGTAAGCACGGCAACGTGTTCAGCCGAAGCGTACTAATAGAGGCATTGACTTTTTACGATCCAAGAATTGCATAGTTTACTATGTGGTTCTTGGAGAAGTGATTAGTGCATTTGACTAGCTATTGGTAATTAGCAATAATTACTAGTGTAGTTTAGCAATTGTCATTGTTGCTTTAACAACATGCTTATGTCTATGGACATCAGTCCTAGGATTTGTGCTTTGCAGGTCAGGCGTCACAAATACTAAGGTCGGTGCCCATGGAGCTGGGGAAACACTTGTTCCCATACCGAACACAACAGTTAAGCCCAGCATCGGTTACAATACTTGGGTTTTAGCCCTGGGAAAATAGCACGGTGCCGAATTATATAAAAGCCATCCGAAAGGATGGCTTTTATCTTTTCATGCTGAGACAATATCTGCGATAGATGAAGAAACATATCAATATCAGAAACGGGCTGGCTGTATTTGCTGCACTCCTTCTTATAGCGTTTGCAGGTTATCTGTTATTTCATAGACATACGACGGATACCTCCACTACTGGCTTTCGCGGGCAGTGCGATGGCAGGCTCGTTGGGGAAGTTGATGTGTATGGCGATGAATCTCTAGACAAGGCTGCTATGAGCGCCCTTGTTCAAAAGTCGGAGATAGACGCTAAAATCAAATACGTTGGCCGGCTCGATTATCCTAAAGACTCAGGTAACCCTAGCGAGCAGCTATACATCTTGAAAGTTGCTCCTGGCAGCGAGACTCATATGGCCGACTATCTGCTTAAACAAAAAGATATTTTCGACGCTTGGCCCTTTGGGCAACCTTGCCCGATTTAATAAAAATACTTGGGTTTTAGTCCTGGAAAAATAGCACGGTGCCGAATTATATAAAACCTCCGGGAACGGAGGGTTTTGTCTTAGGAGGGGGCAAGCCCCATCCTAACGCGCAGGGAAAATCACAGATTTTCTCTGGCTGTTCTCCCCCAAGTGGAAGCAAAAATCCGGAATAAATCCGGATTTTTGCAGAACACTGTCTATCTGTTTTCTCGAATCCCGACCAAAATGGTATTGCTCATTGTTAAGAGTCATTGTATAATATGCTTATTGTGTCTAAAGAGGCTCTTCATAATGCGCGGGGCCAGGTTAGAGAATACGCCGCGAATCCTGTAATCGGTTATCGAAGGATAGCCGATGCTGGTGGTATTGAAAATCTTTCGCTCGAGCAAATAAAAGAATTCGAATATGCTCTTTTAACCGTCCCTATCTTGTCTGGTCTTGGCAATTATCTTGATAACGCTAAATTAAGTAAGGCTCGCTATGGGCATAGTCCAACAGATTTGGTCCATAGTATCGCTGACCCTTTGGTGGGCCATATAAAGGAAGCTTATGAGTCTACCCCTGGTCAGCAAACTATCAAGGAATTGGCAAAAGAACGAGCCGAAAGGCTAGGTCCGGGCCTGGCGGCAAGCATATATCCCGTAGAGACTGTTTTGGAGTTGGCCGGAGTTTCCGGCGCCGATGCAATGTATAGCACGGCCGTATCCAACGCAGTAGCAATCCATAACTCTGGAGTTTTTGAGGGGCTCCCCAGAGCAGAGTTCATCGACGCTGTTAAACGATCACTGGATTTACCCCTAACGTCTGCAATGATGGCATTACGCTGGCACCCCATAGCTAAAGAGGCAACTACCGAACACTCATTGGCCGTTTTAGATGACGCCTCTAGTATTAACCCTGGCGCTTTGGTTTATGATCCGGAGAAAAGAGCCGCTAAACTGACTGTCCCGCTGGAAATGTGGCACCCCGTTCAGCGGCCCGAGATTACAATCGCAGAGCTCCAACCCGAAGAAGAACGTATCGGTTGCCCGGTATCGTTCGACATGCAGCTGGTCAAGCGTTTTTATGAGCACGTGGTTGATAAAATCGAGCACCACCAAGTCTGGCCACGCCCTATGGCCGATAAACGGGTAAGTCTGTTATCGCTCGAAGTTTTACATAGTCTGGGAATAATACCGCCAGAGGACTAATTTTTGGCCTCATGCTTGCCAACTACGCTCGAACTTCTGTTTTTCAGATGCCCGGGCCCAAGGGAGTAAATTTGTTATGGCTATAGGATGTAAAGACGCAGATGCACGGGCTCGGCACACCCTGAGTTTTTATCAGATAAATATGATAAATCGTTGTCCCACGTATTAACTCCACCAGTTATCCAACGGTATTTGAGGTCAACCGGTTTGGTATAGCCGATACAAACATTCGCCATTCCTTTGTCCAGATAGCCGCTTCTGCTATCAAAAGGTACAAAATGCAAGCCCAAGAGGATCACAGTGACAATGGCTGCAATTTGCAGTAGCTTCTTGTGCTTTTTCATCTGCCTGAATTATACGCTGGAAAAAGTAAATTTATTATGGTTCAGTCTATGCCCCAGAATTTTTTGACTTCGACTTTATCCGGGCCGTAGAACTTCAAATCCAGCATATCCTTGAGGTCGCTTATGGTATGGCCGATGCCGAAGGCGATAAGCCACTGCCCCCAGTGGTTATGATAGAAGACGGCGCCGACAATTATAGCTAGAACGCCGTAAATCCAGTGGTCTGGCGTATTAAGATGACCGCCTAGAATATGACCGATTCGGCCGACGGCAAAACCGCCAAAGGCAATCCCCAAAAGCAGAACGATCTCCATGTCCAAATTATACGCTCAAAATAACAATAAGAACGGTTAGGTAACGGAGGCCCCTATGACATGGCCTATTGAGTAAGTGATAGCCATAGCTAGCGCTCCGCCAGCAGTTACTCTAAGAACGGCTTGTCGCATTGGAGATTGGCCAAACCTCGCACTGAGTATACCGGTTAGAACTAGGGCGATAATCGTACTGATAAAGGTGATAACTATGCGGCTACCAGACGGTGCGAGTAATATTGCTGCTAGAGGCAAGATGGCGCCTCCTAAGAAGGCCGCTGCTGATGAAATAGCGGCGTGCCAAGGGTTAGCCAGGTTTTCGGGGTCAATAGCCAGCTCGGCGTCTACGTGTGCGGCATAGGCGTCGTTTTTAGTAAACTCTTGGGCAACTTTAGCTGCTGTTCCTGCAGAGAGGCCTTTTGAAACATATATTTGGCCCAGTTCGGCCTGTTCTTGTTTGGGAAAATTCGCAAGCTCATATTTCTCTTTGCTCAGCATAGCTCTTTCAGTGTCCCTCTGGCTGCTAACAGATACGTATTCACCGGCTGCCATCGATAAGGCGCCAGCTAACAAGCCAGCAAGTCCGGCGGTAAGGATAGGCGATCTCTGATTGGTGGCTCCGGCAACTCCTACAACGAGGCCAGCTATAGAGACAATACCGTCATTAGCGCCCAGCACAGCAGCCCTTAATTTATTCAACCTTATACCGGCATTGTGGTTATGTGGTTCGATGTTCTTGGTTTGTTGCTTCACACCAGAAATTATACGCCGACGGGAAAGGGAGTAAATTTCTTATGGTTCGAGAGTATACTTAGCCTATGAATCGTAGGGGCGGGAGTGGGTTTGCTCATCTTGAGCTGATAATCATTTTGCTAGTAGCGGGAGTTGTAGGCGCGGTCGGCTTCAGCGTTTATCATAAAAACCAAACAAAAAGCCGGGGCATGCAAAATGCGGCCGTCGCGGCAAAGCCGGTAGTTGATAAGCCTTTAGTGCTAGAGAGTGTAGGTTTTAATCTGGATTATTACGATTCGGTGACTAATCACGCCGGCGACATGGAGTTTACCAACGTCGATCACACCCTAAGCGGCCATATCCACCAGATTTGGCAGGATTTTGGCCAGCAGGACTATCGCTACCCTAACGACCCAACCAAAAAGAACCCCCAGCCAACTTACGTTTTACCTTTGCACACCAAAGTACACGCCCTGGTAACCGGTGAAGTAGTGGACGTTAAGAAGCTTTACAGCAACGATTACACCATCTGGGTGTCGCGCTTCCCCAACAGCCACTACGTCTATGAAACCGAGCACGTCGATAATCCAATAGTCAAAAAGGGCGATAAAGTCACCGGCGGGCAAGTGATAGCTGAAGTAAGCGATAAGGATTCGGACATTACTCCCGGGTTTGGACTACTGGAAATTGGAATTTTGTATACCGCCCATAACTCACCGCAACATCTTTGCCCATTCCAGTACCTGGACCCAGCCATCAAGAATGATATTGATGCCAAAATCACCGCTCTGCACAGTTCCTGGGAAGCTTATTACGGCCAGAAAGTCTACTTGGAAAGCTTTGTCACTCCCGGCTGCGTTAGCGAAGACCCCGTAAACGGCTGAGGAGTGAATTTCTTATAGTTCCGGTTGTTGGTCTTCTAGGAGTTCGTAGGATGCTTCTTCTAGCCAGAGGCCTCGGCCGGAATCGGGTTCGTCATCTACATAGACGTAAGGCACTTGCCGAGTATCTCCACGTCGACGAGTGGTTAGTATGACCACACATATTTTTAATACCTGATTTGCTATGACAGACTCTGCGACCCCACCCCACTGACTATTGGGATAAACTTCCGCTGACTCGACCCGGATGTTCCGGTCTCTTAGCTCAAAAGGATACATCTGCTGAATTATACTCTGCAAAGAGAAGGAGTAAATTTCTTATGGTTCCGGGAAAGGGGATAGAACCCGCCTTGACTTTTCAAGGTGTTTATGCTAGTATGAGTTCGTTAACAAAAAACAAAAATGTTGAGCCCTTTAGAACAATTACCCCAACCAAGTTCGCACGAAGTGCCCAACCCTGACGGTATGACCGTTGAGTATTACACTGGGTTGATTAAAGAGATTCGCAGCCAGAAAGAAGAATCCCCCAGAACGGCTGAAGAGGCGTCCTCCCGACTTATTGCCGCTCGAGATTTATACGAGGACCTACCTGCGCCTGCAGTTAGCATGCCCGACTCTCAGCCTCGAACGTTAAAGGATTTAGTAGCAGATAGAGAAGCCCAATATTGGTTAGAACGCGGCGAAGTAAGGGAGAGTAAGGACGTTGTCTTTCGTACCGGTTTTGATACCGGTGTTCAAGACAGAGTGTATAGGCTAATGGCTAATCTTGTTGACGATGTCCCTAGTGAAGTTCTAGCTTGGGGCGTAGCTAAAACAGTCGTGGCCGACAAGGTTATGGAAGCGATTCGTAATATGGCTCCCTTTGACAACACGGGTCAGTCCGTAGACGTTGATGAAATATTAGGATCTGTTAACAAAAAAGATTTGTCTATCATTACGTCAGGAAAAGCGCGGATATTAATCAAGGATGGTAAACCAGTCATATTTCCCCTCAACACTGAAACTGCAGGTCAGGCGTTGGGGCGCGAAATCGAAAGACGACATTTGAGTTGGGAAGAGAGGCACAAGATACTAACTAGATCTAGTAAGCTTAGAAAAATCATACCCTTTATGGCTGATTTAGCTGGTGCTAGATCTGGCAACCAATTATCTGATATAGTTCAATTTAACATAGTTCATCACCTAACAAATCATCCGAAGCCTGTCAGACAAACACCTTCGACACGCGAGCGTAAACCTACCTCCGGGCCCAAGCCACAGCATTCAAGATCCGGAAGTTTTATTGCCTCGCAATTCGAGAACTTATTGGGCTAAACGGGCTAAGGGAGTAGGGTCTGCCTGTGTGCCCTTAAGTGCTTAATGGGTTATAATTGCCACATTAATTATGAGAGTTGTTGAAGAGTTCTCTGTTTCTAAGCCGCCAAAAGAGGTTTTTGATTATATAGCGGTTAATTACTTTGAAAACCACCCTAAGTTTGACCCTGAAGTCCATGAGATGATTTGGCGTAGCAAACCGCCGGTTGCCAAAGGCACCAAAGGTACCGAGCGTCGGAAATTTGCCGGCAAACGGATATTCCTGGACTTTGAAGTGACTGATTTTAAGCCACCCAAGTTTTTTGCCTTTCAAAATACCAATGGCCCGTTTTATTTAGAGCGTAGCTATAACCTTGAGCCTACTCCTAAGGGTACTAAAGTGACTTTTATTTTTGATATGCGACCCAGAAATTTTGCGGTTGGACTGGCCTTTCCTTTGCTAAAAGGGAAGTTTCGCAAGAGCGTTTCTGAGAATATTCAAAATCTAAATGAACTACTGAATTAGACCAAAGAAGATAGAGTTCGGCGGTGTTATTATTGAAGGATGAGTAAACCGGCGATATCCGTCGCGGAAGCTAAGCAAGACAAGTTGTTTTACGTAGTGGCCAATTTTGCGGTTGTTAATCCCCGGGATAAAACCGTGTTGCTACTTCAAAGAGGTGAACACGAAAAGGTTCACCCTGGCAAATGGGCTTTTGCCGGTGGCAAGCTAGAACATGGCGGCGTGGCCGAGATGATTGAAGCTGAGACTAAAGACCCCTTGGAAGGCATAGAAAACATTCTGGGCAAACTGGCCGAGAAAGAGACCAAAGAGGAAAGCGGCCTGACTGTCAGGAGCGATGAGGATTATGTGATTACTAATAAAGTTTTTATCCGCCCAGACGGCGTGCCGGTATTTATGGTCACCATGGCCGCCGAATACCAGGGCGGAGAGGTAATACTGGAAGAAGGCGTGATGGCCTCGGCTTGGGTTACCGCCGAGCAGTTAGATGATTACGATTGCATCCCCGGCATTCAAAAAGAAGGCCGTCAGGCCCTCGGTCTTTTTGCCGGATTGCGCTAAGCGCGGCTTTAGGTATACTGGTTAGCAGTGTGAGCATAAAAGAGCTTGATCCGGAACAAACAAGCCCCAAACAGCGGCGTATAGCCGCTATTTTTTTGCCCTCTGGATTGGATCAAGCCGCGGTTGATCCATTTTTATACTCTCAAGACTTTTATGAAACTCACCAAGAAGTATTACCTAGAGGTTTTGGCATAATCTCCGGGGTTGAGCGGCTCTATGAAGAGCGTGGAGCGACGCTCGTACCCAGAGAAACAATTTCTTTTGATGCCCGCGGTAGGGAAGAAGGTGAGTTTGCTTGGCAAATATGCTATGGCGACCGCGGCACCCAAAAAGTGACACGGCTGTGGGTGCAAGAAGGAGCTCTAAGCGCCGATTATGCCGAAACCAGTAATCAAGGAAGCATCACTAAGCATTTTCTGCTCGACCGCGATGAGGCCGAGATGGTCCAAGCCCATCTGCTGGAGCGCCTGGCCAGCCCAGAAGTAGAGGCTTGTATCCAAGAGGCTTATGGCAGGAGACAAAGCCTGGAGAAAACCTTGGCTACACTGGCTCTACAGAAAGAAAAGGAAATGGCCGAGCTGGGATTATCGTCTGGCTTTTTAGATAAGCAGATTGCAGCCCAAGTTGGGATGAGGGCGGCAACCGGTTTTGCGCCGATGCTGGTCTTTGATGCCAATAGACTGAAATTATTGCGCGACGAACAGCCCAGTGACCTTTGATTTATCGGCCCAGTCTTGTCACAATCTAACTAGCTAATGCTTAAGACTATAAACGGCCTGGATAAGCTATTGTTGACGATTGCCAGCTTGTTGGTTGTTTATGGTCTAGGGGCCAGCGCCTTGGCCCAGGTGGAGACTTCGTCTAGTTATCAGATTGACGAGAGCAGTGTTGACCCCGGTAGTTCCATCCAGAGCCAGTCGCCGCATTACCAGGAGGCGGGCAGCGTCGGCGACCTGGGTGTGGGCGCGTCGTCTTCGGCCAGTTACACCCAAGTCGCCGGCTTTAACACCACCAGCGACCCGCGCCTGGCGGTAATACTAAACAGTAGTTCGGTAGCTTTTGGTTCGTTGTCCAGCGCTTCTACCGCCACTGGTACGGCGACTTTTAGCGTGTTGAACTACACCAGCCACGGCTATTCGGTTTATACCGAAGGCGCCACACCCTCAAACGGCTTGCATAATCTAAACGGCCTAACCTCCGGCGGCGGCTCTACCGTTGGCACTGAACAATACGGCATCAACTTAAAGCAAAACACCACGCCGCCAATCGGCGCCGAGGCCGTGCAGGTGCCCAGCGGTAGTTTCTCTTTTGGTAAAGCCTCGACGGGTTACGACGTGGCTGACACTTTTCGCTATAATAACGGCGAAGAAATCGCCGAATCTGACCAAGCATCAGGCGAAACCGACTACACCGTCTCCTATATAGTGAATATATCCACCAACACGCCGGGCGGTACTTATACTGGCAACCAAAGCCTGGTAGTAGTTGGGACTTATTAAAAAGGCTTCCACAAATTTTTGCGGAGTCATCCTTTCCCTAGTGGAGCCGGTTGGGTGTGCCATGGAGATGCTAATATTTTTTAGCAGCTCAGATGGCGCACCCTCCGCGCGTGAACGCTCTGCAAAAATTTCCGTGGATTAGCCGGCCATCTGTGCATAAAAAACATTTGACAGCCGGGCTTAAGCTTAAGTACGATATGGTCATAGTTAAGAGGCGGAGAGAAAAACCCTATGTCGGTACCATCAATCGTGCGGCCTGCCAAAAATAAACTGTTCTCTTTGGGCTCGATTATCGCTGTTATTAGTATTTTGACGGCCTTGATTTATCCGGCGGCCACTTATGCGGCCAGCCTAACTTCCCGCAGTCTATTGCTGGGCACTTCGGCCGGTAACACTTCTACGACCTGGACATTTACCTTTTCCGGCGCCTCGGCGACTGTTTTGAAGGGGATGGCTTTCCAAGTCTGTGACGCACCAAGCGGCACCTGTAATACCCCGGGCAGCTGGGCCAACACCGGCGCGACTTTTAGCAGTCTGACCTATAACGGTAGCAGCCAGTCCGGCTGGACTTTGGATAACAGCGGTGCTGGTGGTGCGCAGTATTTGGGAATTAAGAATAACTCGGCCAGTAACTCCAGCGCCAACCCCATAGTCGTAACCTTTAACACTGTGACCAACCCTAATACTACTAACGCTAGTTTTTACGTTAGAGTATCGACGTTTTCTGGCAACACTTTCACTACACCAGTTGATAGCGGTGTAGTAGCCGCCAGCACCGCGCAGCAGATTACTTTGACCGGTACCGTCGACGAGTCTCTGGTGTTCTGTGCCGGTACCTCCATTACCGGTACTAACTGCGGCACCATCTCTGGCAACCAGGTTAGCTTCGGCACCTTTTCACCTAGCTCTACGACCAGCGGCACTTCGGTCATGGCCGCTTCGACCAATGGCGTCTCCGGCTATAACATCACTGTTAGTGGTTCAACGCTGACCTGTGGCACTTGCGCTGGTACACCTACAATCGCGGCTCTAGCCAGTCAAACCGCGGCTACCACTGGTTCGCCGCAATTCGGCTTAAATCTGCGCTCCAACAGCACGCCTTCGGTAGGCTCGGACCCCAGCGGCTCCGGCAGCGGTACCTATACCGGCAACTACGGAACGGCCAACCAATACCGCTTTGTCAGCGGTGACGCGGTAGCCTCGGCCGCCGGTGCCTCCAACGCCAATACATTCACTTGTTCTTATATAGTTAATATCCCCGGCAGCCAGGCGGCGGGCGCCTACACAGCCACCCTAACCTATGTCGCCACAGCCATCTTCTAGTCGCCAAAGCCTAAACTTACTCCTTGAATCTGCTAATTGCAGTAATTTATACTGCTTTGCTGGTATTTTGGCCGCCGGTCACTTAAAATTACAGGCAAGAGAAGGGGAATGATGAGAATTAACAAGCGATTAGTTTCTGGTATCTTAGCACTCAGCTTTTTAGCGCTTAACATGGGCGGCGTAGCCGCGGCCGCGACACCGGCCGGGCAGGGTCTGGAAATATCTCCGCCGCTAATCACAACCGATACCGATCCCGGTAAAACTGTCACTTTTGATATCAAGGTTCGTAACGTCACCAAAGACACAGTGGACGTTAACGCCGAAATTGATGATTTCGCCCCTGTTGGCGAGCAAGGTCAGAGCAAAGTCCTGATAGGCCAGGATAACCAACCCAGCCCTTACGGCTTCAAGACCTGGGCCGAGCCGATCTCGGCTGTTGAGCTGGCAGCTGGGGAGCAGAAGCCAGTGACTGTCACTTTGGATGTGCCGACTAACGCCAGTCCCGGCGGCCACTACGGTGTAGTACGCTTTAGTTCCAGCGCGCCCGGCACCAAGGGCTCAGGCGTAGCCTTGAATGCCAGTGTTGGTACTTTGGTGCTGATGAACGTCTCCGGCAAAGTAGTCAACAAAGCCGCTTTGGTATCGTTTTATAGCGCCGACAGCAACGGCAAGGCCAAGGGCTTCTTTAACAGCGGTCCGGTTAACTTCGTGGAACGGGTGCAGAATCAGGGCAATAGCTTCTTTCGGCCGCTGGGTACGGTAAGGGTTACCAACACCTTTGGCAGCCAGGTGGCTGTTCTGACGGTCAACGCTAACGGTGGCAATGTCTTGCCGGCTAGCATCCGCCGCTTTGAGCAGCAATTAAACAAAGGCCATTTATTCGGTCACTACAAGGCCACGACCAACATCACCTTTGACGGTAAAAATATCAGCGGTACAACCAGTTTTTGGGTAATCCCACTGAAGCAGGTAGCGATTATTCTGGCGGTCATCATTATCGCCGTAGTGCTCATCCGCATGAATACCCGCCGGGCGGTCAAAAAAGCCACCGGCAGTTCTAGCAACCCCTCACCCAAGAAGAAAAAGTAAGTAAATAAGACCTAAGAGGTCACCATATGCCCGCAACCAAACAGAGCTGGCTCCACAAAAAACTTAAGTTGAGCCGCCATGAATATACCGGCCGGCGGTTACCGGTGGAGCATACCTCGCGCGGCGTGCTGCTGATTCTAGCGCTGGCTGTAGCCGCCATGGTGCTTTACGTTAATAAGTCCTACAGCTCTAACGCCGCTGCCCTAACCGGCCAGGGTTCGTTGGGCTTGTCAGGACTGGTTAAGCCGATTGGGGCGCCGGGAATTGAGCAGCCACTCAATAAACAAGCCTTCAGCGTTAAGCAAATCAGTGTTAGCGGTACTTGCCCGACCTTCCCCCTGCAGACGACAGTTAACATCATTGATAACGGCGTTGTGGCTGGGTCTACGCCCTGCAATGACGGACTATTCCAGCTTAAAATCGACCTACTTCCGGCGGCAAATAACATTAGCGCCGTATCAGTGGACATTTTTGGGCGCTCTGGACCCGACTCAACAGTTCTGAAGATAACTTACAACTACCCCTATAGCCCGGCTAGGGCCTTTAATATCAGTTCGGAGCCGCAGTCCTATAACGTGATAGCTGGTAGATCTTTTAGTCTGGGTATCAGCATCAGCGGTGGCTACGCGCCTTACGCTTTTAACGTCAGTTGGGGCGACGGCAGCAATGATGTGATTTCGCGGGCCGATGCCAGCAGTTTTGTGGTTACTCACAGCTATAAAACCGCCGCCCAATATGAAATTACAGTGGTGGCTAGTGACGGCCAAGGCCGGAAAGTCCAGAGTCAAAGTGCGGTTATAATTAGCGGCCCAAGCCCTGTTGGCGTTGGCGTCGCCAGTCCCGCTGGTGCTCAGCAGCAACCATATGGCGAGTCGACGCTCCAGGCGTTGTTGCCGGCATCCGGCCTAGTGGTGGCTGGCGTTTTTGTATTCTGGCTGGGTGAAATCTACGAGCGCAATCTGCTTATGAATTTGCCTAAAACAACCCCACGGCCGGCCGCAAAGACCAGCAAGCGCGGCAAGAAATAATTCGCCCTCTAGTTTGGCTCTTAGTTTCCAATATAAATTTTATGCAAAAACATGGCTTACCAAGCCAAAAAAATAGTGACCTTTGTCACGTCATTCGTAGTAAAATAGTCAACGATTTAGATACGGTGTATAACAGATTAAAAAAGTAAGACTTACATCAATATGGAGTATAACTTGGAGCTCGGGTTAATTGTCCGGATGTGACAGATGTAGTAATCTGTAAACGTGCGACGACCGAAATAAAAACCAAAAACAAAGACAAGAAAATGCGCGCTGGCTTAAGCAATGGCCTTCGATTTTCGGCAGCGATTATGGCTGTCATAGTCTTCTGCGTGTCCTTGAATTTTTTGCACTCATCAAACGTTCGGGCGGCGAGCGGCATTAACCAGCAGCTGAATTTCCAAGGCCGACTTTTGGACAATACTGGCGCGGTGGTTGCCGATGGCAGCTACAACATGGAGTTTAAGATTTATCAGGACGGTACCGGCTGCGTTTCTGGCGGTACTTCTCCTTGCGGCGGTACGCTGAAGTGGACTGAAGACTGGGTTCAAACTAACCGGGTATCGGTTAAAAATGGCTATTTCTCGGTCAATCTAGGGTCAATAACGGCCTTTGGGTCTAACATTGACTGGAACCAGGACACTTTGTGGTTATCGACTAATATCGGCGGCACCACCAATACGCCAACGCCGACTTGGGACGGCGAAATGACGCCGTTCAAGCGCCTGGCCTCGTCGCCCTACGCCCTTAACTCCGCTCAACTGGGCGGCTTGACGGCTGCCAATTTTGTGCAGCTGGCCCAGGGCATTCAAACCGACAGCTCGACAGTCAACCCCTCGATCTTTATCAATAAAACCGGGGCGACAGCCAATATTTTGGAGTTGCAGAAGAGCAATTCTGATGTATTCACGGTTGCTAACAGCGGTGATATTACGGCAACTGGCAAATACAACACCGATACAATTAATAGCTCAACCATAACTTTTGGTGCTTCATCTACGGCCAATATCGACGCCGCCTCCGGGCAAACCCTGCAGTTGGGTGCGTCGTCCAACGCTCTGACTTTAGGTACAAACACTACGGTGGCCAGCGGTAAGAGCTTTACGGCCAATGGTTCGGCGCTGTTCGAGATAAACTCTAACTCGTCAACGGCCTTCCAGATTCAGAGCGCCACGGCGGCTAACACCTTGCTGACGGCTGATACCAACGCCAATAAGGTAGTAATTGGTGATGCTACCGGTACCAACACTAACACCACAGAGCTGGTGGTTGATTCTTCTACTGCCGACCCGACTACTGGCTATAACGGCGCGATTTACTATAACAGCACCAGCAATAAATTCCGTTGCTATCAGGGGAGTGTCTGGGCCGATTGTTTGGCGGCATCTGGCAACGGCATAGCGTCATTCACAGCCGGTCTGGCAAATGTTACAGCTAGCCAGACGGGCCTGGCAGTGCAGAATTTTACCATCTCTGCCGCCGCCGCCATATCAACTACCGGTGGTGTAGCCACCTTTACTGCGCCGGCGGGGGGTAGTTTTAGGGCTTGCCAACTAATTGGCGACGCCAATACCACCGCCGGTACAATCAGCGTCCGCTGGCGGGTTAACGGCGCCTCGGTGGGCAGCGCCGCCTGTACGATTAGCACCGCCTCTAACCGCACGGCCTCAACGGCTTTAGATGACGGCACTGTTACATTCTCGCAAGGCGATACCATTGGCATTGCCTTTGATACCAACGCCGCTTTTGCGCCGGCGACCACAGACTTTGTGGTTTACTGGTCGGTGGAATACAACTCGGTTAATACCGCCCCCAGCGGTGCTACTTTGCAATCGGCTTACAACAATAACCCCGTACTGACTACCACCGATGCCCATGATTTGGTAGTTAATGCCGCCGATACCACCACCGATGCCAATGTACTCTTCAACCTGCAGTGCGTAACCAGCTGTAGTACCAACGGCCGGTTTGCCGTGCAGAATGCCGGAGCGGACGTCTTTAGCGTGGCGCCGAATTCGGGTAACGTCGCCTTTACTCCAGCAGGAACAGGCAGCGTGGTAGTAACCTCCGATAATGACTCTAATCTGCAGATCAACAGCACTTTCACCGGTACCGGGCCCAGCCAGACGGCTTTGGCAGTGACGCTAACTGACAACGCCACGGCGGCCGGAACTTCTTATGGCTTGAGTGTAACTAATGCCGATAACGCGGCAAACGTTGGCGTGCCGGCGGCGTTGGCGTATCTGAAGAACGCTAACGCTGCCGAAACCGTGCCCGACGGATTGTTAGTCGAGCAAACAGGGGCAGGGACGCTGACTAACGGGGCTGAGATTAAACAAACTGCTGGCGCGATTACCAATGGCTTGACCTTTACCGGTACTTTCACCTCGGTCCTGAAGGTTGGCTCAACGACGGTTTTGAACGGCACCGGAGTGGTGCAATCGGCCAGTATCTCTGGTACTTATTCCAACGCCCTGACCCTTAGCAACGCCTCCAATGCTTACACTGGAGCGACTTATAACACCTTAGCCTTGAACGGTCAGACCGATGGCTTTACGATTGCCGGTGGTACGACCTCTAGGACCTTAACGGTGGCTGGGGCTAATATCACCGTTGGCAGCACCATAACACCTACAGCCGCCGGCGCCTTGATAGTCCAAGCCAATGGCTCTAATGCTTTGACACTGACCGGTGGCGCTAACTCCACTTGGTCAACCACTGCCGGCGCGTTAACGATTACTTCTAACCAGGCAGCTACTTGGTCAACCGCTAACGGTGCGCTGACGCTGCAAAGCGCTTCGGGCACAGTGTCATTCGGTACTTCCACGATCTTGAGTAACTCCGGTGCTAATCTGACCTTGTCGTCAAGCGGTGGCAGCGACGTGGCCCTGAACAGCAATGTCCAGATACGGCCGGGAACTGACAGCACTTCATCAGTACAGTTCGAAAATTCCAGCGCCACCGCCACAATTGCCTCCATTGGCACCAACACCACGCCGGCCAACCAGAACCTGGTGTCTAATCCATCGCTGGAAAATAACGCTAACGGTTGGGTGAAGAAGGGTAATGCCGGCGACGTTATCTCTTCTAGCGATGATTTTGCCCAATACGGCAGCCGTTCGCTGAAGATTGTAACCACGGCCAACGCCGGCGACGGGGCGTCTTATAGCCTGCCGTTGAAGGCTTCTACGCAGTACACGCTTTCGGCCTGGATCAGGCTATCGGCTGGCACGGCAACCACCTTGAACTTGAACCGCCAGGATAACGGCGCCGACGTTGATGCTTGCACCTCTGGCAATGGCATAGCCATGTCCGTTACGACAACCTTTACGCAGTTCACTTGTACCTTCACCACTGGAGCCACAGTCAACGGCACGACCAATATTTATGTCAAGCAGACTGATGGCACCATACGAACGATTTACGTTGATGGCGTAACATTGGTAGCAAGCGCTAGTGGGCTGACCTACGTTGGTAACGCAAATAATCTTGACGTCCAGTCACTCAATTCGACAGTCACCTTAAATGCCGCTAACAGCGGCGATATCCAGCCCTGGCAGCTAAGCTCCACGCCGCTAACCACAGCCTTACGCTATGGCGAGTCAGTAACGGCTAACGGTTATATCTACTATGTTGGCGGCTGTACAACTACTTGTGCCACCGGTACTCAGGTAGCTACCGTCTACTACGCTAAAATTAACGCCGACGGCTCTATGGGCACTTGGTCCAGCGCCAACGCCTTGCCGGCAGCTCGCTACGGCATGACTTTGCTCTACATCAACGGCTATATGTATGCCATCGGTGGCGACAGTGGGGCGGGAGCTTTTGGTGCGACTCCTCAAAGCACCATTTACTACACTAAAATGAATAACGACGGTACCGTCGGTACCTGGCAGACGGCAGTTAACACCTTGCCGGCAGCTCGCGAATTCCAGACCTCAATGGCTGTTAACGGCTTTATTTACGCCATTGGCGGTGATAATGCTGGCGCCCAATCTACGGTTTATTACGCCAAAGCCCAAGCTGATGGTTCAATCAGCGGCTGGAATACCGCAACCGCCCTAACCACCGGCGCCGCTGCCCGGCGCTACGCCAGCACAGTGGTTGGTAACGGTTTTGTTTACGTGATTGGCGGCGACACCGGCGGTACTGCCCAAAATACGGTCTATTACGACAGCATTAACTCTGACGGCACTCTGGGTGCGACTTGGGCATCAACCACCGCCATTGCGGTTGGCGGGGCGCAGATTCGGCGCCACCAGACCTCCGTAGTAGTCAACGGCTACGTTTACGTTATTGGCGGCGACAACGGCACGACCACACAATCTACTGTCTATTACGCCAAACTATTGCCGGACGGTACCGTGGGAGCCTGGCAGGCGGCATCTAACGCTTTGCCGGCGGCTCGTTACGGTCAGACTTCACTGGTTATCAACGGCTATATTTATGCCCTTGGCGGCTACGATGGCACTAACCCCCAGGCTACACCTTACTATGCTTCGACCGAAAGGGTTTTGGTTGCTGGCTCGTTGGACTTGGTGGGCTTAAGCGGCCAAAGCCTGAGTGACGCCGGTGGCGCTGGTTCTATCACTGCCGGTAATATCCGGGCGGTAGGCGGCCTAACGGTCGACGGCTACGCCGACTTCAACAATGGTATATCCGTGGACAGCGCGCTGAATATTAATGCCGTTAGTGCCAGCGCCGGTCAAGTGGTGCTTAACATCAATAACCTGAACTCCAACAGTATCTTTAGCGTGCGCCATATGAGCACCAACTTTGGTTCGCTGGTCACGGCCGGGGCCTTTATGCAAAAAGATTCATACTTTGGCGAAGAGTATAACATTAGTCCTTCAACGGCCACCCAGACCTGTAGCGGGAGTGCCACCCAGACGGATATCGGTTGGGATCGTGGCGATGGCGGTAGTCACCAAAACGCCGCTGTAACCTGCGGTACTAGCGCTTCGCCGGGCGCTGGCGACTTTAACTTTAGTAGCAAGCTGGGCAACGCCACGGCCGCTAATGACAACTGCAGCGCGGCCTTCCAAACTGGCGCTGCTAACGGCGTGGAGCGTTTGTCGGCCGTCTCTACCGCTAATAACGCCGCCGACTCGGCAGTTTGTTTTGAGGGCTTATCATCGACCCAAACCACGACCAGCAAGATTTATGCCGTGGGGAACCTGCCAGTTATGGAAGTTAAGGTTAAAATGAACAGCCTGGCGACCGGTAACAACAACACCCGGGCTTACATTGGTATGGGCGACAAGGATAACTCGGCTACTAACACCTCTGGCATGCCATCCAATGGCGCATTCTTTAGTAACTGTTCAACCTACAGCACCACAGCGCCAACTGGCTGTAGCACCACCAACTGGTACGGCATTGTGGCGGCTGGCGGCGCCCAGATTGGCGCCACACTGACTTGTTCGACCGGCGCCGCCGCGATCACTGCTAACTTCTCTTATCTGCGCATTGAGGTCCGGGCGACTAACGATATTCACTTCTTTGCCGACTACAACACCACTGACGGTATTAACGAGAGCGAGTGCGGCGCCGGCAACGCTACCAGCGCCGCCGCTATGACTGCCACGGCGCCGTTCTTTGAAACTGCCGTATCTTCTAACATCGCCCAAACCACCGCCATGGACGTGGACTACATCCGCAGCTGGCAAGACGACAATATTACGACCAGCAATTCTAGTAGTGGGGCTGACAGCCAAGCCGTGGCACCGCTGACACCGGTTGATAACTTTGATGATACTTTCAACCCGGATAGTAGTAGTAATCCCTTTGCCACCCTGGCTGACTTTGAGGCCGCCACCAGCGAAGACGCCACCTTTAGCAATAACGTCTACGTTAAGGGAACGATTTACGCCAACAAGATAGAGGCTAATCAGATAGAAGGCATGGACGTCATAACTGATAAGATAAGCAGCCTGGCTGCTCAAGTGGCCAAGGATAATGCGGCGGCGAGCAGCAGCTCGCCGCCGGATCCGAACCCGTCGGCCCTATCACTTGATGCCGGAGACTCCAGCGACCTACTGACGCTTAACAATCTTCAGGCGACCAACATAACTGTGCTGGCTCAGCTAGAGGCCAAGGGCGGCTTAATAGTCGACGGCAACGCCACCTTTAACGGTTTAGCGCAGTTTAAGGGCGCGGTTAGCTTTAATAACGATGCTGGCGGCACGGCGGTTATCAAGAAGGGCGCAACCAGCGTCCAGGTTAAGTTCACTACAGCTTACCAAACCACGCCGATTATCACCGCTAACTATCTGTTTAATAACGCCGATTCAACTGTTGACCAGGCCAACCAGCTGGACTTGCTGACTAATGGTTACGGTTTTATCGTCACCCAGACCAGCACCAAAGGCTTTACCATTCTGCTGAACAAGGCGGCTGACCATGACACCAACTTCAGCTGGCTGGCCACCCAGATAGACAATCCACAAATCAGCCAGAGCACCAATCCGACCAGCAGCAGTAATTAAGCTTGCCGAGCCAAGCTTGAAAAAGCTCCGGTTAGAGTTTAAACTTATGCTTATGCAAAAAAGTGAGCAAAATAAATATGGCTGCTGAAGATAGAAAGACTAAATCACCAGAGGTTAGTAGCTCGGCGTTAGCGGCTAAGGCGCGGCGGCGCTCTAGGCGCCGCCGCAAGATGTTACTGCTAAGCTTGCTGGTGCTAATTCTGGCTGGCACTACCGGTTTCTTTGCTTATAAATACCACCAGGCCAACCAGCAGGCTAAGCTGGAAGCCAACCCCAAAGCCGCGGCCGCCCAGCAGATTAACGACCTAGTCGATAAAGTCGGTAAACTGGTAGTTTTGCCCAGCGGCGAAACACCCACTGTAGCCACCGTAACGGACATCAGCAAGCTCAAGGGCCAAGCGTTCTTCGCGCCGGCCCAAAACGGCGACAAGGTATTAATTTACACCCAGGCCAAGAAGGCCGTACTCTACCGTCCATCGCAAAACAAGGTGATTGAGATCGCCCCGTTGAACATCGGTTCTAGTAGCTCTAGCAGTAGCGGTTCGAGTGATTCTAGCACTTCCAGTGACAACAGTTCGGCCGGTGACGTCAACCAGAGCAGTGGCACCAACTAAAACGCTTCTCAATGGTTTGGCCTAAGCCATCTTTGCTAAGCTACGGTTTATAGTATTCCAAGTACGAGAGGTGATATCTCTGCCGAATTGCTTTTCCAGCCAGACCATCAGATCGGGAGTTTTAGCGCTGGTGGTGTCCAGGCTGCTCCAGACCGCCCGGTCATTACCGCCCAAGATGCTAAAGGCTTTATCTGGGGGCGTGTAGGGCAGCTCCAGGCTGGCTTTGCGGCTGGATTTGAAGAAGGTTACTAATAGATAGGATTGGCGGCTGTGAGTGGCCCCTTTAAAGGGGTTTAAGGCTACTAGAGCCTGGAGTTCGGCTTGGCTGCGTATTATTGTAGTGCTATTAAAGCCCAGTTTCTGCGGCCAGGCTTCTTCTATCATCAGTTCCAGCTTAGCGGTATCTTTGATAGGCGACTCAAACAGCACGTTACCGCTAGAGATAAAGCTGCGGACGTTAGCAAAGCCCAAGTCTTCCAATACTCCCACCAGCTTACTGCCGTGCATATTAGGATTGCCCGGGCCGATGCCGCGCAGCAGGGCCACGTATTTAGTCATGTCTGCGATTATACGCCAGTTAAATTTTAGTAGCACCTGTGGATAACTTTGGGTTTTAAGTAGCCTGGAAAGATGGCGAAAAGCTCTTAATTTTGTGATTAGTTGACTGTCTAAGAATAACCGATAATAAAACTATTTTGGGTCTGGTAAATTAGCGAAATTTAAGCCGATTTTTAAGTCAAAAATAGGCTAAATAAATATAAAATATAATCAAAAATAACATAATTCAAATGATGTAATATCAATAACAATACAGATACAGATTAGTTATTTAATATATTGTAATTTTAACTTCAAAATAATCCAAAAAGCTTAAAATTGCGCATAATTGGGTGCCAGGAACAGGTCGCTATGAGCGAGTGTCTTGGGACTATTTTTTGGCCGTAAAATCACGGCGAAATTAGCCATTTTTGGACTCATTTTTGTGTTCTGTAGCGAAATTAGCCTAAGGTGTTAATTATGTGTGAACAAATACACCTTAATGTCACTCTTTTTTATCTTGACTTTGTCACACTCCGGAAACTATAATCATAAGCAGAAATTTGAACACAAAAATTTCTAACAAACAGCCCAACAAAATTATACAAACATGGCAAACTCAAAAAGCAAAAATTGTTTATCCTGCGGACGTCTATTCCGTGGGAGAGTTGACGCCAAAACTTGTTCGCCAGCCTGCCGTAAGCGTTTGCAGCGGGCCAATGAGAACATGCAGAAAATGGCTGTTAAAGCTGAGGTTCCAAGCCCGGCTGTTTCGGCTGAAAAGCCAATTATGCCCGTTAGCGCCGAAAAGGCGGAGCCGGTTGTTAGCTCCGACGGAGCCAGGGCTAGGGCAGAGTCGCTGCTGCAGAAGGTAGAGGCTGCGGTTGAGGGCGTAGAGGAAAGTGTCGAGAAGGCTGAGGAGAAAGTTCTGCAGGCCGAGCCCACCGAGGCCGGCTTTGTGGGCGGGGCGATGGCGGTATCCAGTCCGGACCAAAACTTCGCGCTTAACCTAAGTGCGGCGCCGCCGCCGGAGCCAGCCCCACCGCCGCTCGACGTGGCGCCGGCTCAAGCCCTTGGGTCACAGCCGGCGCCAAAAAGCGACCTTAACACGCCGAATTACGGCGTGTTTGACGTTTATAACCCGACTAATTCTGGTGACTCGCTTGAAGATGAGCCGCTATCGGCAATTAAGGCTGAAAGCCTCGAGGACAGTTTTGCGCCTGACCAGCCAGCGTTACCGGAGGTCTCACAGATTAGCAATTGGTTCCGTTACCGCCGGCGGTACTTCCTGACCGGCCTGACGATGATAATTCTGGCTTCCAGCGCTATAACCTGGATGCTTGGCCACTCCGCCCACCAGAACGTAGATCAGGCTTCAAACGTGCTTAAGGGCACCAGCTTGGGCTCTAGCAACGGCCTGGCGGACAGCGGTTTGGGCACCCAGGCCGGTGAATCTTTGCACTTGAACCTCAATACCGAAGTCGACAGCGGCAAGAGCTTTAGCAGCAATGGCCCAGTACTGCTGCGCAATCAGCAGAATTCGCTTACCGCCTTGAACGTTCAGGACGCCGCCGGCAACAGCCTGCTGGTAGTCGATACCTTGCATAACAGGGTAGGCGTGGGTAGCGCGCCAGCGGTTAATAACTCGGCGATTCTCCAAGTAAGCGGCGATATCTCGGCAAAGGGCAAGATTATCGTTAGCAACGGCGGTACCTCGCTCAGTAATAACGGCCTGACCATCAACAACGTCCAGGTTTGTACGGCCGCCGGCTGTACGACCAATGCGGCAACCGGCAATTTTGCCCAGCTGGGCGCCAACCAGACATTTAGCGGCGCGAATAACTTTACGAATGCCGCCAATAGCTTTAGCGGCAACGGCGCCGGGCTGATTAATATCAACGGCTCGAACATTAGCTCCGGCACTATCAGCGACGCCCGGCTGTCAGCCGACGTAGCATTTTTGCCCGCCAACCAGACCTTTAGCGGCAATGATGTGTTCAGTAATAACCTGACCGTTGCTGGCATATTGCCAGTCGGCGGGGCGTTAGGTGTTGGTTCTTCTACAACAACTTTGGGCTTGCAGGGCAACCTAAGTTCCAGCCTGCTGGTGAGCGGCTCCGGACATACGGTTACAGTCGGCTTTAGCGGCGTGCCAACCGGAGATGTTGTATACAACTTTGATGCTAGCACCGCGGCTGGCACTTACACCATCTGTACTAGCTCTGGAAACTGTACCGGCGCCGGTACAGGAAATGTGACAACCGCAGGTGGCACCTCTGGTAGGATACCGGTATTTACTTCTGGCGTGGACATCGAAAACTCTGATTTGTCACAGTCTGGCGGCACTATCAACGCCTCTGGCAGCCTGAATGTCGCCGGCCAATATGAGATTGGCGGCGTCCAGATTTCTACCAGCGCGCTGAGCGATGTAGCCAATATCGCGACCCTAAATGGCAACCAAACCTTCAGCGGGGTTAACACTTTCAACAACGCTTCTAACTCATTCACTGGCAATGGCTCCGGTCTAACCTCACTCGATGCTACTAACCTAAGTAGCGGTACAGTTAACAACTCCCGTCTAAATAGCGACGTTGCCCTAACTGACCGAAACTCCCAGACATTCACTGGTAATAGCCAAACCTTCCAAAACGCTGCTGATTCAGCTACTGCCTTCCAAATCCAAAACCATGCTGGCACCGACAACCTGCTGCTGGCGGATACTACCCACAGTGTCGTAGGCATAGATAAAACCCCGGCCTCTGGCGGCGCCGCCCTGCAAGTCGGCGGGGTGGTCGATGCCGCAACCGGCTACTCTACTAACGGCACTGCTGGCAGCAATACTACCTGTAGTAGCGGCGACATTCTGCAGAACGCCGTGGTATCCGGCGGTATCGTTACCGGCGGCACTTGTGTAAGCAACGGGGCAGGGGCAACTACCACGCTGGCCCAAGCCTATGCCAATGGCAGCTCGGCCGCTGATCAAACCCTGGCTTTGGCTGCTGGCAACGGTGGCGGGCTAACCTTGCAAGATGCCAACACTACCGTTGGTAACCTCTTTAGCGTGGAAAACCACATCGGCACTGTTAGTTACCTGAATGTTACCAATACCGGCATCTCGGTAGCTGGCTCGGTCACCGCCTCCGGCAATATCAATACGACTGCC
>CAYUUT010000012.1:0-27474 GCA_964448095.1 uncultured Candidatus Saccharibacteria bacterium | reverse complement strand
ACCGAGGACACAAGGCTCTTCAAGCCTCTGCTCTACCAACTGAGCTAAAGAGCCGTAACAGGGATATTTTACGGGATTATCTCTGTTATTTCAAGGATGGGTTGTTTATTTCTTCTCTTTGGTCAGGAAGTTTTTGACATCCTCGATGGTGCTCATAAACTGGGCCGGGAAGATAATCGTACTGTTTTTCTCGTCGGCAATCTCGACTAAAGTCTGCAAGTTTCTAAGTTGTAACGCGATAGGATGCTTGTCGATGACGTCGGCGGCTTCGCCCAGTTTTTTAGCACTCAGAGCTTCGCCCTCGGCGGCGATAATCTTGGCCCGCTTCTCGCGCTCGGCCTCGGCCTGTCTGGCCATCGCTCGCTGCATGGTATCCGGCAGTTTAATATCTTTAAGCTCGACCGTATTAACATAGATTCCCCAGTGCTTGGTGGCTGTATCTAAGATTTTTTTAATCTTGTCATTGATAGACGCGGTCTGGCTGAGCACTTCGTCCAGCGAACTTTGACCGACAACGTTCCTAACGGTAGTTTGGGCAATCTGATAGGTCGCGCTGATAACATTCTCGATTTCAACCACCGATTTTATAGGGTCATTAACCTGGTAGTAGGCTACGGCCGCGACATCAATCGAAACATTATCTTTAGTAATAACTTGCTGGCTATCTACCGGTAGGGTGATAATCCGGATGCTAATCTTTTTCAGGTTGTCGACAAAAGGGATAATTACCCGAAGGCCGGGCTCTTTAACCGCCGGACGGATTTTCCCAAGCCGTAACACCACGCCACGTTGATACTGATTGATAATACGAACACCAGCCAAAATTATAATGACCACTAAGACCGCCAAAATCCAAACTAACGCCATCGCAAAAACTCCTTCTACTATGATTGTAGACCTAAATTATCAAGTTTCAAATTTCCTGGTGGACCTTGTTGGTCAGCTTTACAACCTACCGGAACGTATCCAAAATATCATAAATCTACAGAGTGAGCCAGACGCCGAACAGTTGACCGACCGACTCAAAAAACCATTTGAACGTCGAGCGGCACCAAACGCATCGAAGTATCACGCCTAGTTGCTCTTGTGTTTTCTGGAGCAAAGAGCAGAATTATAAACAGTATGGAAAAGGGACATAGGACTCCGACAGAGAAATGGGCAATCGGAATTATCGTGGCTATTTGTCTATTCGTTATATTGGGAGCCGTGATTACACGGCCAAAAAACACTACGAGTACTGTCAGCTCACCCACTCCTGAGCAAATACAAAACTGCGAAAATACTCCCCAGAAGCAGCTATACCAAACGTTAGTTGCACAAGAGCATGCAGTGGGAATATCTGGAAATTTGGTCACTACGCTCGCGAGTCTAGCGCCACAAGTAGAACAACAAAAACTGAGGTGCGAAGAGGGTCTCCCCGCAAATTAGCTCTGCCCATGATTTACAGTCGCAATCTTTGGTTTAATCCTTCCTACCTTCTTCACTGTGGATTTGAAGCAGAGAAGAAAGGCGTTCCAGATGAGATGCTCAAGGCAATAAATGAGACGCGCGCAGCTTGTATATGGGCTCTAGGTGTTAACAAACTCATGGGCGTTCAGCACCTAATAAATATCGTAGATCCCAAAGAACAGACCCCGGATGCAAGAGCAATGCTAGAAGCTCAGCCTCGCGGTCAAAGTAAACAACGATGGGGACAGTATCTAGACGTGGAGGTCGTCACCTACGGCGAAAAGGAAACTGATCCCATCGACAAATTCCTCGTTCAGAAGAAGCTCTCTCCCGCCAAGGCTTACCAACCGGGAACTATCATCCTCTGTTATGTAAATAAGAATGTGAGTAACGGGAAGCTTTGGAAAGATATCTACCGTGATCTGTCGATAGCAGACCTACCTCAGCTCGATACTTTTTTGCTAGGCAAGATCCACCCAACACAGCCCGTCTATGCAATGGCCAGGGTTTATCCCCAGTTCGATTCAGTCATTCAGATCAATGTTATGGAAGAAGCAAAAAAGAAGTACTCAGAGCCCGGCGGCACGAGGATCATCGAATTTGTAAGTGATGACCCGAAAAAGCTAGCGGTCCTTAAGTCCCAAATTCCACCAAAGGCCTATAACCCGTTCCTATAGACCATAACTTAGGGTTGCGATGCTATTTTTACAGCACCGACCGGGTACCCTCTACCTCGAGAATAGTGTGTATCAAATGTCACTTGGTGGGCGCTGAGGGACTCGAACCCCCGACCCTCTCGGTGTAAACGAGATGCTCTAGCCAACTGAGCTAAGCGCCCTTATTATCTGGTGGGTGAGAGAGGACTTGAACCTCCACGCCTTGCGGCACAGCCACCTCAAGGCTGCGTGTATACCAATTTCACCACTCACCCGACTGCGACAATTATACTGTTTAACAGGGATAAGTTCAATTCGAATTAGCTACGGGGAAGGTGTTCGTGGCGGTGGTCCAGATTATAATCACCTCGAACCAAGGCCTTTACTTGTTCCAAGTTAAAAGTTTTTACGCCCGGGTTGAGAATACCGTGCGGGTCAAAGATTTTTTTAACGTCTAGCAACAGCTCGTTATATTCTTTGCTGTACTGATAAAAAAGGTAAGGCGCCCGCACCCGGCCATCACCGGCTGCCGCGCTGATGCTGCCTTCCATGCTGACCGCGAGCTGGTAAATTGAGGCGGCAATGTTGAACAATCTTTGGCGGTCACCAATCTGGCCCAGGTTTAGCACTGGCTGCATGCGCACCACACCATCGCCGGCGTGTCCCCACACTACAGGCGGCATGCCATTGGCCGTATAAATTTCCGTGGCCTTTTGCAGAAATTCGGCCAACCGGTCAACCGGTACGGATATATCCTCTGCTACCGGTACCGATTTAGCTTGACCGCGAGGCGAAGTCAGGATGGTAGTAACGCTTTGGCGTACCTTCCGCAGTTGGTCCTGGTCGTCGGACTTTACGGCCAAGCGGAAAGCTCCATCAGCTCTTTCAGTGATTTTTTGGGCTTGCTTCATGGCCTTGCGCTGGGCGCCGTCCTTGGGATCATCAAACTCTATCAATAGGTGAATCGCTGCCTGCGGACGCAATAGTACCCCCTGCAGCTGGTGTGGATTGACCCGGGTAACCTCTTCAACCACGGTTTTATTGAGCATGTCACAGATACTCGGCTTAAGCTCCAGGATTTTGGGCAGGACGTCGTTTAAATCTTCCACTTCATTCAGGCTGAGTAGAGCCAATTCCGCAGAAGGGTTATAAGGAACGACTCGCAAAGTAGCCTCGCTAATAATCCCTAAACTGCCCTGCGAGCCGACAAATAACGGCGTCAAATCAAAGCCCTTTTTGCTTTTGACGGCAGCGAGGTTGTAGCCAGTGGCATTGTGCCGGGCTTTAGACCTTTTACTCTCGGCGCTGATTAGCTCGGTGTTTTCCTCTAAAAGCGCGTCCAAAGAACGATAGACCTCGCCTTCAAAAGTACTTAAACCGAGCTTGCGGTTGAGGTCACGCTTACTCAAAGGCTCGGTTTCAATCACTTCGCCATTGGCCAATACCACCCGCAGCTGCTCTACGTATTTGCCGGTATTGCCGTACTTAACCGATTTTTCACCGATAGCATTATTAGCAATGCCGCCGCCAATGGTGGCATAGTTTTGCGAAGCCGGGTAGGGCGGCAGGAAAAGGCCGTGGGTGTAGAGTGTTTGTTCTAGCTTGTCATAAGTCGCGCCGGGCTCCACTGTAGTGAACTCTTTGCGCGGGTCTAGCGTCAGGATACGGTTCATGTGGGCCGGAAAGACCAGTAAAACTCCGTTAGTCAGCGCTGCGCCCGAAGTGTCGCTGCCGCCGCCGCGGGCGGTAATTGGCATTACCCGCCCGCGCTTAGCCAATTGCCAGGCAAAGCGGGCAGTTTTACGGATATCGTTTTCGTTGCGCGGATAGACGACCATTGCCGGAGCCAACTGTAGGATGCTGGCATCGTGGGCAAAATGCCGCCGGACTTCCGGGCTGGCCGTAACCTCTCCCAGCAAATGCTCCTGTAGATACTGTGCTATTTTACTCATGAATATTTTCAAATGGTGGGCGAAAGAGGACTTGAACCTCCACGTTCTTGCGAACACTAGCTCCTGAAGCTAGCGCGTCTACCAATTCCGCCATTCGCCCGTCTCATCGTGACACAGTCCATTTTAACATTTTATAGGTGAAAGATGCGCCAAAAAACCGAAGGCGGGGCGATTTTTTGTTGCAAAAGCACTGGGACTGTTTGAGTTTGCCCGCTGCTAGTAACGCTGGCTGAACCGACCTTTTGGCCGATACTTGCTAGCGCTGAAACTTTATCTAACTTGGTGAGCTGGGTCGGTTTGCTGCCGTTCCAGGCAGCTATTGTTAAGTCACTTGCTGCGACGGCATTGGAGCTCGGTCCCCAGGCAGCTTTGTAAGTGCCAACAACCTGGTTGGCTTTGGCGACTTCAAGCGGGGTGAAGTTCTGAGGAGTCGCCTCAATTATCGATTGTGAATCGTCGATGGCCTGGTTGGGGCTGTTGATGTCCGGCGCGCCCAAAATTGCGCCCACAATCTGGATTTGCTGGCCGCCTACACTCTGCTTGGCCGAGAACAAAAAACAACCGCCGGCTTGGTCGGTATTTCCGGTCTTAATTCCGTCTACGCCGTCTGTGCCCAGCAGCCAATTAACGTTATAGACTTTACCGGCTAATGGCAATATCGCTGTTTGCTGGCTGACAATATCTGCCAGTACCGGATTTTCCAGGGTTTTTTCACCCAAAATGACTAGGTTGTTAGCGCTGCTGACGCTTTTTGGCGAAAATCCACTGGCATCGGCCAGATAGGTTTTGCTAAGGCCGAGTGAGTTGACAAAGTTATTGGCATAACTCAGGTAGGCTTTCTGCGAGCCAAAAGCCCAGTTAGCCAAACTATCGGCGATGTTGTTGGCTGATGGCAACAACATCGCCTGCAGCGCTTGATACTCCGTTAATTGCTCGCCATCGTTGATAGGGACAACCGAGCCTTGCTCGGCGACGTATTTTTGATAAATGGCTACGTCAGCCGGGCCAAAAGTTATTTTTGGACCTTGCTGGCCCGGCTGCAAAGGCTTTTGGCGCAGCACCGATAGGGCGGTGACAAGCTTGGCGATGCTGGCAATCGGCGCGGCTTTTTGGTTGTTATTAGTCGCCAGCACACCGTAGCCCACAGCGCCAAAAGCCGATTGCCCATAATCGGGCCAAGGCACATAAAGCTGACCAGTCGCTGACAGTTTCAGCGGCCGGCTTTGAGCCTTTAGCGCGGGCACCGGCCGTAAATATAACCCAATCGACAGTACGATTATTGTAACTAGTGAGATGGATAAAAATCGCTTCAAACTACCTCTATAATACACGCTCGCAAAGGTCTATGTTTGTCGCCTCACTACTGTATAATAGGAATTAGATTTAAAGGGAGTTTAAAAATAATGATTATCGCGATTGTAATAATTGTAGTTCTGCTGCTGGGGGTGGTCTACATCTACAACAGCCTGGTCCGTACTAAAGTTCGTACCGATGAAGCCTGGAGCGATATCACTGTTCAGCTAAAGCGACGCTATGATTTAATTCCCAACTTGGTTAGTACCGTCCAGGGTTATGCCAAGCATGAAAAAACCGTTTTTGAGGATGTCACCAAGGCCCGTACCCAAGCGCTCAGCGCGACTACCGTAGGCGAGGCTGCCAAGGCCGACAACCAATTCCAGGCTGCCCTCAAGAGTATTTTTGCCGTAGCCGAGGCTTATCCGCAACTGCGAGCCAGCGAAAACTTCCAACAGCTTTCGAGTGAAATTACCGATACTGAAGACAAGATTCAAGCCGCCCGCCGTTTTTATAACGGTGCCGTGCGCGACCTTAATACCCGCATCCAAACCTTTCCGACTAACCTGTTGGCTGGCATGCTGGGCTACAAACTGCGGGAATTCTTCGATGTTGACGCCAATGAGTCCGCCGCCGTACAAGACGCTCCTAAAGTAGACTTTTCCGACGACGAATCTAAATAAATGTACGAACAAATCTCTAGCAATAAGCGCCGAACGGTTGTTTTACTGTTTGTCTTCCTGGTCTTGTTGTGGGCCTTTGCCTGGCTAATCGGCCAAGCTCTGGGCAACCCGGACCTGCTGTTTGTCATCGGCATATTCTCACTGGCCTATGCTGCCTTTAGCTATTTTCACGGCAGTAAAATGGCGCTGGCGATAAACGGCGCTAAGGAGATTCAAAAAAGCGACGACCCGCGGCTGTGGCGGACCGTAGAGAACCTAGCTATTACTGATGGCCTACCAATGCCCAAGGTTTATATCATGGACGACCCGGCGCCGAACGCATTCTCTACCGGCCGGGATCCGGACCATTCGGCGGTCTGTGCTACCACTGGGCTACTGCAAATTATGAATGATACCGAATTGCAGGGTGTGATTGCCCACGAGCTTGGCCATGTCAAAGATTACGACATCCGAGTTAACACCTTGGCTTTCGCATTGGTTGGCGTGATTTCGTTGATTGCCGATTTTTTCCTGCGCTGGTCAATTTTTGGTGGTGACCGGCGAGAAAATAACAATCAACTGTTTCTAATATTAGCCATCGCTGGAGCAATTCTAGCTCCTTTAGCCGCGACTTTGTTGCAATTATCCATCAGCCGCCGCCGGGAATACTTGGCCGATGCCCAAGGTGCGCTGACCACTCGTTATCCTGAAGGCCTGGCCGATGCCCTGGAGAAGATCGAGCAGACCGGGAGTGTGGCGGCCAAACAAAATACTTCTACGGCCCACATGTTTTTCGTAAATCCGCTGCGCGGCCACAGCATAACTAATCTTTTCAGTACCCATCCACCAATCGATGCTCGCATCAAAGCCCTGCGTGAAATGAAACTCTAAAATCAGCAAAATACCTCTGTTTTCAGATATAATGTAACCATGGTGAAAAAGGCTAAGACCAAGCCCAAAAAGAGTTCGGTGACTAATGGCCGTGTTCGCCAACTCAGTAAAAAAGACGCCAAACTTAAGGCTAAAAAAGAAGCTGGTAAACAGCCGCCGATCCCCGGCAGTTTTAGGTTGGTCGCTCAAGTCTTTGAAGCTATGAAAACAAATTGGAAAGTACTGGGCGGCATCGTCCTGGTTTACGCAATCCTAAACGCTGTCTTTGCCAGTAATCTGCTGAGTGATTTGAATACCAGCGTAAACAATATTCAACACACCCATAACCTTTCTGCTGCTTTCAATGGCTACGGCTCCTTGCTCGGTGGTTCTTCCGGCGGCTCGCAAACAGGCTCGATAACGCAGAGCGTGCTGTTGGTCCTGGAAAGCCTGGTTATTATTTGGGCTTTGCGTCAGTTGCTGGCCAGCCAGAAGATTGGCGTAAAACAGGCTTATTACCACTCTATGACGCCACTAGTGCCATTTTTGTTGGTGATAGCGATGATTATTGTTCAGTTATTACCGCTGACTCTGGGCTCGGCGCTGTTAGCCTTAATTTTATCCAGCACTGTTAGCAGCGGCAGCCTGGTTACGCTAATTTTCGGTATTTTCTTTGTAGCGTTAGCCTGCTGGACTCTATACATGGTTAGTGCTTCTATCTTCGGCCTTTATATTGTGACTTTGCCCGATATGCAGCCCAGGCAGGCCTTGCGTTCAGCCAAAAATCTAGTGCACTTCCGGCGCTGGATTGTGCTGCGACGGCTGTTATTTTTGCCGATTTTTATACTGCTAGTATTGGGTCTTGTGACCGTACCGCTTATTGTCGTGGCGTCGTTTTTAGTGGTGCCGGTATTTTTCGTCTTACTGATGTTAACGGTCTTGTTCGCCCACACATACCTGTATAGCCTTTACCGGGGGTTGATAGCATGAGCGAATCCCCGGCTCAGCGGGCGGCCAAACTACGCGAACTCATCAGCGACTACCGGTACAACTATCATGTCTTGGACAATTCAATCATGAGTGAGGCCGCGGCAGATAGCCTAAAACATGAGCTTAGCCAGTTGGAGCAGCAACACCCGGAACTGGTTACAGCCGACTCGCCGACTCAGCGAGTAGCCGGTCAGCCTTTGCCGGGCTTTACCCAAGTCCAACACAGCAGCCGGATGCTCAGTCTCAACGACGTCTTTGACGAGGAGGAGATCAAGGCTTGGGTCGCTAGAATCTCCAAACTATTGCCCAGTGCTAAATTTGAATACTTTGCCGATGTCAAAATGGATGGCTTGGCCTGTGCGCTGGTTTACGAAGACGGAGTTTTGACTCGGGCCGTAACTCGCGGCGATGGTTTTGTCGGTGAAGACGTAACAATGAACGTGCGCACGATTGAATCTGTGCCGCTTAGGCTTCGCCACTCAAAGGGCTACGAGAGATTTGTTAGCGGTCGCACAGAAATCCGCGGCGAGATTGTGATGTATAAAAAAGATTTTATTAAGTTGAATGAGGCTCAGGCAAAAGCCGGCAAGCCGGCTTTTGCCAACCCGCGCAATCTTGCCGCCGGCACCATACGTCAGCTCGACCCAAGGCTGGTTGCCGCCCGACCCCTGCAATTCCATGCTTATGATCTGCTGCGCGAGAATCCGGACGAAATTCCAACCTATGACTTTGCTTATCAAGCCATTCGCGAACTCGGACTAATTGCTAATTCAGTTGCGCGCAAGTTCAACTCCGTTAAAGAAATCATGAAGTTCGCCGACGAATGGGAAGAAAAGCGCAAAAATTTGGCGTTTAACACCGACGGTCTAGTCATAAAGATTAATGACCGCCAAACTTACATACGGCTGGGTGTGGTCGGTAAGGCTCCTCGCGGCGCCGTCGCCCTAAAGTACTCGGCCGAAGAAGCCACCACAGTGGTTAAAGACATTGTGCTCAGCATTGGCCGCACCGGCGCCGCTACGCCAATTGCTGTCTTTAATCCGGTCCAAGTCGCCGGAACCACCGTCCAACACGCTAGCTTACACAACGCCGACGAAATCGCCCGCAAAGACGTCCGTGTCAGCGACACCGTAATTATTTTTAAGGCCGGCGATATCATTCCCCAGGTCAGCCGGGTGCTTACCGAACTTCGCCCCAAAAACGCCAAGAAGTTCAATATGGAATCAGAACTCAAACGCCAATATCCGGAGCTCAATTTTTTCCGCCCCGAAGCCGAGGTCGTCTACCGACTCAAAAATACCAGCGGCAAGTTGCTGCTCAAGCAAGCGCTAATCCATTTTGCCAGCAAAGCCGCGCTGGATATCGACACTTTAGGCGAAAAAAATGTCGGGGCTTTGGTTGATGCCGCCTTGGTCCACGGCATAGCCGGTATCTATAAGCTAACTAAAGAGCAAGTCATAGGGCTGGAACGTTTTGCGGAAATATCCGCCCAGAATTTAGTGGATGGTATTGCAGCTACCAAAAAACCGCAGTTGCCGCGCTTCATTTATGGCTTAGGAATCCGCCATGTTGGTTCGCAGACAGCCATTGATTTGGCCGAGCATTTTGGCTCAATGGAAAAGCTGGCCCACGCGACCTTGGATCAGCTGATGGAAGTCCAGGGCATTGGCGAAGTGGTAGCCGAATCAATTGTGGCTTGGTTTGCCGACGAAGATAACCAAAAACTACTGGAGAAATTCGAGAGGCTGGACGTTAAGCCGCAATTCCAGCCGCATGCCCGCGGGCCACTGCATGGTAAGAATTTCGTGGTTACTGGATCGCTTGAGTCCATGGGGCGTGATGAGGCCGCCGAGCGCATTCGGGCGCTCGGCGGCACCTTCCAGTCCTCCGTCGGCAAAGACACCGACTATCTAGTGGTCGGGGCCAATGTTGGCGCCAGCAAGCTTGCCAAAGCCACTAAACTCGGCACCAAACAAATTACCGAGCAGGAGCTAGTAAAGTTGTTAAAATGACTAACGTAACTTTTATTACGGGCAATAAAGACAAAGCGGAGTTCTTGGCAAAATACTTGCACCATCCGGTCAAGCACCTAAAACTAGATTTAGAAGAAATTCAAAGCCTTGATTCTCGCGAAATCATTGAACATAAGAGCCATCAAGCCTTTAGTCGGGTTGGCTCGCCGGTATTAGTAGAGGACGTCAGCGTCGTTATTAATGCTCTGGGTCGACTACCGGGTCCATTCATAAAATGGTTCGAACAGGAACTAGGGCTTGAAGGTATTATTAGGCTCTTAAATAATATTGATGATAGAAGCGCTTCAGTTAAAATTACCTACGGTTACTTTGATGGTGAGTCATTAAAGATATTTGAAGACGAAGTAGCTGGCTCAATCGCCGACAAGCCAAGGCATGGTAACTATGATTTTGGCTGGAATCCCATTTTCATTCCAAAAGGCTCAGATAAGACATTTGCCCAGTTGAGCGAACATGAGGTGGAACATTATTCATTGAGGACACGAAAAGTTTATCCGGAGCTTAAAAAATTCCTGAGCGAACTTGACATAAAATAAACATAAGCGTGTAATTAAGGTGGCTTCGCGCACCGGGCCTATCCGGCTACACCTCGCAAAAGCCGGATGCGAAGACAAACATAAAGAGTTATAAAAACAAAGTCCCGCCCGGGCCCAAGGGTGGGCTGCGCGAAGCCGCAAAAATCCGCTGACTCTCACAAGCAGCGGATTTTTGCATTTAACTCCTTAAAATGCTAACATTGTCTCGGACTAAGGGGCTGTAGCTCACCTGGTAGAGCGCGGCATTCGCATTGCCGAGGTAAGGAGTTCGAGTCTCCTCAGCTCCACCATACGCAAAACAAGGGGCATTGGCGCAGTTGGCTAGCGCGCTTCCATGGCATGGAAGAGGTCAAGGGTTCGAATCCCTTATGCTCCACCATTCTTTATGAAACCCCAAAAATACAAAAATTTACACGAACTAATTCCACATTTGCCGACTCATAGCTATGTCGAGGACGGCAAGCTCGCGGAACCAATTACTCTGATTATTTTGGGCAACCGGCGTTTAATCAGAAAAGTCTTTAAGAAAGCTGGCTGGTATCTCGCGGTACCGATAAGCTTAAAGACGCTTTTTGAATCTGGTCTCGCTGCGGCCTTCAATCGGAGCTACCGCACAGGTCCAATGCGCAGTCTTTTTGTCAGTGGTAAAAAGCATAAGTTAGGCTTTGAACGACCAACACGCTCAGACACCTATCGACGCCGGCACCATTTAAGGTTGTGGGATACTGAGTTCATGCTATATAAAAAACCAGTTTGGGTTGGCATGTTAAGTTATGATCGAAGCTTTGGGTTAGCCAAGGGCAGTTTATCTCCGACTCATCACATCAGCGCCGCGCTAAATAGTGAAGAAAACTTTCTGGCAGATAATTTAGACATAAAAACGCCCCAATATGTTCACTTGAGCAAACCCGAGGAGGGCATAATAAGCATTGGCGATCCCTATGTTTGGGATGGCGAAGCATTACTTATTAATTTGGCAGACAAAAAATGAAAAAGAAAGCGGCTTACATAATTTTGGCGTTGTTTTGCTTCGATCATCTCATTAGGGATCATTTGCAGGACAGAGGCGTTAAAAACTGGTACACGACCTTTGGCCATTCGTGGTTTAAATTTATTCCTGACACACCACGCAATAATCACATTGGAATGGTAATTTTCTTTTTGGCTGGCTGCGCGTTCATCGAGTTGGCCTTTTGGCATATCAATAAAAGAAAAACCAAAAAGCATGCGGCTTAACGCGTATTTAGCTAAGGCAGGGGTGGCTTCGCGGCGTGGTGCCGATGGACTGATAAAAACCGGGAAAGTTACAGTAAATGGCCGAGTTGGTCAGCTTAATGATGGAGTATCTAAAAACGACACTGTTGTGCTAAATGGAAAAGTCATTAAATTGCAACAAAATCGCTATATCCTCTTAAATAAGCCAGCTGGCTACATTACGACCCTAAAAGACCCTCATGGACGACGCAAAATCACTGATTTAATCGATATTTCTGAGCGAATTGTGCCGGTAGGGCGCCTAGATTACGATACAACGGGGGTGATTTTGTTAACAAACGATGGCGAGCTAGCCCATAAACTAATGCATCCAAGCTTTAAAATTAACAAAATTTACCAAGTTAAAGTGTCTGGTAACATCGGTGGAAAAATACTTAACAAGTTAAGTAATTCTATAATGCTGGAAGACAGCCCAACCGCCCCTGCAAAGGCCAAAAAACTATCAGAAGACACCATTGAGCTGACAATTCATGAAGGGCGCAATCATCAGGTGAAACGGATGCTTGCGGCCGTGGGGCTGCCAGTCCAAAAACTCCACCGTTCTAAGTACGGCTCGCTAGACTTAACCGGGCTAAAACCTGGCCAATGGCGCGACCTAACAGAAGTAGAAATACTTAAGCTAAAGTGACCGCTCTTGTATACTTAAGCCTATGAACGTCGTTGTTGACGGCTTGATGACCAACTACCATAAGACAGGGAAGGGTAAAACCCTAGTTCTCTTGCATGGTTGGGGCGACACGGCAAAGACTTTTTCGCCCCTGATTGAAGGGCTTCAAGATAATTATGAGATTTTAGCCTTAGACCTGCCGGGGTTTGGCGGGACACAAGCGCCGCCCAACGCCTGGGGACTTGATGACTATGCTAAATTTACCGCGGCCTGGCTTAAGAAGATAAAAGCCAAAGGGGTTTATGCCTGGGTCGGGCATTCTTATGGCGGCGCTGTTATTATCTATGGTTTGGGTTCAAAGGAACTAACGGGGCAGAGACTAATTTTGCTGGCCTCAGCTGGCGTTCGTAATGGAAACGGACTTCGCAAAACTCTAATGAAAGCCGGCGCTAAAGCCGCAAAGCTACCGCTCAAGCTCTTGCCATATCGCCATCAACAAACCCTGCGCCGAAAATTCTATGCCGCAGCCGGTTCAGACATAATGCTTTTGCCCCATATGGAGCTGACCTTTAAGCGGATTATTGGCGAAGATATTCAGGAAAAAGCCAGGACTATAACGCAACCAGCACTACTCATTTACGGTAGTAAAGATAAAGACACGCCCGTAGCCTATGGCAGGCGGCTCAACGATGCTATTGAAGGTTCAAAGCTGGAAGTCTTAAACGGTGCCGGACATTTTTTGCACCAAGAAGAAGCTGAAGAAGTAAATATGCTCATCAAGAAATTCCTAGCGGAGAAAGCCTGATGTTAAGCGCGGCTTTATCGATGTTCCGCCCTCTATTCGCCGTGACAGTGGTCTACATGCTGCAAGCCACCGAATACGATGTAAAAGCATATCTAAAGTGGTTTTGGCGAACCAGCGATTTTAATAAAATAATGTACCGCCGCACCTTGGTTCGGACTCGCGCAGCGCGGATGCTGCTATTAGTTGTGAGCGTGGGAATGGCTGCAGAAATTATCTTTGCTGCGCACCTGGCGATATTAGCCGCCCAAAACCACAGTGTGGCCAGATGGTTTGTGGCGCTGGCTGTATTTTTAGCTACGCCAATCGTTTGGGCGCATCTGGTGACTCTGCCATTAATACTGGGTCGCTGGCTAATAGTTAAGCCTAAATACAGGCTGGAGGTCATGAAATCCAAGAGTGTCTTTAGCCAACACCCGGCTATCAAAATTGCCGTGGCCGGCAGCTACGGTAAAACTACCATGAAAGAGATACTCTTAGCAGTTTTGAGTGAGGGTAAAAAAGTAGCTGCCACACCGGCCAATAAAAACGTTGCCATCAGTCACGCCAATTTCGCTAAGACACTGAAAGACGATGAGGAGATCTTAATAATTGAATACGGCGAGGGCGCTCCGGGTGATATCGCCAAGTTCGCCAAAGCCACCAAACCGGATATCGGCATAATAACCGGTTTGGCGCCGGCCCACCTGGATAAATATAGAACGTTGCAAAAGGCCGGCCAGGATATTTTCTCTCTAGCTAATTTTGTCGAACCGGGAAAGCTTTATGTAAATACCGACGCGCCTGAAGTCAAACCATTTCTAAAGCCGGATTTTCTGACTTTTAACTCCGTTAAGGCGGCCGGCTGGACTATCTCGGACATTAAACTGAGTCTGGAAGGCCTGAGCTTTAAGATGAAAAAAGGCTCTAAGACGTTGCGGCTGCGCAGCCAGTTGCTGGGCAAGCACCAGGTCGCGCCGCTGGCCCTTGCGGCGGCGCTAGCAGAAAGCTTAGGCCTGACCAATCAACAAATCGAAAAAGGCGTGGCTAAAGTTCCAGCCTTTGAACACCGCATGCGTCCGTACAGGCTGTCTGGCGCCTGGATCATAGACGATACCTATAACGGCAACATCGAAGGCATAAAGGCTGGCCTGGCGCTGCTGAAAGAGCTGCCAGCCAAGCGTAAAATTTATATAACGCCCGGGCTTGTCGACCAAGGCCAGGACGAGCAGAAAATACATCTCGAGTTGGGGAGGGCAATAACCAAAGCCGAGCCCGACCAGGTCGTTATAATCAAGCACTCGGTGACTGACGCGATCGTAAAGGGGCTAGAAGGCTACAAGGGGCAGTTGATAATCGAGGACGACCCGCTGGAGTTTTATACTAACCTGGATAAGTTTGTAGCGGCCGGCGATTTGGTGTTGATGCAGAACGATTGGCCAGACAACTACTCTTAGCAGGGCATCTTAGGGATAATCAATAACCCTGCCGGTTTTTCTTCTTTCGATGAGTCCCATCATAAGACCAAGTTCGGCCAATTCTTCTTCTGTAAACTCGCGAGTGTCCTCTAACTCCGGGTTAGTTGCTTCGCTCTCGCCCGGCTCAGGTGTTTTGTCTGGTTTTTCCACGATTCCCCCTAATTACAATTAATTAACGATAATTGTATATAGTAATTGTAAATAGCGATATGCTATTATGCAAATATGAAAACCGTTGCGGTTATCTTTGGCGGCCAGTCCACCGAGCACGACGTATCCATCGTTACGGCTTTGGCCAGTATTATCAAACCGTTGGAGCTAACAAAACAATACAACGTCGAGGCGGTCTACATTGCCAAAGACGGCTCGTGGTACTGGGATGAAAGCCTAAAGAATATTAGTTTATACCAAAGCGGTGAAATTGAAGACTTTATGCGCAAAGCGCCCAAAATCCATCTGTTGTTTGATAACGGCTTAACGCTGGTAAAATCCAGCCAGTTTGCCGGCCGCAAAATGTATAAGAAAGTCGATGTGGTCTTTCCGGCGATGCACGGTACCCACGGCGAAGACGGCGAACTGATGGGGTTACTAGAAATGGCCAACGTGCCTTATGTAGGTTGCGGCATGGCGGCCAGTGTCGTAGCGATGGATAAAGTTTTAACCAAGGAGGTTGCTAACGCTTCGGGCATAGAAAGCAATCGATGGACCTGGTTCTATTCGCGCGACTTAGCTCGTGATCATAATGCCGCTCTGAAAAAAATAAGGCAACTGAAATATCCTCTTTTTGTAAAACCGGCGCATCTTGGCTCCAGTATTGCTATCTCCAGAGTGGAAAAAGAGTCAGAGCTTATGAACGCGCTGGAAGTCGCGGCTCACTATGATGACAAAGTGATTGTTGAGGAGGGAGTAGCGAACCTTATCGAAGTGACGCTGCCGATTATGGGGAACAATGATGAATTGACCCCGGCACTATTGGAAAAACCAGCTTTTAAAGGCGAGGAGTTTTTTGATTTTGATACAAAATACATGCGCGGCGGTAAAAAGGGAAAAACTGGAAGTGACGATATGGTTAAAGGCGCCCAAGGCTATAGCGAGTTGCCGGTTAAGATCCCTAAAGATTTATACGATGCAGCAGAAAAAGTCGCCCTAGAGGCCTACAGGGCCGTCGGTTGTAGCGGAATTGCTCGGGTTGATTTGCTGATTGACTCTAAAACTAAGAAAGTCTATTTCAATGAGATTAATCCTTTGCCGGGTAGTTTGTATGCCCATAACTGGGCTAGAGCCGGTATCTCTAATTTGGAGCTTGTAGCTAAGCTTGTAAATCTGGGCCAAGAACGGTGGGACGCCAAGCAAAAAATCACTACCAGTTTTAGCACTAACTTTCTCAAACAGTTCTAGCCAATCTGTTAGAATATAGCCAAGATGAGGCGTTATAACCCGAAAGAAATTGAGCCCAAATGGCAAAAAATTTGGGCGCAGTCCAAGCTCTACCATACTGACATGAGCCGTAGCGCGGACAAGTTTTACACTATCCCGATGCTGCCGTACCCGTCCGGCGACTTGCACGTCGGCCACTGGTATAATTTTGGGCCCACAGACACCGTTGCCCGGTTCCACCGGATGCTCGGCCAAAATGTCATGACTACAATTGGTTTTGACGCCTTTGGGCTGCCTGCCGAAAACGCCGCCATTAAACGCGGCATTCAGCCGGCTAAGTGGACGCACCAAAATATAGATACCATGACCAAACAGATTGAGCAGATTGGCGCCAGTTATGATTGGAGCCATAGTTTGGCTACCTGCGACCCTGGCTATTATCACTGGAATCAGTGGCTGTTTTTGCAACTTTATAAACACAAGTTAGCCTACCGCGCCAAAGCCGTAGTGAATTGGTGCCCCAAAGACCAGACCGTTCTGGCGAATGAGCAGGTCGTTGGTGAAGATAATGTTTGCGAGCGCTGCGGAACACCTGTTATCCAAAAAGAAATGGAATCGTGGTATTTCAAAATCACCGATTACACTGACCGGCTGTTGGACGATCTGGAAAACGTCGACTGGCCGAATAAGGTCAAAGTTATGCAGCAAAACTGGATCGGCCGCAGCCAAGGCGCGCTAATTAAGTTCAAAGTTGATGACAGCAAGGAGGAAGTAGAGGTCTTCACTACTAGGCCGGACACCATTTTCGGTGCGACTTACATGGTCTTGGCGCCGGAGCACCCGCTGGTTAAGAAAATCACCAGCGATAATTGCAAAGAGCGCGTTGAGCAGTACGTCGAAGAGACTAGCCGCAAGACCGAGCTGGAGCGTAAAAGCGAAGATAAGGCCAAAAGCGGCAGCTTTACCGGCGCTTACGCTATCAACCGGGCTACCAAAGAGAAAATACCCGTCTGGATTGCCGATTACGTGTTGATGGGCTACGGTACCGGCGCCATAATGGCTGTCCCGGCCCACGACGAACGCGATTACGAGTTCGCCCAAAAATTCGACCTGCCCATCCGGGAGGTGGTTAAAAAACCCAAAGATTTTGAGGGTTGTTATACCGGTGAAGGCGAAATTGTTAACTCGGACAAATACAACGGTTTGAATAGCGCCGAGGTCCGGGACAAAATTGCTGAGGAATTTGGCAAGCTACAGACCAATTACCGGCTGCGTGATTGGCTGATCAGTCGTCAGCGTTATTGGGGTACGCCAATTCCAATTATTTATTGCGATGATTGCGGCACGGTGCCGGTGCCGGAAGAGGATTTGCCGGTAGTTTTGCCGGAAGATGTCACGTTTAAACTGTCCGGGCGTTCGCCACTGCAAGACCGGCCGGGTTTCGTTAATACCAAATGCCCGAGCTGCGGCAAGCCGGCCCGGCGTGAAACCGATACCATGGACACCTTTGTTTGCAGCAGCTGGTACTACTTGCGTTACCTAGACAATAAGAATGACAAACAGCCATTCAGCACTGAATTAATCAATAAATGGGCGCCGGTAGACCACTACATCGGTGGAATTGAACATGCCATCCTACATCTGTTATACGCTCGCTTTATCGTCAAGTTTTTGCACGACAATTACGGCCTGAGCTTTGAAGAACCGTTCAAAAAGCTAACCAACCAGGGTATTATTTTGGGCCCCGACGGCCAAAAGATGAGTAAGAGCCGCGGCAATGTGGTCAGCCCCGATGAGCAGGTCAACAGCTACGGTGCCGATAGCTTACGCCTGTATTTGATGTTCATGGGTCCCTACGATCAGGGTGGCCCTTATAGCCTGGGCGGTATCACCGGAACCAGGCGCTTCTTGGAGCGGGTTTGGCTATTGGTAAATGAGCTGGCAGACGCCAAACCGGCACCGGAAAAAGATATGGACGAAATTGAGCTGATTGCTGCCACGCACCGTGTAGTCAAAAAAGTCACTCAAGACCTAGAAAAATTGGGCTTTAACACGGCTATCGCCGCCATGATGGGCTTTGTCAATGAACTTTATAGGATTCGCGGCGACGAAGAACTACATGATTGTCCGGGCTGGCGAACGGCGCTGGAAACTCTGGTTCAGCTCTTGGCGCCGTTCGCCCCGCACATCGCCGAAGAAATGTGGGTCGATCTGGGCCACGAAGAGTCGGTCCATATCAGCAACTGGCCGGTCTGGGATGAAGAACTAATCAAAGAAGAAATGATTACTTTGGCAGTGCAGATTAACGGCAAAGTCCGCGCGGAAATCATCGTTGCAGCTGACATTGACGAAAAAACGGCCATTGAAGCCGCCAAAACAGATGAGAAAATCGTCGAGCTACTCAAAGATAGAACCATCAAAAAAGCTATCTACGTACCTGGGCGTTTGGTCAGCTTTGTGGCATCTTAACGCTTGTAATTTTTGGCATTAACAGATACAATATCACTAAGCCAAAAGATAATTTGAGTAAAGTAAGGACTTTTTTACGATGGGTAAGCCCAAAAAACGAACTAGTGCTAGAAGAACCGGCACCCGCCGTAGTCATATAGTACTCAAATTGGCCCGACGGGTTAATTCAACCAGCCCCGTTAAAGTAGTCACCTCCAAAAAGCAGCTTGCCAAAAGTGCTAAAAAAGCCGAGGCTCCAGCCCCGGCGGCCAAATAAGCGTTTTTGATACGCTACAATAGTTAGGTAAGACTACTCAAAGTCAGGATTAACAATATGAGCGCAAACCGCCATCTTGGCCGCATCGTCGCCCTGCAAACTCTTTACGAGGAGGATTTTCGTCGTGAAGTCGGCGATGTAGACTTCGTGCTGGAAGAGGTGCTGGCCCGCAATATTGAGCGCTACCAGGAGACCATCGATGACAAAGAGTTCATCGAAAGGCTGGTCCGCGGAGTTAATGAGCGCCAGGAGGAGATGGATAACATCATCCGGCCGGTAGCGCCAGAGTGGCCGATAGAGCAGATAGCCCGCATGGATCGAATAGTGTTACATATAGGAGTTTTTGAGCTTTTGTACGATAAATCGGTCCCGCCTAAAGTGGCAATCAACGAAGCCGTAGAGCTAGCCAAGGCTTTCGGCGGCGATAACTCCTCTAAGTTCGTTAACGGCGTTCTGGGAACGATTCTGCGTGAAACAGAAAAGTTGACCGCAAAAGCTAAAAAGACGGTCAAAGCCAAAACCAAAAAAACCACCAAAACCAAAGCTAAGTAATAAGTAAGGTTTGTATGATAAAGCGACCTAAGCCAATAGCTGGTTTTCGTAAATTTGTTAAGAACCGTCAACCGGCCATATCTGAGGTGGTGCGCGAACCTACGGCCGGCGGTATAATTTATCGCCAGGCCAAGGACAAAAAAACTACCGAGGTACTACTGATTCAGGACTCTAAAGGCCGTTGGACTATACCTAAAGGACATATTGAGGAAGGTGAAACGCCTCGCCAAACCGCTGAGCGCGAAATTCGCGAAGAAGTCGGCCTGCAAGAAATGAAGGTCCTGGATTGGCTGGGAAAGATTAACTTCCGCTACAGGCGCAATAGCAGTTTGGTGTTGATGACTACCGAAATATTCCTGGTCCAGGCTAGGGGCAACACCGATGATATTAAGCCGGAAAAATGGATGTCTAGCCTAGCGTGGTTGCCGACCGCTGAAGCCCTGGATAAGATAGAATATGAAGATATCGGCAAGTTAATTCTGCTAGCTATGAAAAAAATTAGGGATAATTAAAGTAAGGAACAAGATAGACCGCCATGGACATTACTAAATACCAAGCCTTTGCCAGCGACCACTTCGGTGGCTTTAACGATCCGCAACTGTTGGTAACGGCTTTTACGCACCGTTCATACATCAACGAGCACAAAAAAACCGCCGGCGAGCACAATGAGCGTCTGGAATTTTTGGGCGACGCGGTACTGGAGTTGGTAGTTACCGAATATCTTTATAACAACTACAAAGAGCCAGAGGGCATTTTAACTAATTGGCGCAGCGCTCTGGTACGCACCGAAAGTATTAGCGCCGCCGCTGATCGCAGTGGCTTTGAGCCACTGTTGCGGCTGAGCCGCGGTGAAAAACGCGGCAGTGACCGTGCCCGCCAGCAAATCCTGGCCAATTGCTACGAAGCTGTAATCGGCGCCTTGTACCTGGATAAAGGCTATGACCCGACTAAAGACTTCATAACCAAAAGTCTACTGCCGACTCTGGAAGATATTCTTCATAACGGTTCATGGCTGGACCCTAAATCACGTTTGCAAGAACTGGTCCAAAGCCGGGATGGGTTCACTCCCGTTTATAAGGTACTAAGCGAGGACGGGCCGGACCACGACAAAACCTTTGTAGTGGGCGTTTTTGTAGATAATCAGCTAAAAGGCCAGGGCACAGGCGCCAGTAAACAGGCAGGCCAAGTAGCCGCCGCGATGACCGCTTTGAAAGAATACAATTGACTACAGGGGTCATAATCTGTAAAATAGCGAAGATATGTTAGCTATTCGTTTACAGAGAACCGGCCGCTCCGGCCACGCCCAATTCCGGGTGATTGTTCAAGATAGCCGCTTTAGTCCTAAGAGGGGTCGTGTAACGGCCTATCTGGGCAGTTATGACCCCCACACCAAAACTACAATGCTGGACAAAGAGAAGGCCGCTGATTATCTAAGCCATGGCGCCCAACCCTCGGACAAGGTAGCCCAATTGCTTAAAAGTGAGGGCGTTAAATTACCTGACTGGGTAAAATTGAGCACCCAGAAAAATAAGCGCGCCATAAGAAACCCCGAAAAACTGCGCCGCAATCGGCCGGCTGGCACCGAAGCCCCAGCGCCGGAGGCAGCCGAGGAAGCCAGCGCTGAACAACCGTCAGTAGACGCTACAGAGGCAGTTGTAAGCACGGACGTTCCGGTTGAAGAAGCCAAGGCTATTGAAGAGGCGGCCACCGAAGTCCAAAAAACCGAAGAACCAGCAGAAACCTCGTCCGCCAAAGAGCCCAAAGAACAGGCCTAAAACCGACTGACCAGCTGTTTGGTATAATATGAGCAGCACTTACTGAGCATAAGGAGAGACTATTATGGCCACGAGCATTGACCAGCAATTTATTGAATATATCGTAAAGTCCTTAGTAGGCAAACCGGATGCCGTCAGCATCGAGCGCCGGATTGACGAAAAAGGAGTGCTGCTTGAACTGAGCGTTGACCCGGAAGACCTAGGCCGGGTAATTGGTAAGCGCGGAGCTACCGCCCAAAGTTTGCGTACCTTGTTACGCGCGCTAGGCACCAAGAATGATGCCCGTTACAACCTGAAGATTATTGACACTGGTCCGCCGGGAGACCGCAAGCCCAGCACCGATGATAAACCGAAAGATGAAAAACCTACAGACGACAAATCCACGGACGACAAGCCCAAAAAAGACGATAATAAAATGGTCGCCAAAGCCAAGCCGGCGGATGATTCGGCTGCCAATGACAGCGCCAAAACAGATGACGCATCAACTGATAAGCCGGCAGATGACGATGAAGAGATTGTTATCGACGAAGAGGGCGAGTTGACGGTTCCTGCGCCAACCTCCAGCCATTCTGATCTGGCTAGCCGCACCCGCGCTGAGCTGGCCGATCTCGACGACCTGGACGTCTAAGAATCTCCGCGGGTCAGGGTCTGGGTAAGTTTTTGTATAATTCCTGGATTCTGATCGCGTTCAATTTCATCTTTCATCGCAATGAATGAAACTTGCGCCAGTGTTCTTATATCCGGCTTTACGGAAGTCTCCCCCTTAGCCGCTCTTTCCATTGAGTGCATCAGTCCTTGCATAGCGCCAGCGGTAACAAACCATGGCAATGAAACCTGAGCAGGGGCAGGCTTAATTTTTTTCTCTTTGGGATCATCATGGCTATGTGAAGCAAATAGAACCCAAGAAGCTAAATCCAAGTCTTCTTCGCTCTCCAGCCAGATACCGCCTAGTTCCTTGTCATAACGCATAAAGTAATATATGATAACATTAAATAGATGAAAATTCAAGTTATAACACTTTTTCCCGAGATGTTCGATAAGGTACTAAATACCAGCATGTTATGGAAAGCTCAGGATAAAAAACTGGTCGAATATGAAGTTGTAAATTTACGCGATTTTGGTCTGGGGCCGCGCAAGACAGTCGACGATACGCCTTATGGCGGTGGCGACGGCATGGTGTTGAAGCCGGAGCCGCTGTTCGCTGCCGTGGAGCACGCCAAGAAAAGCGACAAATCAGCTAAAGTTCTGCTAATGACGCCGCGCGGCAAGACTTTTGTCCAGTCGGACGCCCGTAGGTTTGCCAAAGTCAATAAGGGCATAATCATAGTTTGCGGTCATTACGAAGGTTATGATGAGCGCATCACATCAATCGTTGACGAAGAGTTGTCGGTTGGCGATTATGTTCTGACTGGCGGCGAACTACCGGCCATGGTTGTGGCAGACGCGGTGACTCGTCTAATCCCCGGCGTCCTCGGTGGCGAGAATAGCGCTTTAGAGGAGAGCTTCAGTGATAAAGACGAAAAGGAATATCCCCACTATACCCGGCCAGAGGAGTTCCGAGGCCTGAAAGTACCGGACATTTTACTCAGCGGCAACCATGCCGAAATTGTCGCCTGGCGGCGCTCGCAACAAAAATAAAAACTACCACAGTCTTTTTTACGCCAGTTAGCAATTTAGTGATATTATGCTCCATAGTTATTAATAAACGAGGATAAATACCTATGGCCAAATCAAAAGTAACTTCTAAAAAGACCACCTTTCTGGCTAAAGCCGAAACGCCGCCCAAACAGACAGATCAAGAGTGGTTTTTTACTTCTTTGCTTGGACTGTTATTTGTTGTAATGGCAATCTTACAGCTGGCTAGCTTCAATGATTTTAAAGACGCGCTCAGTAACACGGGTTTCTCAAACCCGACCACCTGGGGGACCCTAATAATCGCGATTGAGCTGTGGGCGTCAGCGGCGTTCTTTAAGCTGCGACTAAGTACGGCTTTCCGCCGAGCCAGCGGCTTTTTCGCGCTGGTGGTCAGCGGTTTTTGGTTTTACGAAAGCATACGGGTGGTCTCTGATGGCATGACGCTGACTAACAGTGGCTACTTCGGCCGGTTTCTGGCCCTGTCGCCCGACTTGTGGACAACCTTGGCGGCAAGTGTAGTGTTGGCCTGGACTCTCTGGGCAGTCGAACGAACTCAGCGATAAGTTCCTGGATTCATCTAAAGTTATAAACCCGCGCACAAGCGAGGGTTTATAATGTATGGTAGACAACTAAGTTTAAGGAGGTGACTATGTTTAAACTACCGGAGCTGGGTTATGCCTTTGATGTGCTGGAGCCCTATATCGACGCCAAGACCATGGAGATCCATCATGATAAACATCATGGTACTTACGTAGAGAAACTCAACGCCGCCCTGGCAGAGCATAAGGACCTCCAAAATAAATCAATCGAAGAACTACTATCAGACTTAGAAGCGCTGCCAGAGGATATTCGTACAGCCGTGCGTAACAATGGCGGCGGTCATGCTAATCACAGTATGTTCTGGCAAACCATGAAGCCGGGGGGCGCCAAACAGCCAGACGGACCGTTGGCCGAAGCCCTAAATAGCACGTTCGGCAGCTTAGATAGCTTTAAAGCTAAAGTCGCTGAGGCCGGGACCGGACGTTTTGGCTCGGGCTGGGCGTGGCTGGTAAAAAACGGCGATAAACTAGAAGTTTATTCGACCGCCAACCAGGACAGTCCGCTGTCCGAAGGCAAGACGCCAATTTTAGGCCTGGATGTTTGGGAGCATGCTTACTATCTGAAGTACCAAAACAAACGCCCCGACTATATCGAGGCCTGGTGGAACGTAGTCAACTGGGATGTTGTCGGCAAGCGCCTAGCCTAAGATATTCACGGCTCGGGCAGTTACCAGGACCACTGTTAAGAGGGAAATGAAAGCCTGGCTGCCCATCAGCAACTTGGCTCCATGGGTTAGAGGCATGGAATCTGTCGGGCTAAAGGCTGTCGAATTAGTAATAGACAAATAAAGGTAATCAAAATATCCTGGCTCCCAGCCTTTGTTCTCGGCAATCTTGAAGGTCATTTGCGGAAACTCGAATTTAGGCGCGGCGTCGTGCTTATGCACGCCGGTTAGCCCCGGACTATCTAACTCCCAATACCACAGGCTAAAAATAATAATGTTAGTTATAAAAATCGCGAAGGCCGCGAAAAGCAGTGGGCGGCCGGTGACCGACGTATCTTTTATCAAGTCGTTAGCTACTAAAACCATCGACACGCCGTTGGCCAGCGAGATGAGGGCTATCAGAATCAAGGAAAAATCCCGGCGTAAACGGGCGCCAAGATTATGCCTCAATGGCGCGGTAACACCGATGCCAAAGACCAGCAGCAACTCTAATACGGCAATAAGGTATTTCGGGCCCAGCACCAATCTTTTGTCCAGGCTAAGCTGCAACGCGATAGCAGTTAGTAGGCCAACCTGGGCATACAACATCTCTCGGCGCTTAACTACTTCACGGTCTACCCCAGTCACATTCATAAGCATAAGTATAACTCCCAGTGGCTTTTTACGCTTATAAAAAGTATAATAACCCCTGTCGACTTTGCTTTTTGGAAGGGGAAAAAAGCAGCCAGACAAAATGTATTCCATTTTGCCTGCGCGATGAGGAAAAACCGTAGGTTTGTCCTCATGGTCGTTAATGGGAGTTGGCCAAGCGGTAAGGCACTGGGTTCTGGTCCCAGGATCGGGGGTTCGAATCCCTCACTCCCAGCCAAGCATAAGCACCTTAAATAGTTTATCGCACGAATTCAGGCTATATTATAAAGATGTTTGCGGATAAGCTGACGAGAGAGGCGATAACCCATACAAGACACTGTCTTACAGGCTGTGCAATAGGCGAAGTTCTTGGTATGGCAATTGCACAGAACTGGAATAACATTCTTCAAACAGCCCTTGGCATCATCCTGGCATTCTTTTTTGGCTACCTGCTGACTTCTTCCGGTGCTTATCGTAGAGGAATGGACGCTAGGAATGCTCTAAAACTAGCCTTAGCAGTAGATACTGTTTCAATAATAACTATGGTTATTGTAGACAACTCAGTTGAATGGCTAATCCCCGGCGCGATCAACGCGCATTTATTGAACGGTTTGTTTTGGTGGAGTGAGGCCGTAAGCCTATCAATAGCTTTCCTTTTGACGGTACCGGTTAATCGGAAACTGATGTCCCGCGGACTAGGGGGGGCATCTTACAGCCATCATTAAAGTTGCGAAGTACGTATACCAAGGGCAGCCACGACGATCACCAAAGGTGACCGTAATGCCTCACCGGAGTTAATCTGTCCAAAATCCCAAAGCACCGCATGGGCGAACCAGACGAAATTGGCATTGTTGCGCTATTTTTAGCCAGTGATATGTTGAGCTATATGACTGGTGAACAAATTATAGTCGACGGCGGCGTCCTGTTGACCCGATAACCGGCCTAGCGACATAAGACTTGCTATACTCAGCCTATGAATCCACTAAGATCTTCTGAGCCAAACAAGGGGTCTGTACAGATAGGTAATGCAGGTAATTTACGCGAGATAAATCGAGACATTGCCTCTGCTGTTATTTTTAGCAGTGATGGATACGTTCTCATGGGGCGCAAAGACCCAAAAGAGGGCGGTGTTTATCCGAATAGTTGGCATATACCCGGCGGCGGCAAAGAAGAAGGCGAGAGCCTAGAGCAAACCGTTATACGAGAAGTGGGCCAAGAAACTGGCTTGCCGCTAAGCGCTGATCAACTAACCCCTGTACCGATAGTCGGTGAAGGTTCAGCGGTTAAAACTCTAAGTACCGGCGAACAGGTCTGGTGCAAAATGAAGTTTAATCGTTTTGAAGTTCGCTTAAACAAGACGGCAGACGAGCTTAAGGGCGTAGTTAAGCCAGGCGATGACTTGGTGGAGCTGAGGTGGTTTGCCCCAAACGAGCTAGCTCACGTAGAACAGATTCCAGGCGGCAGGGAATTCTTTATTCAAGCCGGCTATATTACTGAGTAGGTCTTAACGGCCTAATTTTTCTTCGGTTTTTTTGATATCAATTGTGGTTTTCACTATTGTATCCGGCGCCAACGACATACTGTCTATACCAGCTTCTACCAAGAAGCGGGCAAATTCTGGGTAATCTGATGGAGCCTGGCCGCAGAGGCCAATCTTGACGTGGTTGGCTTTGGCAACTTTGATTACCTGCCGTATGAGTGACTTGACTGCTTCGTTGTTTTCGTCGTAGACGTGGGCTACCGTACTATTATCGCGGTCAACACCTAGCGTCAGCTGGGTCAGATCATTACTGCCGATAGAGAAGCCGTCAAACAACTGGGCAAACTCCTCGGCTAAAATGACGTTGGACGGGATCTCGCACATAACGTAGACCTGGAAATCATTTTCACCGCGCTTAAGGCCATTTTGCTCCATGATGTCCAGCACTTTTCTAGCCTCGTCCAGGTTGCGGCAGAACGGAATCATGGCTTTAACGTTGGTAATGCCCATTTCGTCGCGGACTTTCTTGAGTGCCTGGCACTCCAGCGCAAACGCGTCCTTATAGGCTTCGGAGTAGTAGCGGCTAGCACCGCGCCAGCCAATCATGGGGTTGTTTTCTAATGGTTCGAACTGCTTACCACCAACCAGTCCCGCGTACTCATTGGTTTTGAAATCGCTAAAGCGAATAATGACGTCATTTGGGTAGAAAGCCGCGCCAATGATAGCGATACCTTCTGCCAACTTGTCTACAAAGTACTGCGCTTTATTGTCATAGCCATAAGTGAGGTGCTCTATGACTGCGCGAGTGCGCTTATCGTGCACTTGGTCAAAGTGTAGTAGCGCCAGCGGATGGACTTTGATATGCGAGTCGATAATAAACTCTTCGCGGGCTAGGCCAACCCCGTCATTTGGGATCATAGAGTAAGCGAAGGCATGGTCCGGCGAGCCGATGTTCATCATGATCTTGGTGTGAGGTCGCTCTAAGTTCTCGATGTTTGTTTTTTGGACTTCAAACTTTAGCTCTCCTTTATAGACAAGGCCCTCATCGCCCTCGGCGCAGCTGACTGTAATAGGCTCCTTGTTAGCGATTTTCTCCGTGGCGTCGCCAGAACCCACCACACAGGGGATACCCAGCTCACGTGATACGATTGCGGCGTGGCAGGTGCGCCCGCCTTTGTCGGTTACGATAGCACTGGCAATTTTCATGATTGGCACCCAGTCCGGGTCGGTCATCTCGGTAACCAGTACGTCACCTTCTTTGAACATGCTGATGTCTTTGAGATCAATGATCTTGCTGGCTCGGCCGGCACCAATCCTATTGCCAACACTCGTACCTCTAACAACCACTTCGCCGGACTCTTGCAATCTATATTCTTCTATTACGGAGTTACTCTTGCGCGAGGCGACGGTTTCACCTCTGGCCTGTACGATGTATAGTTGGCCGTCGTCTTCGT
>CAYUUT010000011.1:13924-28170 GCA_964448095.1 uncultured Candidatus Saccharibacteria bacterium | reverse complement strand
GTTAAATTGCCGATAGCCAAGATGGAAAACAAGTACGATTTTAGCTTTTCCGGCCTCAAAACCGCGGTTTTGCGTGCGGCCCAAGAAATGGCCGGGAAAGATTACACTTTCCCTTCGCATGAGCTGGTAGGGGCACTAACAGATGAGCAGAAGAACAATATTGCTGCCAGTTTCCAGCACGTAGCTGTGCAGACACTAGTAAACAAACTAAAACTAGCCGTCGACGAATTCCAACCCAAAAGCATCGCCATTGCCGGCGGCGTAGCCGCTAGCCCGTACTTGCGCCAACAGATAGAAAAACAGATAAATCAGCCAGTCCTCTACCCCGACATGAAACTCTGTACCGATAACGCGGCGATGATAGCCGCTTTGGGCTACCAATATACGGCCGCCAAGAAACCGCCAGATGACCCTTACACATTAGAAATTGACACTAATTTACAGATGTAGGCCGGCTACGCCTACGCTCCGCCTTATAAGACACCCCTTCGGGGTTTCTCATCGCGCCGGGCAAAAAGTGTGATTTTTGCTCGGGCTGCTCTTCCCGATGAACTCCTCTACCCTCTCTCCTACATTTTTGTTATGCTTTAATTGAAAACAAAGAGCGGGAAAGTTAAAAGCCAGAATTAGGTCTATTTTAGGGAAGACTTTTCAGGTGAAAAGATTTTTTGGAATTTGTCTAATTTCACGTGAAGTAAAGTGAATAACAGGGATAGAAAGCATAACTCGCCCACCTCTGTTATACTTTTGGATATATGAAGTTGCCAAAGACTTACGAAGCCGGGAATTACGAGGCGGAAATTTATAAGAAGTGGGAGCAGAGCGGGGTTTTCAAGGCCGATAATAACAGTAGTAAACCGCACTTTTCTATCGCCATGCCGCCGCCCAACGAAACTGGCACGCTGCATGTGGGCCATGCTTTATTTTTAACTCTCCAAGATGTTATAGCCCGCCACGCCCGCCAACAGGGTAAAGACGTGCTTTGGCTGCCGGGCACTGACCATGCTGCACTAGCCACAAATTCATTAATAGAAAAAGCCTTAGCGGAGCAGGGGACAGATAAACATGAAATTGGCCGCGAGGAGTTTCTAAATCAAACGCGCGAGTTTGTGGCTAATAGCCGCGATACTATCAATTCGCAGATACGGGCGATGGGCGCTAGCGTAGACTGGAGCCGCAGCCGCTACACCTTAGACGATGCACTTAGCAGATGCGTCAACGAAACCTTCGTCAAAATGTATAACGACGGCCTGATTTACAGGGGTCACAGGATTGTTAACTGGGATCCGGCTTCAGAAACTACCATTTCTGACGATGAGGTGGAACATAAAGAAGAGAAGGGGAGTTTTTACACCTTACAATATGGGCCTTTCCAGATCAGCACCGCCCGGCCGGAGACTAAATTCGGCGATAAATACGTGGTCATGCACCCCGATGATGAGCGTTATAAACAATATAAAGACGGCGAGCAATTTGAAGCCGAGTGGCTAAATGGCAAGATTACAGCCACGGTGGTCAAAGACACTGCCGTAGAGATGGACTTTGGAACAGGGGTAATGACGATTACGCCGTGGCACGACCGTACTGACTTTGAGATTGCCGAACGCCATGGCTTGGAGCGCGAGCAAATCATTGATTATAAGGGGAAGTTACTGCCGATTGCCGGGGAGTTTGCTGGTATGGGCATTGATGAAGCCCGGCCGAAAATCGTAAAAAAGCTAGAAGAGAAGGGGCTTTTGGTAAAAGTCGATGAAAATTACGTCCACAACCTGGCCTTAAATAGCCGAGGCAAAGGGGTTATCGAGCCGCAGATTATGCTGCAATGGTTTGTGGATGTCAACCGCCCGGCTATGGAATGGAAAGGCCAGCAGCGCAGCCTGAAAGAAGTTATGCGGGCGGCGATAGAAGACGGCGACATCCAGATAATCCCTAAACACTTTGAGAAAGTTTATTACCGCTGGATAGATAACCTCTATGATTGGTGTATCAGCCGCCAGATTTGGTGGGGCCACCAGGTGCCGGTTTGGTACAAGGGCGACGAGATTTATAGCGGCGTGAAGCCACCGGAAGGCGACGGCTGGAAGCAGGATGATGACACTTTGGACACCTGGTTTAGCAGCGCGCTGTGGACCTGGAGCACGCTGGTAGAGCCTGATTTGGCCAATGATTTTTCATTGTCGCTGAACGATTTATTGGCTAAAAGCCCGGACTTTAAAACATATCATCCGACCTCTGTTATGGAGACCGGTTGGGACATTTTATTCTTCTGGGTGGCGCGGATGATTTTGGCTACTACTTACGTAACGGGACAGGTGCCCTTCAAGACAGTTTATCTGCATGGCCTGGTGCGTACTGAAGAGGGCAAAAAGATGAGCAAGAGTGACCCCGAAAGCATCGTTGACCCGATGGACGTTATTCCCAAATACGGCACCGATGCGTTGCGCTTGGCGCTGGTTTCCGGCACCGGGGCAGGGAATGATCAGAGGCTGGGCATGAGCAAAATTGTGGCCAATCGCAACTTTGCCAATAAACTCTGGAATGTAGCACGCTATGTGGAGGGGACTGTTGGCGAACAGAGCAGGGAAGGGGCGGAGCCCAAAAGCCCAGCTGACCACTGGATTATCCGGCACCTGACAGTAGCTACAGAGGGAGTTGCCAAAGATTTGGCCGAATTTCGCTTTAGTGAGGCCTATAACACGCTTTACCACTTTGTGTGGGACGATTTTGCCGATTGGTACGTAGAGGCCAGCAAAATCGCTCCAAACGCGCCATTGCTGGCATATGTACTGGAGCAAACACTTAAAGTCGCCCATCCGTTCGCGCCATTCGTGACCGAAGCCATTTGGCAGGAGCTGGGCTGGAGCCAGGAAATGCTGATAAGCCAAACCTGGCCGCAGATCAGGCAATTTGATAAAACCGAAGCCGACAAGTTTGAAGGAATAAAGTTGATTGTTGCAGAGGTGAGATGGCTCAAAGCCATGTCCGGCGCCAAGGCCGAAAGGCTTTATCATCAACCGGCACCGGACATGGCTGCCAACTCTAAGCTGATTGCCAAATTAGCCGGCCTGAAAGAAGTTAAAGAGTTGCCGGCTGATTATTCCGGTGGGTTACGATTAATTTCCGTTAATCTGGAATTGCGGCTAGACATTGATCCGTCTGTGGCTAAAAACAATCTGACTGCCCGGCTCCACGAGGCTGAGGTAGATGTGAAATCCTTGGAAGACCGACTGGCTAACAAAGCCTACCTAGAAAAGGCACCGGAAGAATTAGTGCAAGAAACCAAAACTCAACTGGCCGATAACCAGGGAAAACTAGCTCAACTGCAAAAAGTCCTGCAGAATCTTTAGCTCGTCAACATCCACTGGAGGACGATTTTTTTGAGCTTCATGTATTCTTCTTCGCTGAACTGCATGTTGGCGATGCAGAATTTTTTAGAGGTCACATGCGAGCAAAACATGCACTCAAACATGTCACCGCTATCATGGATAAAAAAACTATTAACAATTTTGCTGGACCAGGATACCTCGAAGCTATTCGAGCATTCTTTACTGTCTTCCAGGCGGCCGCAGAAGGTTGAGCTGTTGGAGCGCTGGGTCGCAACCAGGAATTCACTGTCCCAGACACCGTCGGAAAACAGAATGTTTTTGGAGGCGTGAATATCCTGTGAGCGGTAAACATTTTCTGATTCATAAACATTGTCAGATTCGGCCACGCCAGTTGAGTCCAGATATCGCTCAGTTGCCGTGTAATTAATCTCTTCCCAGGCCGCCAGAATATCTTCAATAGTCTTGATATCGCGGCGCGGCATCATTGACCAGTCTTCGCGTTTCCAGGCGTTATCCACGGTGATAAACTTCGTGGGATTGGTGGACTGAGCCCAGGTTTCCTGGCCGGTCGTTGAATCGATAACACCGTTAGGCAGGCGGACGTCAAAAGCATATTTCTGCATGAATTGCTCCAGGCTGAATGGATTTTTGTAGCCGAAAATTTGGCCGATAATTTTATCCAGAGTGTCTTGGGCTTGCTGCTTGGTCATTTAGGCGCCTTTCTTTTTATTGACCTTTAAACGACTCGAGGAATGTTCTGCTAAGAGTTCACCGAGGTTGAAAGATTTTTTACCTCGAGCATCCACGGTCTTAGCCGAGGCAATGGCGCCCCGACCCAGTGCCGAGGGTATACCTACGACCTTTGGCTGAACGGTCTGAGCTATATCCGGAAGTTCCGTTGAGACTACCTCATCACCATCCTTTTCCTGGAATTTGCTGGGCAGTTCGGCTTGCTTATACTCATGTAGACGACTTGGCTTCCCCGGCTTGATACCAGATATCGGAGCATCTACTGTTCTGGCTTTGATGCAGGGTACGACTTGGCCGTTGGCCAGGACACGAACAAGGCATTCACGGGGGTGAAGTTCGGTCATGATTTTCACCCGGATATCCTCTTCCTTGAGTCCCTTGCTATGTTCTTCTTCAACCAGCTCTTTGGGCAATTCGATATTCAAGTTGCCTTCTAAGGCCCGGGCGTCCTCCTCGGAAACTTTGAAGGTATAATAATTGAACACATTGGCGAAGATGGCGTCACGTAGGTCTTTTTCCACCTGGCCAAAGTATTGCTGCGTGAGAATCACTGAAAGGTTGAATTTACGAGCCTCAGCTAAGATTTGCGCCAGCGCCGGATTCTGGATGACCGATACCTCATCAATTATTAAGATAACTTTTTGGTTAAATGCCCGCGCCTGAGCCAGCAGGAAAATCTGCTGGATAAGCAGACCGGCCACTGTTTTTACGACTTTTTCGCCCATGCTAACTTTATTCAGCGAGAAAACAGTCAGAAAATGATCTTGGATTGTCTTTTGAAGAGAAACCTCGCCTTTATTGACTAGGGTTGGCTGGAGCTGCATCTCGTCTACCAGCGAAACTAAAGGCAGAACGGCCTCATTGTAGTATTTGGTGCGCATTTCGTTGAAATCGGCTCCGAAGAACTTGGTGATATTTGTAGGCACGTAGCCGGATACGTGTTCGGTCACTTGATTGCGATATTCAATATCCGTAAGGAAGCGTTTTAGGTTATCCAGAGTCATGGCTTGAGCAGTAAATAGCACAAATAGGCTGAAGCGCAGCACACGGTCAACCTTTGGGTTGAATTGTTCGGATAGTAGGGATTTGAAGAGGGTAGCAGTTAGTTCGGTGGCAGCTGTGATGTCAGATTCGGCGCCGGCAAAGAGCTCCGTACTCTCGTTACTAAAGTTGATAATTTTGCTGTCCGGAATAGACTCTAAATCCTCGGCGATAGAAGCATGAGGGTCAATCACTATGACCCGGTAATTCATTTTCATGGCGGTGCGACTGAGCCGGTCGACAAGTAAACTGATGAGCTTGGATTTACCGCTGCCGCTGGCGCCGACGATAAAAGAGTGTTTATCGAATTCGTAGCCGGTCAGCTTTAGGTAGTAATTCTGAGGAAAATAAGGGAAGGTGTCGACCTCAAACAGTGCATCATGACTGTCGCTGGTCAGGATGTTTACCGACTTTTCCAAATTCAGATATTTGGGCGCGGATTTCTTAAGATAATGGGCGTTTGAGCTAAAATCAATGGCGAACAGATGAGCCGGAAAGGCGAATATCTTGCGGTCTGAACGCGAATAATGGCCGGCTTTATTTTTAAAAAACAGTCGGGAATCAACTATTGCTTTCTGTGGCCCAATCGTCCGGACTTTAAAGCGGGCATATTCTAAATCTTTGCCCTGTTTAACAGCGTATTTTTCTTTGAGATCCAGCAAATTACCGCCGGCAACGAATTGGACCATTCTCTCCTTAATGTTGGTGGCCGGTAACTTAAGCTCAGATTTCTCTACTGGTCTCAAGACGATACCCTCAATGTTATTAGACAGAGCGCCCAAATCCTTGTTACTGCCTATAAAGAACCTGACGATGTTATCAGTGCAGCTGAAGGTAAGTTCAAACTTGGATAGCAAACCGCTATACATGGAGACCGCTTGATAAAAATTTAACCAGCTATCTTTGGTGAGCTGGTCTTTTAGTATATAAAGTTCAAAATATTGCATATAAGCTTGTAATAACTGATAGAATTGTACACTTTATGACTTTTAGCCGCTATAAAACAAGCTGACGCTGAGGCCTGTTAGAACTCTAGGGCTTTTTTGACGCGCTCGATGGATTCGGTGGGCTGGATTTCGTCAAACCAAACGCCGTGCCAGCCGGCGCGGTCGGCGGCGATGAGATTGGGGCGGTTATCGTCTACTAATAAAATCTGGCTGGGCTCGACGCCGGCGAGTTGCTGGGCGGTTTCATAAATCTTGGGGTCGGGTTTGAGCAGTCCGACCTTAGACGAATCCACAATCGCTTTGTAATCCACGTCGGGAATAATGCTTTTGGAACGCATCTCATCTATAAAACCGGGCAGGTTATTGCTGAGAATGCCGATTTCGTAATTTTCGGCGACCCAATCAATCAGGCCTTTGATGTCCGGCATGCTCTCGACGTTATCCATGTAGTATTTGCGCCAATCTAAGGAATCCATACCGAGGTCTTTGGCTATTAGGCCGTTAAATTCTTCCAGGCTGCTGTGGCCGGTGGCTGATGAATCGTGGTAGCGCCAGAACAGAGTCTCGATAACGTCCGTGGGCTGGCCGGATACCTGGGAAATTTGGGTAAAAGCCTTGTGGAAGAAGCGCACCAGCGTGCCGTTGACGTCGAAGTAAACGAAGGTGACGCCGGATTTGGAGCGTTTCTTGGAGTTTTGGCCGGCGCTTGGGGTGCCCGGGGTTTGCGGTATATCCAGCAAGCTCTCTAGGGGTGTATTGGTGGCGTGGGCAATGGCTGAGACTGTGAAAACTGAGGGAGAACGGATGGCGCCGCGCTCGATTTTGGCCAGAGTAGAGTAGGATAAGCCGGCTTTTTGGCAGAGTTCCTGTTGGGTCAGGCCGGCACGCTTGCGTGCCAACTGCAATTTTTTGCCAAGTGTTCTCTCATCCATGGCAACACCACCCTGAACTCAACCTCATATAGCCATATCTTACCAATTAATAGAGAATTTTGACAATAAATTTGTACTAAAAGGCCAGTTTTTTGGCCATTTCGGCTAATTCAGACGAATCGGCTTCTTTTTCGGAATCCGGCAATTCTCGGATCTCATCACCGCTGTTCACGGGAAAAACTTTGACGTGTGCATGGTCCGGCATCTCGAAGCCTTCTATTATCACACCTACGCGTGATTTATCTGGAAATGCATCCTTAAGATGCTTGGAAACTTGCTTAACAGTGCTCATCAGAGCTTGATAATCTTGATCAGGTAAGTCGAAGAAGTGGCTGACCTGTTTTTTGGGGACGACCAAGACCATGCCCGGTTGTATAGGATGGATGTCCATAAAGGCTATTGAAAACTCGTCTTCGTGCACCTTGTGGCAGGGAATCTCGCCTTTGATGATTTTGGTGAAAATGCTATCGGCCACTTTTAGAAGATTAAGCTTAGGATAGAAAAGACCACAAAGAACATCACAACCCCGGCAATTGAGGCCGCTATTACTGACTGCTTAGTATTATTGCCGCTGTTTCGCTGCAGCTTGGTATAAAGCCAGGTGGTGGCGCCGACCGAGAAGAAAAAACTAATTAATCCAGGACCCATAGGTTAATGATAGCAAAAATTGGCGGAAGGGGAGGGATAGCGGACTTTGTCCTTTTCCGCTGCGGCGTGCTCGGAACTAAATTCCTGCGCGCGTCCTCGCTCCACCGAACCCTCGGTTCGCGTCTGCTAAAGCATCCGCCCGAGGGTTCGGACCTCTCGGCAGCAAAAAAGAACCGACAGAAGCCGATTCTTTTTTGCTGGCGGAAGGGGAGGGATTCGAACCCTCGGTACCACGGGGGCACACCGCTTTTCGAGAGCGGCACCTTAAACCACTCGGCCACCCTTCCGGGAATAAGTATACATTTAGCCCGTTAATACGCTAAGCCGTCCAATTGCTTGGTGCGCATAAGGTTGTACTCTACAATGATGCTTATGAATTTTCTGCGCAAAACAGCGCTCGTTATTATTACGCCGATTTTCACTTTTCTGCTTTTTGCCGCGGCCTTTGATATGGGAATCCTGCGGGTAGTCAGTCAACCTAATAATGTTAAACAGGTTTTATCCGATAGCGGTGTTTATAACAGTGCCGTTAACAGCTTGCTGGACCAGGCAAAACAGGAAACCAGCAACAACGGCAGTTTGGATTTAACCAACCCCACCATTAAGTCGGCGGCCAACGCGACGATAACACCACAGTATCTGCAGCAAAATACCGATAGCGCGATTGATGCCGTCTATGCTTGGCTTAACGGTAAGACGCCGCAGCCGCAATTTAGCATTGATGTATCCAGCCTAAAGGATAAGTTCGCGGCTGCGGCGTCCCAGGCCGCGGAGCAGCGGGCAACGACTCTGCCGGCCTGTACCGATGCCGCCAGCGCTAGTGCGGCCGTGAATGACCCGGTAGCGGCAACTTGCTTGCCCCCCGGGGTGACTCCAGCTGCCGTCGGCAGCGAAGTCCAAGGCAACCTTTTGGGTGGCCAGGGCTTTTTGGACAATGCCACTATCGATGCCAGTACTATCAAGGGTAAAAATTCCAACCATTCCATTTTTGCCAGCCAGCTTAAAGACGCGCCTAAGCAGTACCAACGGATCAAGAAGACCCCGATTATACTTTCGCTTCTGGCCTTATTAAGCGCTGTGGCGATAGTTTTCTTGAGTTCCAGCCGCCGCAAGGGCCTGCGCCACGTTGGGATCTTACTAGTGATAATAGGCATATTTATGCTGGTCCTGGCCTGGGGCATGAATGAAGCAGTTACCAAAGAGGTGCCAAAAATCAAACTCAATAATGCCGTGGCCCAGACTGACGTACGTAAGGTTATAGTTGACCTGGAGCAAAAGATTGACCAAAACTACTGGATATTCGGCGCTGTTTATACTGTTCTGGGCGCGCTGGCGATTGCTGCAGCCATCTTCTGGCCCGGCGAAAACAAGAAATCCAAACAAGCCAATGACGATTTAGAGGGCGAAGGCCGCACAGCTGCCGACCGAATAGACTTAAAGGCTCCAGACAAGGCGACCAATCTATCTGAGCCCAAAGCTAAAGCCACAGCTAAAACTCCTGCCGAACCCAAGCCGGCCAAGAAGAATATAGAAGTAAAGTAGGCCTTAGGGCTTGGCCAGGTTGAAGCCACCAACGCTGTCGCCGGTAGGCGCGCCAGAACTGTCGCTGGCGAAGTAGTATAGCGGCATACCTTTGTAGGCGTACTGGGCCTTGCCGTCGGAACGGGTGACGATAGTCACATTATCTGGCAGGGAAGCCGGTGTGCTGACTGGACCATAGATTGGCCAGCTCTCAAGGCAAGAGCCGGTGCAGTTGCTAACACCGGTGGTGTCGGCACTGTAGGTGTAAAGCGGCTTACCGTTAGCGGCGGCCAAATATTCACCATTTGAAGTGTTATTTTTAGTAGTAACTATATCTGTACTAGTCTGCTGGCTAGAACTGCTTGTTGGAGCCTTCGAAGTACTGGTAGTCGAGCTGGATGCTGGAGTGCTTTTATTATCCGATTTGTGTATTAGAGCAAAAATCACGGCCACTACAATAATTAGTGCGCCAATGCCCAGCCACATATTACGTTTATTCATCAAAACCCTCCTTAGCTAATATCTAAATTAATTATAAACTATATATTAATGAGCGATACTCAGCGACTAGATAAAGCCTTGGTGGGGCAGGGGCTGGCGGCCAATCGCAGCCAAGCCGGTAATTACATTGCCTTGGGCAAAGTGAAGGTTAACGGCAAAGCCGCCGCAAAGAGCGGACAAATGGTCAAGAGTGATGACCGGCTGGAACTGGACGTGCCGGAGGGGGAGCGCTACGTTAGCCGGGCCGCCCTAAAATTGGCCAGCGTTGTTGAGCCACTGAAAATTGATTTTAAGGACAAGCTAGTGCTGGACGTAGGCAGCAGTACTGGCGGCTTTAGTGATTTTGCTTTAAAACACGGCGCCAGGGCAGTCGTTGCGGTTGATGTGGGCACCGAGCAAATGCATCCCAGCCTGCGCTATGAGCCGCGGCTGGAATTGCACGAAAAAACCGACATTCGCGGCTTTGAAATGGCCGAAAAGCCGGACATAGTTTTAGCCGACTTGAGCTTTATTAGCCTGCGCGAGGTATTGCCGGCAGTTGGCGCGTTGAGTAATTCTAGTACTCAGATTTTGGTCTTGCTAAAACCGCAGTTTGAAGCCGGAAAATCACAGATTAACAGGGGTATTGTTAAAAATGATAGTCTGCGTAGACAAATCATCAAAGACTTTGAGGGTTGGCTAATATCCAACTTTTTAATAGTCGCCAAAGCCGACAGCGCGGTTGCCGGAGCGCGCGGCAACCGCGAGCGTTTTTACCTGCTGCGGCTGTTGGCTACAAATAGGACTCAAGGCTCTCGATATCGTGCAAAGTAATGTTGGCGTGGTGGGTAGAAATCAAACCCTTGCGTTCTAAATAGGCTAACTCGCGGCTGGCGGTTTCGCGGCTGGCGTTTATGGAGCTGGCAATGTCCTGGTGGCGCAGCGGAACTTCCAAAATGATGCCACTGGGCGTTTCTTTGCCAAAGCGGTGGGACATTGTTATCAGGAATGATACCAATCGCTCCCTAACTGACCGATATTCCAGATTAAGAATGCGTTCCGAGTGAATGCGGTACATCTCGGTTACCATCTGGAGGACTGTCTCTGAAGCCTTGCTGTGCTTGCGGGTGTAGTCACGGAACAGTTCTTCGTCTACTCGCCAAAGTATAGTAGGGGACAGAGTTTGATAGATGATATGGCGTTCCTGGCCGGTAACTGCCCAGATAAGAGGAAAGATTTCGTGCTCTTTGCGGATGATCAGCAGAGTCTCCTCGCCGTACTTGGTTATGTTGTAGGCTTTGACCAGCCCCTCTTCTATATAAAAAACGCCCTTCGGAGCTTCTCCGGGGCGTATCACGTACTCGCCTTTTTTGTAGGTTAGCCTGGTGCCGCTTCTGAACAGCTCCACCAGGTCTTTGGCCTGTGGGTCACTGGCAGCCATACCTAACATTTTGCCACAAAATGAGCTGCAAAGCCAGCATCGCGATAAAGCTTTGTGATATAAATCATGTTCTGCTGGTGAGCAAGATTACTGAAAGCTGCCAATCGAAGGCGGATGATAGAAGTACGGAAGGGGAATTGTATGGTACACATGAGCATCATCGAAGCCCGACTAAGCCAGCTAGGCTTGCACGTGTCGGCGCTATTTAAGCCCGAAATACGAGAACTACAAAAAATATTGGTCGAAGGAGAGGAGATTATTAGCGTAGTGCCTGGCCGCTACTTTGGCGGTTTCGCGCTGTTGTCAGCTACCGATCGGCGGCTGATTTTAATCGACAAGAAGGTGGCCATCCTGACAACCGAAATTATCCCTTACGACATGATTTCCGAGGTGGACTTTGGCGCCCGTATGCTGGATGCCACCGTAGTCATCTATACGGTTAACAAGCAGCACCGCTTCACTAGCCTTAAGCACCGCCATAAATTGCGCGAATTGACCACTTATATCCAACAGCGGGTGATAGAGCTGAGATATGGCACAACCGCACTGGCTGTGCCGGTTCCAGAACCCAGCGCGCCGCTGGCTGAACACCTGTCCAATTACACTTTGCCAATTTCTGATAAAAGACCGGTTAAGGCTCCGGGGCACCTGCGCCAGTTGGTGGGCGCGGCGGCCTTGCACGGCACGCCGTGGTCGCATGTCAATCCTTATACCAAGACCTCATTCATGGTACGCACGCAACTTTCGGGTCTGCCCAAAGCACCGCTACGCGAGTTGTCTTAGCAGTTCTTAGGTGTTAAACTAGCCTTAGCGGTTGTCAGACCGGTCCGAACATATGTCTAGCAAAAAGTAAGTCTAGTGATTTACGCAAATTTGATAGGCTCGGACTTTAAGCCTAGTCACGCGCAAGAAGTGCGTGGCCAGGATGGCTTACAAACTGGCGATTTTAATAGATTGGTTCACAGTGAACCTTTCGTTCCTTGAGACAGGAGGCAGCTTGCGATGCCGCACCGTCGAATCATTGTGGCAGTAACGGTCTGCCTGTTTTGTATTGTTGCCGGCGTCTTTTTCCGAGGCTCGGCAGCAGCTACAAATCAGCGGGCTACAAGAAACAGCTCGGCGCTAGTCGCCGAGCGGGCCGAGAGAATCCGCATCCAGCGGACCAACCTCAAAAAGGCCATCATCTTCTACCGTCAGGCTACGTGGAAGTGGCAAGCAGTGGCATCAATGCCGCGGACGCCGACGAGCTACGCAGAAAGGAAGGCCCAAGGCTTGGGCTATCTGCACTGGAGCCTTAAGCAGTGGTTTCGGCGATCGGCCAAGGTTCGGTCCTATGTCCAGCAGCACCCTTGGGTGCGGTTGGTGCATCGGACCTACGCCTACCGTCGATGCATCATCGACCACGAGTCGCGCTCCAGTGGTGTCTACCGGGCTCGTAACCCCAAGAGCACAGCTTCGGGAGCGTACCAGTTCCTGGACTCGACTTGGCAGAGCATGGTGGACAACTTTCGGCGCTACTACCACAGGGATGTCACTACAGTTCGCCGAGCTGTTGACGCTCCGCCGGCAGTTCAGGATGCCATCGCGGCCTACGCCATCAAGGCCGACCACGGTGAACCATGGCAGGAATGTCACGGTATCCCGCTGGCCGTCGATTGAGAGTTCGGGGCGGGCTCATATGAGCCCGCCCCCGCTAGTGTCTCGACAACCGCTATTTTTTAGACGTTAAACCGGAACTCGACAACGTCATTGGGCTGCATAACGTAGGTTTTGCCTTCGGTGCGGACCTTGCCGGCGGCTTTGGCCGCTTGTTCCGAGCCGGCGCTTATTAAATCGTCATAGTTTATTACCTGGGCGGCGATGAAGCCGCGCTCGAAATCGCCGTGGATGACGCCAGCGGCCTGGGGTGCGGTGTCACCTTTCTTGATAGTCCAAGCGCGCACTTCTTTTTCGCCGGCAGTCAGATAACTCTGCAGATCGAGCGCATTGTAGGCGGCGTGGATTAGTTGGACCAGGCCGGACTCTTTTTGGCCGTAGCTATCTAATAGCTCGGTGCGGTCGGTCTCGTCCAGCCCGCGCAGTTCGCTTTCTAATTTGGCGCAGATAAAGACTGCTGAGGCCGGGGTGACAATGGCCTTTAAATCTTCTTTGGCTTTCTCGTCATTCAACTGGTTTTCGCTGAGGTTAAAAACGAACACAAACGGCTTGGCGCTGAGCAACTGCAGATCGCGGATTTGCTCCAACTCCTCTTTATCTAAGAACGAACCGGCCAGCTTGCCTTCGGCCAAACCGGCTTTAACTTTGCCGACTAAATCCAGCAGTGGTTTTAGCTTGGCGTCTGATTTTGCTTCTTTTTCCAGGCGGGGCAGGCGGTTTTCAACTGTCTGCAAGTCAGCCAAAATCAGCTCGGTATTAATAATTTCGATGTCATGTCTGGGGTCGGACGAGCCGGCGCGCTGGACATCGCTATCATCAAAAGCTCGGACTACTTGGCAGATAGCATTGCAGCTTCTGATATGTGATAAGAACTGGTTGCCCAGGCCTTCGCCTTGACTGGCGCCAGCCACCAAGCCGGCGATATCTACAAAAGTTACGGTCGCCGGCACGATTTTCTGGGTGTGATAAAGCTCACCCAGTTTAGCCAAGCGCCCATCCGGTACCGGCACGATGCCGGTGTTCGGTTCAATGGTGGCAAAAGGGTAATTGGCCGCCAGCGCGTTAGCGTCTGTCAGCGCGTTAAACAAAGTGGATTTGCCAACATTGGGCAATCCAACGATACCAATTGATAATGCCATACATACAGTCTAACAGATGAGAGTGTTGCAAAAAATGATAAAACATGCTATTATACAGGTAATAACGAGCATGTTCAGCTATGAGCAACAACCCTGAAATCCCTTCACAAATAATCATTGATACCGCGAAACAATCGCGAGGCGTTATCTTGAGCGATGAATTGCAGCGCGCTTTGCCGGGCACCCCCGAAGCTTTTGTCAAAGTCGACGAGGCTTTTCTGAAAGGTCCGGAAGCCTATCTTGACCAGCTGCACGAAAGCTTATTCACCTTTAAGGCTAACGGCGGCCCAGAGATTCCCGCCTCATTACTCTATGGCAGCGATAGTAAGAAAGATGAAATCCTAGTAATATTCGCAGCTTTCAAT
>CAYUUT010000011.1:0-13824 GCA_964448095.1 uncultured Candidatus Saccharibacteria bacterium | reverse complement strand
AAGATGAAATCCTAGTAATATTCGCAGCTTTCAATGACGGCGCGCCAAAAACAGGCCCCGATGAACTAACCTCTTATCTAACAAAGACCATAGACAGTGCTCCAAGTATAGGCGACAAACAAAGAGCTCTACCCGGCACTTGGAACCAGACCACAAAGTCCTCAGTGATTTTCGAGCTGTTGAATGCTATTGGTAGCGGTATGCCGGTATTAACAATCTACAGTCCTATTCCCATTGGAGCCTACAACAGAGGGGAGAAACGCAATATGAGAGAAAAAGGTGATTTTAGTCCGGCTGGCCGCATTGCCCAAGCGGCGGTTGATAAGGCTCAGAAAATACTCCATGGCGCTCACAGCGAAAGTCGAATTGATAAGATAAATTTTCAGGGTGCTTCGCTAGGCGCCAGTAATGCCATTGGCGCTGCTGACTACCTTCTTAACAAAAATCAAATGGATGTTAAGACAGTAACGGCTCAGGAACTTATCATGGGGCCGGACTTGGGGGGCATTATTAAGAAATTTAGTATAGCCGGCAGGGCAGGAGAACCATCCGACTTAAAAGTATCTAATAGCCCGAAGATTTATGAGCCCCACATCAGGCAAGCGATTGACAGATATGGCAGCGAACCTTCGATGTATGCCCGCATGTTCAAAGCCGCCAGGCTAACTTATCTTAGGGGTCTGGCTCATCCACAAAATACAGCTACAACAATTGAGCGCCTGCTGGACAATAATGTAGCGGTTTTAGCGGCTTTGGCTGAAAATAGCGGACTGACGCATCAAACCAAAAGCTATCTGCCCCATGACAAAGAAAAAGTTGTTACAGTCCGAGCTGAAAAAGGCCAGTATGCCGACCATCTAATTGATGAGCACGTAGCATTAACCGGATTAATAGTTGCGTTAGCTGTTAAGAGTGGCTCGCCTCGGTAGCTTTCCGGATTTATCATCGGTTAAGACTTGGAAAGTTTGCTGGGCCACCAGTTCCATTTGCCCAGCAGCACGACCATTGATGGCACCAAAAGTGTGCGCACAAAGAAGGTATCCAGCAAAATACCAAAGGCGATAGAAAAACCAATTTCCTGGAACTGCTTGTCACCGCCAGCTAGCCCAAAGACTGTAAAGGTGCCAGCCAAAACCAGGCCGGCGGAGGTTACGGTAGTGCCAGTGATGCCGATGGCTTTAGTAACCGCTTCTTTAAGTGTCTTGGATTTACGGGCCTCTTCACGGATGCGGCTCATAACCAAGATGTTATAGTCTTGGCCCAGGGCCATCAGGAAGATGAACATCAGAAACGGCAGAATAAAGTTCAAACCATCGCCGCCTTGCAAGTGCACAAAAACCAGCATGGCAAAACCCAGCGACGCCAGATAGCTAAGCGCGACGCTAATTATCAAATACCAAGGAGCCACCAAGCTTCTGAGCAAGATTGCTAGGATTACGCCGATAATTATCAGAACTATCGGAATGATTTTTTTGAGGTCATTGTTGGCAATGTGGCTGATGTCGTAGCCGGCGGCATCTTGGCCGTAAACCTGGGCTTCCTTGGCGCTGGCCGTAGCCGCGGCTTCGTCCAAAGCCGCTCGGACCCGGGGTGTAAAGTTGGCGGCCACTGTGCTGCCGCTGGGTCCGGTGTTAGCCACCGAGTAAAATTGCACTACTTTACCATCCTTACTTATGAACTGGCTCAGAGCTTGGTTGAGCGCGCTATTGCTGCCGGACTTGTGCAGTGCACTAAGCTGAGCTGGTGTGAGGCTAATGCCATTGATACTAAATGGTCCGCTGATAGCCTTGAAGGTTGGCGAGGACGACAGTTGGTTTTGGGCTTGATAAAGACTACCCAGGTTATTCCAAACCGGTTGGCTAAAGGTCATCAGCAAGTACTGCGGATTATTGTTGGCGGCCGGGAAGTGCTGGGCTATCGCCTGCGATCCGAGCGCTGAATCGCTCCCGCCTGGCGCGCTTTCGTTGCTAAAGCCAGCGGTTTTGTAGCCGATGATGCCCAGGCTTAGCACTAGAAGCAGAGCTATACCAATAACCAGTGTCACAACCGGGCGCTTGATAACCCGGTCCGCCACTCGTCCCCAAATACCAATTTTGTTTTTTACGCCCCTGGTTTTAGCTGGCCAAAAGACTGCTCGTCCAAGTATTGACAGCAAGGCTGGCAAGAAAGTTAAAGCGGCTAGCAGCGTGACGCCCAAACCTATGGCCAAGGCCGGCCCCAGGCCCTTATAAACCCCGAACGAAGCCAGCAATAAGCACATCAGCGCGGCGGCAACAGTTGCGGCCGAAAAGGTGATTGATTCGCCAACCCGCGACAAGGCTTTAACCACGGCCTCCTTGGGCTCCAAACCGTTACGTAGTTCTTCGCGCGTCCTAAATACCAGGAACAATCCATAATCCGTACCGGCGCCCAGCAGCAGCACGATTAGCAAAATCTCGGTGATGAACGAAACTTGGACGCCAATTTTGGTACTCTCGGCAATCAGCGGTTGGGCGATAGTCAAGGCCAGACCGGCTGGGACAAGTGTTACCAGCGGCGCCAAAGCCGCCCGGAAGACCAGCAGCAGCAGAACGATAATAAAGATGACATTGTAAATTTCGGTGTTGCTTTTGCCTTTGTTGTTAGCATTCTGGGAATCAGCCGCTTGCGATATTTGGCCGGTCAGGTGCAGTTGCAGACCAGGCACGCCGGTCTGCATTTGAGCCCGAATTTGAGATATCAAATTGACGGAGTCAGGCCCAAAGGCCTTACCGCTGATACCGACCAAAAATTCTTGGGCATAACCGTCTTTAGATGTACCGACAGCGCGGACCTGGCTGACGCCGTCTACGGTTTTGACCTTAGCGACTGCTCGGTTGATGGCCGTATTGTCGCTCGCGCTTAGCGCCCGGTTATTGCGGACCGCGACTAGTACTTCCTCGTCAGCGGTGTCTTTGCTTTGGAAGCTGGTTTCCAGGTCTGAGGCTTTTTGGGTCTGGCTGTTTTTGGGCAAAAAGGCCGAGTTATCGTTTTTGGTAACATCGCCGAGTTTGGGCAGGGTAGAGCTTAAAATTGGCACGGCCAAAATCCAGACAACTATTATCGGCCATCTGAATTTCACCGAAAAACGCGCAATTTTAGCAAACACGACTTCCTCCCGTATAGCTGCTGATATCTACAAGTAGTATATCTTAGTGCTGCTGCTTGTGAGAATAGTCACCTGGGCTACCACGTAACTATTTGCGTTGCTTACCGGTGGTTGTATACTGCTTATGTATGAATGGCCTAGTAGTCAAAAGGCTGCCAATGCTGGGTTTGAGTGTAGTTTTTTCTCTGACCATCTTTTTTGTATGCTTCTCTTGCCATAGCTTTGCCTCTACTTGTGCTGGGGATAGCCAGCCTTGTACCAAGTCTTATTTTAAGGTTACCGGCGCTGATGTTACCACTGGTGGCTGGTTTAACAACGGCTACACGCTGTGCGATACCTCAACCAGCTCTAACTACCAGGACTCCAACTTTAGTTCGGCGACTTTTCCGCCGGACTCGCAGGACCGCTACGGCGGGATTTTGGCCTGGGCTAACAGTAGCGGCAATAATTCGGCCGGCGGTTCGTCCGGTGAATTTGACGCCTTTGCTTTGGGAGAGATAGAAGGCAATAGCCCCGCTGCCAAGGGTTTTTATAGTGGCGGCGCCCAAGCCTTGGCATCAAGCGGCAACACTTCCAAAAGCTATCTATCGTTTGCCAATACCCTTAGCTCAACGCCGGCTAACTTTTGGGCCGGTTTGATGATTCCGCCAAACGGTGTGCGCCAGACGGCCTATTGCGTGCCTGATTATTACGGCACGATGATGCCTAACCCGGCGCCCGGGGCTTTGCCGTCTAACACCCTAACTTCGTCTACGGCATCCGGCAACTACGCCCAGACCGCCACTACCACGCCACTTGACCTGGTAGGCAGCGATGCTGGCGGCAGCAACGTGGATATAGCGCCCGGCGCTCACATTACTGTCTTTGTGAGGGGTTCAGTCTATATCAGCCACAACATAACCTATGATTCCGCTTATACAGCGGATAACGTGCCCAAGTTTTCGCTGATTGTCCAGGGCAGCATTTATATTGGTCCGACAGTTACTAACCTGGACGGCCTGTATGTTGCCCAGCCGCAGAATCCAGCTGACCCTTCGGCCTTGACTAGCGACAGCGGCGATATCTGGACCTGCCATGATGACAGCACCGAGCCGATGTCTTATGTCTATCCAGCTACCACCTGTAACCAGGCTAAGCTGGTGGTTAACGGAGCGTTGATAGCCAAGCAGGTTGAGCTTATGAGGACCAAGGGTGATGTCGCCACGGCCACCGTTAGTGAAGACGGCTATGCTAATGCCATTAGTACTTCCAACGCCGCAGAGGTTATCAATTACTCGCCGGCCATGATCATGGGTGGTTCGTTTTTCACAGGTGGTTCTAGCAGCAATAATTCATCACTGGATGGCCTAATTTCATTACCACCTATATTTTAATAATGCTTTTGCTAAACTAATAGGGAGGGCAACAAAAAAGCAAAATGTTATTTTCCGCAGCAGCAAACTCCATCCTAAGCGGTGTGTCAGACTTTTTTGGTCTGGATATTGGCGTGAGTGCCGCCCGGGCCGTGCAATTGAAGGGCAGCGGCACGGTTAAAGCTCTGGACCATTATGGCCAGGCGCCTTTTCCCGGGACTTTAGCTCTGAGCGATGCCAAGAGCGATCGCGAGAGAGTAGCCCAATCAATCCACGAGCTGGTTCGGCTGGCCGGTATTAATACCAAGAACGTCGCCGTAAACCTGCCGTCCAGCCACGTTTTTACAACCGTGATTGATATCAACAAAATGCCAGAACGCGAGCTTGTAAAAACCATAGCCTATCAGGCCGATTCGTATATTCCCACCGCCTCGGCCAATTCCAAAATTGACTGGGCGGTGATTGGCGACTCGCCAAAGGACGCCAAGAAACTAGAAGTACTTTTATCCAGCGTTGATAATAAGTTCGTGGAAGACCGACTGGACATGCTGGAATCCGTTGGACTTAATGTAGTGGCTTTTGAACCGGATAGCCTGGCTCTAAACCGGGCGATTGTGCCAGTTGGCGCTACCACTCCGACCTTAGTTTTGGATATGGGCAGTGCGGCCACCGACTTGGTTATATCAATTGCCGGTACGCCGCATCTTAGTCGCTCTATCCCGACTGGCACCGCGGCCATCATTCGAGCGGTTGTTCAGAATCTAAACATTGAGCCCCAGCAAGCTGAGCAGTTTGTCTTTAAGTTCGGCCTGAGCAAAGATAAGTTAGAAGGCCAAATTTATAATTCCGTTATTGGTGTCGTAGACGGGTTGGCCGCGGAAATTGACAAATCAATCAAGTTTTTTACTCAGCGTTATCCGAACGCCAAAATAGACCAAATGATTGTTACCGGCGGCGCTTCGGCTCTGCCCGAACTGCCGCTGTATTTAGCTAATCACTTTGGCATCAACGTCGAGATTGGCAATGCCTGGCGCAACGTTAGTTTCGCGGCCAGCCGGCAAGATGAGCTAATCGCCGTTTCTAACCACTTCGCGGTGGCTGCCGGTTTGGCGGAGAGGGAAGCATGAGCCGGGTGCAATTTAACTTATTGCCAGACGTCAAGCTGGATTATATGCGCACCCGCCGGTCGCGCAACCTGGTCATAATCATTAGCGCTGTGGCCGTGGTCATATCGGCGACTATTCTAATCTTGCTGCTAATAACCGTCGAAGTAGTCCAGAAACAACAAATAAATAGCAGCAAGACCAGTCTGAGCTCGGCCGACAGCCAGCTCAGCAACATTTCTGACTTAAACAAGATTGTAACGGTTCAAAACCAGCTGACGACCCTGGTTGGTCTGCACCAGGGCGAGAATGTTACTTCGCGGATCTTCACCTACCTGCAGCAACTAACTCCTTCCAAGGCCCACATTAGCCGGGTAAATTTGGACTTAACGCAGAACACTATAGAGCTCGCTGGCAGCGCCGATACCCAGCAGACAGTTAATACTTTTGTCGATACGCTGAAATTCACAACTTATAAGGTTGGTAGCCAGGATACGCCGCATTCAGCCTTTAGTTCGGTAGTGGAAAGTAATTTCTCGATTAATACCAACGACGTTAGCTATACGATTGACATGAGTTTTGACCCCAACCTGTTTTCTAATAAACTGCTGGATAACCAGGGCCACGCCCAAACACCAGCATTATCGGTGCCAAGTCTGACTACTACCCGTTCGGCTATTGATGATCCCAGCAACGCTTTGTTTCAAAAAGAATCTGATAGCAAGGGAACCCAGTAATGAAACTTCAGCTAAATACCAAACGTTTGCAGATTAGTAAGGCCCAGTCAACGATGATGTTGGTCGCTACCGTCGCGGCGATTATTACAGTCTTTTGTTTGGTAAGCGCTAAAGCGCTGTTGGCTGAAGCTAAATTTCAAAGCCATGTAATTAGCGCCCAGAAAGCCGCCGCCAAACAAATTCAGGCCAACGTCCAGGTGGCGCAGAACCTGTCTACCCAGTACAATCAGGTCTTTGAGGGCAGCAACCCGGTAAATCTTATTGGCGGTCAGAATGATTCCAACCCTGATGTTGTACCGCCCAATGGCGACAACGGCCGGATCGTACTGGACGCCCTGCCAACCACCTATGACTTCCCAGCACTGCTAACCAGTTTATCTAACCTGCTATCTAAAGATGGTGTAGGCACGCCGTCCATAGGCGGTACTGACGCTTCATCGACTGCCAATAACCAGCCCTCTACTAATCCGCAGGTTACGGAAATTAACTTTACAATTGCTGGTAACACCACCTATCAAGGCTCCCAGACACTGATTAAGGATCTGGAGCGTTCCATCAGGCCGTTCAAGGTCACCAAAATGACCATGAGCGGCAGCGAGTCTGGTTTGTCTATAGCCTTGAGCGTTACTACCTATTACCAGCCCGCCAAAACCCTCAACCTAACTACAAAGGATGTACATTAAATGAAGCGCTCGGATTTGCTATCACTATTGGCCGTGACTATCCTGGCTGGTGTTATATCTTTAATAATCGCCAACCTCCTGTTTAGTCCGAAAAAGTTTAGTACGCCAGTGCCGGTGGTCAATAATATCAGCAGTTCTTTTCCGGATGTCGCCAACGATGCGTCCTACAATACCTTTCTTAATACTAACGCGCTTGACCTGACTTTGCCGGTGCAGATAGGTAATAACCAAAACAAGACTCCTTTTACTAATACGTCGCCATAAGGGGAGGCCGCGAAGATGAACATACTAACAGCAGCCACCCAGCAGCGCGTAGAGGATAATTTAGTCCAAGATGGCTTGATTACCAAGGATGAGCTGGAACTCCTAAAAAGCAAAGCCAAAACCGCTCATCAACCGGTCTTCAGTTTGCTGTTGGGCGAAGGCCATATTACAGATGAAAACCTAACTAAAGCTCTGGCCGAGGTTAATAATGTACCGTACGTTAATCTAAAAAGTGCCCGCATAGACAACAAAATCCTAGCCATGCTGCCGCTGGATACGGCTGAACATTACATGGCCGTCCCACTAGGCTATGACGCCAAACAAAAGCTATTAGTGGTTGGCATGCTCGACGCCGGCAATGTCCAGGCTATCGATTTTTTGAGTAATAAGATTGGCCAACCGATTAAAGTTTACGCGGCCAGCGAGAGCGGGATTAAAGCGGTTCTTGAACAATATGACCGAACAGTAGGTATTAAATCAATCCTTGATTCGCCGGAAGAGCTGGGAATCGTTACACCTGGAGTCAATCCGGCCGGCGCGCCCGCGGCGGGCAAAGCCGATAAAAATATCCAAACAATCGTCCAGGATTCGCCGATCAGTAAGGCGCTGAGCGGTATTTTGGAGTACGCTGCCAAGAATCGGGCCAGCGATATCCATGTTGAACCCCTGGAGAAGGAATTAAAAATCCGTACCCGGGTGGACGGGGTGCTGCGCGAAATTATGAAACTGCCAAAAGAAGCCGAAGCGCCGATGATCAGCCGTATCAAGATTATGTCCAATCTGAAGATTGATGAGCACCGTATACCGCAGGACGGACAGTTCAGCGTTAGCGTTGGCGGCGACGCCATTGATATCCGTGTGGCCATCAGTCCAACGGTCTGGGGAGAGCAGGTGGTAATGCGGCTTTTGGACAAGGGCGGTACCAGCCTGGTTTTGGAAGATATGGGTTATGCCGGCCGGTCTCTGCGCGAAATAAGAAAAGCCCTGACGCTGCCGCATGGCATGATTCTGACCTCGGGACCAACCGGTTCCGGTAAGTCCACCAGCATGTACGCCATGATCCAGGAAATCAAGAACGACACCGTTAATATTGTCACCCTGGAAGACCCGGTGGAGTACAAAATTGACGGCGTGAACCAAATCCAGGTTAACGCTGATGTTGGCCTGACTTTTGCCAATGGCTTGCGTTCAATCCTGCGCCAGGATCCGGACGTCATAATGGTCGGCGAGATACGCGACAAAGAAACCGCCAGTCTGGCGGTGCAGGCGGCGCTGACCGGTCACCTGGTCTTTAGCACACTGCACACCAACAGCGCCGCCGGCATCTTACCGCGCCTGCTGGACATGGATATCGAACCATTTTTGATAGCCAGCACCGTGCATACGGTCATCGGCCAAAGGCTGGTGCGCCGGGTGGTACCAGGCGGTCCCAGCTATCAGTCCAATAAGGTGGAAACCCAGGCTATTCGCACGGCTCTGGGTACGCTTTTGCCCAAAACCCAGCAAGAGGCCACCAAGATTGAGGAAGACCTGGGGTATGACAATTTGCCATTGGTCGACCAAAACGCTTATACTTTAATCAAGGGGAAAGAGCAGCCCGGTAACTCTACCGGCTACGAAGGCCGTCTAGGGTTATACGAAGTTTTTGAAGTGACTGACGCAATCCAGGACTTGATAATTAAGCACTCGCCCAGTTCATTGATTCAAAAACAGGCTATAGCCCAAGGTATGATTACAATGCGCCAAGACGGTTATCTGAAAGCCCTAGCTGGTATGACCACGCTTAATGAAGTTAATAGGGTGGCTGCGGCCGGAGATGAAAGCTAAAAATGGCAGATAATGTGGGGGCTACAACCAGCGTGCAACAAGCAACTCCAAAGATTGAGTTGCTGCTGGAAGAAGTTGTCAAGCGGCGGGCGTCCGACCTGCACCTTCAAGTTGGTTTGCCGCCGACCCTGCGTATTGACGGCTCACTAACACCGGTACACGGCGCGCCCAAGCTGGGAGAGCGGATGGTCGAAGAGCTGGTGTTTTCGCTTTTAGAAGAAGACCAAAAGCAGATTTTACTGCGCGACAAAGAGTTTGATTTTAGCTTTGCCTTTGGCGACCTGGGGCGTTTCCGGGTTAACGCTTTCCATGAGCGTGGTAATCTGGCGGCCGCTATGCGCCTGATTACTAATGAAATACGTACCATCAAAGACCTGGGCTTGCCGCCGGTCTTAGAAAATTTCACCAATTATCCCAGAGGACTGGTGCTGGTTACCGGGCCAACCGGTTCGGGCAAGTCCACAACCCTGGCCGCCATGATTAATAAGATTAATGACGAGCGGGCGGCGCACATTATAACTGTCGAGGACCCTATAGAATATACTCATGAGTCACGGCGCTCGGTTATCGTCCAGCGCGAAGTCCATTATGATACTTACAGTTTTTCTACGGCCCTGCGCTCGGCGCTGCGCGAAGACCCGGACGTAGTGCTAATTGGCGAAATGCGCGACCTGGAAACCATTGCCGCGGCCATTACCATCGCCGAAACCGGACACCTGGTTTTCGCTACGCTGCACACCAACAGCGCCAGCCAAAGTATCGACCGCATGGTTGACGTTTTCCCGCCGCACCAACAACCCCAGGTGCGTGCCCAGCTGGGCAATATCCTGATGGCTGTCTGTTCGCAGCGCTTGATTCCGGCCCTAGGCGGCGGCAGGGTAGTGGCGGCCGAGATTCTGGTGGCTACTTCGGCAGTCCGCAACATTATCCGCGAAGGTAAGAATTACCAGCTGGAAGCCGTCATTCAAACTGGCGCCGAACACGGTATGCAGAGCATGGACCGAACGCTAATCAACCTGGTTCACAGCGGCTTAATCTCTTATGACGAGGCTCGCAACTATGCCGTGGACGTCGAAGAGCTGGACCGGCTGATGAGGGGTTAAGCCAAATATGCAGACCTTTACATATAGCGCCAGAGACAATAAAACCGGGGAAAGAATCAAGGCCCAGATTGAGGCCGAGGATCAGCAGTCAGCTTCAAAACTGCTGGTCGAACGCGGCTTAGCGCCGCTAGAGATAACCGCCGACAAGGTGAGTAGCGTTGGCGTGACCCGCCGCGGCCGGGTACCAGCTAAAGAGCGGGTAATATTCTCGCGCCAGCTGGCTACTTTAGTAAATGCCGGGTTGCCGTTGGTCCAGAGCTTGGACACCGTCAGAAAACAGACCAAAAATAAAAACTTGAACTCGATTATTAGCCGACTGGTAAGCGACGTTGAAGCTGGTTCGTCATTATCCGAAGCACTGGCTAAATCTCCCGACACCTTTGATGAAGTTTACATCAGCCTGGTAGCCGCCGGCGAGGCCTCCGGTACACTGGATAACTCCTTGGAAAGGCTAGCCAACCAACAGGAAAAAGACGCCGAAGTGATTTCTAAGGTCCGCGGCGCGCTGATATATCCGCTAATTGTCTTAATAGTCCTGTTTGCCGTGGCTGGTTTTATGACCACCAAGGTACTGCCGGAGGTGGTGTCGATTTATAGCACCATACCTGGCGCCCAATTGCCGTTTATAACCGTAGCTATTTTGAAAATTTCGCATCTAACCACCCATTATTGGTGGATAACTATAGTAGTAGTGGCGGCCGTGGTTTTTGCTCTCCGCCGGTGGCTAAAGACCCCGTCCGGTAGGCACTTTTTTGATAGATTGAAACTGCATATGTGGCCCATAGGAGCGCTGATGAGCAAGCTTTATATGGCCCGTTTTGCCCGCACCAGCTCAACCTTGATTGGAAGCGGTGTGCCAATGATAAAAATGCTCAACACTACCGCCAAAGCCGTAGGTAACTCGATCATAACCGATTCCATAAACCAGGCAGCGGATAAAGTCAAAGGCGGCAAGAGCCTGGGTGACAGCCTGAGAGGCGATCCTAACTTCTTAGACCTAGTGCCCAACATGATCTATATTGGCGAACAATCCGGCCAGTTGGAGAACATGATGAGCAAAGTAGCTGATTACTACGAGAGGCAGGTTGACGATGAAATCAAGACTGTCTCAACCATAATTGAACCGGTAATGATGGTTATAGTGGGTGTCATAGCGCTAATAATTGTAGCGGCTGTGCTCTTACCTATATATCACCTGGCTGGCACAAACCTGTCAGCCGGTCTTTAACGGATAATTTATAAACTATTGCATTATGCAATCAATGTATTAATATGTAAGCATAACCGTTTAATAGGGCATCAATAAAAGGGGGCCTACAGCAATATGAAAACCAAATTAAAAAACCAGAATCGCGGCTTTACGATAATTGAAGTAATGATTGTGCTGACCATAGCCGGTCTGATACTTTTGATTGTCTTCCTGGCCGTTCCGGCACTGCAACGCAACTCTCGTAACACTCAGCGCAAAGCTGATGTCGAAGCAGCGCTTGCGGCAATATCAGAGTTTTCTGCCAATAACAGCGGGGCGATTCCGGCCGTAGCTTGCGGCTCCGCGCCTTCGTACACCTTCTCGGCTGGTACCTGCGCCGCGCCAACCGGTACGGCAGCCGGCTTTAAGCTAGGTTACTTCACAGTAACTCCAACACTGACCTCTACGGTGCCAGCTTCTCTACCGGCAACGGTCACTGACACTTTGAGTGTATACACCGGTGCGACCTGCAACGGTAATGCTCCAACCACGACCGGGGCTTCGATACGTTCTGTGGCTGCGGTCTACGCTACGGAGGCCAGCAGTGGTCTTACGTGGACTTGCACAGCATCCTAGGACGCTCTAGGGTTTGATAAATGGGCCGCGCATGCGCGGCCCATTTTAGTTGAGTGGTTATTCTTATGTTAAGATAGCGCTGATGATAGTCTTCGGCTTAGCGATTCTTGGCATAATATTCGGCAGTTTTATCAACGCCTTGGTCTGGCGGGTACGCCAGCAGGAAAGCGGCCAGAAGGGCAGGGAGTTGTCAGTTCTGAAAGGCCACTCGATGTGTCCCAATTGCCGGCACAGGCTAGCTGCCAAGGATTTAGTACCGGTGCTTAGCTGGTTGGCGCTGCGCGGCCGTTGCCGCTATTGCCACCAGCCGATTTCCTGGCAGTATCCCGCGGTAGAGCTTACTACTGTCGCTGTTTTTATAGTTTCTTATCTGTTTTGGCCAGTCGATTTTAGTACAGCGGGGCAGTGGCTGTTGTTCGTGACTTGGCTGGCGGCGGCTGTAGGTCTGCTGGCGCTAGTAGTTTATGATTTTCGTTGGATGGAACTGCCTAACCGCATTCTGTATCCGGCCTTTGCCGCTGCCGCCGCCGGCCGTTTGGGCTACATCTTGTTTTACAGTGATGATAAGAGCCACGAAGCGTGGCTGTGGTTGCTCAGCCTGGGCGTCGCCAGCGGCGTGTTTTTGCTGCTGTTTATGGTTAGCCAGGGTAGATGGATAGGCTACGGTGATGTGCGCCTTGGCTTGGTTACCGGCACGCTGCTGGCGACGCCGGCTAAAAGCTTTGTAATGATTTTTCTGGCCTCAATTTTGGGTACAGTTTTCGTACTGCCATCTCTGTTAGCCGGCAAAAAATCGGCTAACAGTCGCTTACCCTACGGGCCTTTTCTAATCATCTCTACCATAATCGTCTTATTATTTGGCGATTCACTAATCAACTGGTACAGAATCCACTTGCTCTAACCTGTAGCTGCACCTATATGCTTATGTTATAATTCAGCCATGATAACCTCTGTACGGGGCTACACTCTCATAGAGGTCATGATAGTCCTGGCGGTCACTGGTGCGCTTTTTGTCAGTGCCGTAGGGCTCTTCTCTGGGCGTACTAGTAGCGCCCAGTTTTCTCAAGCTATGTATGACTTGCAATCACAAGTCCAAAGTTATGCCAACCAGGTTAGCACCGGTACTTTTCCGGCTACCACCCCTTACTTATGCCAAGCTTCCGGCAACCCGGTCCGGCCAGCGCTTAGCGCGGCCGCTCAAGCCCAGAGCACCAACCAGGATTGTCTATATGTTGGCCGGGCAATCTTAGCTATTCCGGGTAGCAACAAGCTTTACGTCTATAGTGTCCTGGGCTTAAGGGATGTATATCAGGGTAGTACCGACACCGGACAAACGGTTACGGCTTTATCCCAGGCTTCGCCCGATGTGGCCAAGATTGCTACTACTAACACCTATGTTTTGTCGGAAGCTTACCAGTTCTTGCCGGGCCTCACCATCGTGTCCTCAAAATACTACAGTACCGCTACTACCAATCAGAGCGCCGAGCTTCTAGACATTTATTCGACGTTTCAGAATACCGGCTCTTCGGGGCAATCGATAACCGCCTACACGATTCCCGGCCTTAGCTCGAGCGATATTGGCACGCCGCCAGCTAATTCTGCGGTCGACTCGGCTCTAGAAAATTGCTTGCAATTGCAGACTTCGCCCAACACTGCCTGCGCCACCCCGCAGATTATTGGTAACTATGGTTGGCGGCTCTGTATTCAGGACAGTGGTTCTAACGGCAAGAAAGCCGAGCTAACGGTTATTAGCGCGGCCACCGGCATAGACACCAAACTCGCCATAGGGAGCTGCTCATCGTG
>CAYUUT010000010.1:0-33900 GCA_964448095.1 uncultured Candidatus Saccharibacteria bacterium | reverse complement strand
TGGTGGGGGTGCCTGGACTTGAACCAGGGACCAATCGGTTATGAGCCGACTGCTCTAACCACTGAGCTACACCCCCTCGTCGGAATCGACTTCGAGCTTACGCAAACTCACGGGCTCGTTTGCTCTCGCTCTACATCGCTTCCTCCTCCTCAATTTTGCAAACATCTGCTGAAGCACGATTTTGCAAAATTGGAAAAGACCAGCACAAAGTCAGTATAACAGATGAGAAGGCTATAATTTGAGCGGTTGGTGAAAAAACATGATGAACCCAAGAGAGGCAAGTCTAATAGGAATCAGGCCTTTCCTGGCGTGAAGCTATATAATGATGGTCATGTTTAGCGACATAAAAAAATTTTGGAATGGCTCAACGCGCAAGCAGTTAACTGACTCGCGCAACTTAGTTTTGTATGTTTTTAGCATAATTGTGCTGGCTATAACTTGGAGCGGCATAAAGACGGTCCAGACTAACTACGAGCTACAGAAACAGATATCAACGCTCAAGCAGCAGAACCAAATTCTTTATCTTAAGAAACAAAACGCCGCGCTGCAGAATCAGTTTTACCAAAGCAATGAATATCTGGATTTGACGGCCCGCCAAGACTTGGGTCTAGCGACGCCCGGCGAGCAAGTTTTGGCGGTACCGCAAAGCGTAGCTATGAAATATGTCGACCCCTCCCTGAACACGGCTAATTTTACAGCGCCCACCGCCAGCCCTGCCGATAACCGATCGAAAATCTCCAAAAATCTGGAAGACTGGCGTGACTTTTTACTGGGCCGTAAGCTCTTCAGCGACTAAAAAGAACCTCCTAAGAGGTTCCAAAACTCATCTTGGTAGCCCTGGTTCATTCGAATTGGAGCATCATTATTGCGGAGTTGGCTAGATGGAAAGGCCTGGTGACGGTTGAAGTTTAGCCAGGACAAATTGTTCCTGGCTTTGCGTGTAGCTGACAACAGCGTCCCGGCAAACCATTGTCTTGGCATCCAGTATTTTTGTTTTGATAATCATTAGAGTTGCGGTTGCCGGGTTCATAGTAAATAAACCACCAAACCACTAGTCCCAATAGGATTAATGCGGTCAGTAAAAGTAGGAGAAGTCTTTTGTTGGTTAACGTATGCCTGTTCACAAGCTAAATTATGCATAAAAATAAGCATTCGTCCATAGCGCTTAAGCTTGGCAGCGGGGGCAGAACAGCGGAATTAGTCCTTTATCCGTTCCGGCGTGCTCGGAATAAATTCCTGTGCGCGTCCTCACTCCAACGAACCTGCGACTTTCGCCAGCTATCGCTGTCGAGTCGCAGAACCGAGCCAACTCTCAATACCATGAAAAATACCCGACACAAGGTCGGGCACTTTTCATGGTAGCGGGGGCAGGACTCGAACCTGCGACCTCGTGGTTATGAGCCACGCGAGCTGCCACTGCTCCACCCCGCGATATTACCAGCTAGTATTCTAATCTGTTAATGACTTTTTGTCAATCTGTTAGGTGGTATCAAAAAACTCCCTCGGATGAGGGAGTTTTTAGTTAGCTAAAATTTAGCTTAGCGCTCTTCTTTGGGACGAGCTTGGGCCACGGAAATGCTGCGGCCACCGATCTCAGAACCATTCAGAGCAGTCTCGGCAGCTTTGCCTTCGTCATCGTTTTCGAACTCGACGAAGCCGAAACCTTTGCTGCGGCCGCTGTCGCGGTCACGAACTACAGTTGCGGATGCTACGGCGCCGTGAGCAGCAAAAATTTCTTTGAGCTCATCGTCGGTAGTAGCGAAGGGCAAGCCACCTACAAATACTTTGTACATGTTGCTTATTCAATCCTTGTCTTAACTTACTTAGGAACGACCCCTTACTAGTCTGGCTGCGGTTGAACTTGGATAATCAGCTTTGTGGGCCGCTCGCTCGTTCTCTCTTAGACCAAGAACCGATAAGATCCTAACAGGGGTAGTTAAGCACATTGCAGGAGAAAACACAATCGGATTTTATAGGGGTGTAAAAAAGTTTTGACATTTTAGCATAAGCATGTATAATAGGAACTAAGTTCGATAAAACAAAAAGGGAAAAAACAACATGGCTATCAAGCTGAATTTTGAGCTGCTGCCAACTAGCGACAAGAGGTTGCTGGCAGTTGATGTACTACTGGGCGACTAAACGACTACTGACGAATAAATAATTAGCAAACCGGCTTTTTAGAGCCGGTTTTTGCGTGGCTTCTATCTGTTGCTGTGCTATAATTACCCCTGTTCGCCAGGGTAGCTCAGATGGTTAGAGCGCAGGACTCATAAGCCTGAGGTCGCGAGTTCGATCCTCGCCCCTGGTACCACAATCATGAATAAACTTGGCTATAATCCGGCGGAAAGCCCCCGGACTGCAACCGATAAAGCTTTCCGTATCAGCCTGTACTTAAAGGGTTTGGACGGGCTCTTAGAGTGCCTAGGCGGTATCTTTCTATTGCTTATCAACCCAGACCAGATTAACCGCTGGGCGGCCCGGCTGACCCAGGGTGAACTGTCCGAAGACCCGCACGATTTTATCGCCAATCACATTTTAAGGACCGCCCATCATCTTACGGGTCCCTCCCTAGTTTTCGGGGCTGTTTATTTACTGGCGCACGGTGTCGTTAAGTTGATATTGGTAGTGGAAGTGCTGCGCGATCATCTGTGGGCTTACGTTGGCCTAATTGGTGTAACAACTTTGTTTGTAATTTATCAGTGCTATAGGATAATCGACAAGTTCTCTATTGGCCTGCTTTTGTTGACGCTATTTGACCTGCTAATCATCTATTTAACACAGAATGAATACCGCCGGCAGATTAGTCACCGCCGGGCGGCGGGATAAAGGGGCTAATAAGTGAATATTGAGCTTGAGCCTGGCAAATATATCCTGGCCGTATCCGGCGGCGTGGATTCTATGAGTCTATTGGACTTTCTGGTTAAGCGGGGTCAGACAGATATCGTAGTGGCTCATTTTAATCATAATATCCGCGAGGATTCCGATCTTGATGAACAGTTAGTCCAAAAAGCCGCTACGCAGCTAAAACTACCCCTTGAAATAGGCCGGGGTAATTTGGGGCCCGATGCCGGCGAGGACGAGGCCCGCCAGGCGCGTTACCAATTCCTGAATCAAGTAAAAGAGAAGCATAATGCCCGAGCTATTGTCACGGCTCATCATCAGGATGACTTGATTGAAACCGCATTTTTAAATCTCCTAAGGGGCACATACCGCCGCGGGCTTAGCGCTATCGCGGATTCAGACATCGTCCGACCGCTGCTGGGCATTCCTAAGGCTGAGATTATAAGCTATGCCAAGGCAAATAGACTGGAATGGTGCGAAGATACCACCAACAGCGATACAGATTATGCCAGAAACTACTTGCGTCAGAATATTCTAAAAAATTTAAAGCCGGCTCAAAGGAGAGTCATCATCGGTAATATCGAAAGAGTCGCAAAAATAAATAAAAACATAAATAGAGAAATTGCGACTATATCTCAAACAATCGAAACGAGTGGTCAAATCGACAGGAGTAGCTTTATCGGCTTGCCGCACCGCGTCGCTAATGAGTTAGTTGCAGATTTACTGAGGAACGCCGGATTTAAAGATTTTGACCGTAAAACAGTTGAAAGATTGAGTCTATCGCTTAAAACAGGACGGCCCAACACCGAGCAACCGGTTAAAAACGGGCTAAAACTTAAAATTGGCCGGAAATCAGCCCACTTTATCACCACTGATTAAAACGCCTGATATAATGTTGCTATATGGACGGGAAACAGTTTCGCTTAGGCGGTAAGGGCGGCGGCAAAAAACCACGCCGCAGCTATTTTAAGAACGCCGGTTTTGTAGCGTTGGTTATTCTGTTTGGCATAATCGTCTATGCGGCCTTTAATCAGCCCAGCCAACTAAAGACGGTGCCCTTTTCGCAGGTAGTTAGCCAGGCCAATAGCGGCCAGCTCAAACAGATTGTCGTTAATGGCGATTCTTTGCAAATTACGCCTTTGGGCCAAAGTAAAGCCACCGAGCAATCATATAAAGAGGATGGCTCGAGTATTTATGAACAGGGGCTGAAGCAAGGCAAAGTCGAGCTGGTAAATAAGCCAGCCTCTTCCAGCAATGGTATTTGGCTAGACCTTTTAACGACGGTTGTACCGGTGGTTATTATTGCCGGGTTGCTGATTTTTATGTTTCGCAGCGCCCAAGGCCAAGGCAACCAGGCTCTGAGTTTTGGCAAAAGCCGCGCCCGGCTATACGGCAATGAAAAAGATAAAGTGACCTTTAAAGACGTAGCTGGGAATGCCGAGGTTAAACAGGATCTCGAAGAAGTAGTTGAGTTTTTGAAGTACCCTAAAAAATTTGAAGGTGTGGGGGCCAGAATTCCCAAGGGTGTGCTGCTAATCGGTCCGCCTGGAACGGGCAAAACACTGTTGGCTCGAGCGGTAGCCGGCGAAGCCAACGCGCCGTTTTTCAGCATCAGCGGCTCGGAATTTGTAGAGATGTTTGTCGGCGTGGGCGCCAGTCGTGTGCGGGATTTGTTTAATAAAGCCAAGAAAAATGCCCCGTGCATTATCTTTATAGACGAGATTGACGCTGTTGGCCGCCGTCGCGGCTCTGGAATGGGTGGTGGCCACGACGAACGTGAACAGACTCTCAACCAGATATTAGTAGAGATGGATGGCTTTGAGCAGGGTCAAAATGTGATTGTGTTGGCGGCTACTAACCGTTCTGATGTGCTGGATCCAGCCTTGCTGCGTCCCGGCCGTTTTGACCGCCGAGTTACCATTGATCTGCCGGATCGCAAAGACCGCGAAGCGATCCTAAAAGTCCATTTTGCCGAAAAACCAGTCAGCAAGAGCGTAGACCTGGATAGTCTAGCGGCCAAAAGCGCTGGTTCTTCAGGCGCCGACCTGGCTAACATTGCTAACGAAGCAGCGATTTTGGCCGCTCGCCACAATCGTAAGGTTATTGAGAATGAAGACGTGGTTAGCGCTTTTGAAAAAGTTGCCATCGGCCCGGAGCGCAAAAGTAAAGTGATGAGCGAGAAAGAAAAGGAACTAACCGCCTATCACGAAGCCGGTCACGCGATAGTCGGCCACGTAATGCCCGATAGCGACATGGTCCACAAAGTTACCATCATTCCGCGCGGCCAGACCGGCGGCGTAACTTGGTTTATCCCGCCGGAAGATAAGAGCTACCACAGCATTATTGAATATAAGGACGTATTGGCCCGGATGCTGGGCGGCCGGGTGGCTGAAGAGCTAATTTATGGCTCGGAGAGAGTTACTACCGGCGCCGGATCCGATTTGCAAAAAGCTGCCGAACTAGCCCGCGACATGATCATGAACCAGGGCATGGGTAAAGTCTTGCGTGACCAGGTTTTCCAGGTAGACGAAGGCATGATGCTAGAGCGGTTAGTGCACGAGCGGACTTATTCGGATGAGACCGCTAAAGTAATTGATGACGAGGTAGAGTCACTTATAAAAGAAGCTGCTACTCGGGCGCGAATTGTCATAAAAGCCAACCTGCATAAACTGGAAGATCTCAAGAAGGCTCTGCTAGAAAAAGAGACCGTCGAGGCCAAGGAAGTCATCAAACTATTAGAAGGTTCGCACTTGCCTAAATCTGCCGCGCTGTACTAGCCCTGCCATAACCTACAAAATGTTAGAATGATGGTATGGCGATTGATAGGATAATAAATACGTCTGCTCAGGATGACGAGGTTGATAAGGAGTTGGATAACAGCCTGCGGCCAAAGGATTTTGCTAATTACACCGGTCAGGAAAGACTCAAGCAGAATCTAAAACTGGCGATCGATGCTGCCAAGAAACGTGGTGAGCCAGTTGATCACGTGTTGCTGCACGGGCCACCGGGTTTAGGAAAAACCACTATGGCTACAGTAATAGCCAATGAGATGGGAGCGCAGATTAGAATAACCAGCGGTCCGGCGATTGAACGGGCGGGTGACTTAGCTTCACTGCTGACCAACCTTCAAGACGGCGATATCTTGTTCATTGACGAAATTCATCGCTTGCACCGCTCAATTGAAGAGGTTCTTTATGCGGCCATGGAAGATTTTAAACTAGATATCATGCTAGGCAAAGGTCCTAGCGCCCGCAGCTTACGACTGGATTTACCGAAGTTTACTATCATTGGCGCTACGACTCGTACAGGTTTACTGGCGGCTCCGCTGCGCGACCGCTTTGGTTTGATTCATCGACTGGAGTTTTATACTCCCGAGGAGATAACTAAGATTATTAAACGCGCAGCCAAGATTCTGGATGTAGAAATTGATGATAAGGCTGCAAGTCTCCTGGCTGAACGCTCGCGCCTGACACCACGCATTGCCAACCGCCTGCTCAAGCGAGTACGCGACTACGCTGACGTAAACGGCAATGGGGTGGTCGATGAACCGCTGGCCCACCAAGCGCTGGATCTCTTAGAAGTGGATAAACTGGGATTAGATGCCGCTGATCGGCGATTACTGGAAGTTATTATCGAGCATCACGACGGTGGACCGGTAGGCGTGGAAACGTTGGCGGCCCTGACTTCTGAAGAACGCAGCACCATCGAAGATTTTTATGAGCCTTATCTAATGCAAATCGGCCTGCTGGAACGTACGCCGCGTGGTCGCAAAGTTACGCCACGCGCCTGGAAACACCTGGGTAAGGAAAAAACTTCGAGCAAACCCCAGACTAGCTTGATATAATTCTCAACATGCAGCCTGAAAGTCCTGAGCCCGCGCCGACTCCAACTCCCCCGCCGCCGGAACCGGTTATTGCTGGGCCACCGCGCCTAAGTGCCGACGCCCAAATACTTGAACCTGGCGAACACATCGTAACGGTCTTGCACCGTCACCCGATAGGCATTATCGCTATTTATATCGAAACACTGGTTGGAATAATCGCGGTGATTGCCCTGACGCTGTTTCTTGCGCCAAACTTCCTTGATAATATGTCCGGCCAAACCTACCGTCTATTCTTGGCCTGTGTTGTTTTAGCTATAGCGTTAGCGGCTTTAATTTTATTTGTGGCAACCTATATTTACCGCCAAAGCCGGTTAATTGTAAGCGATAAAAGCCTTATCCAGATTATTCAAAGAGGCCTGTTTATTAGAAAAATTTCGCGGCTTAGTATGTCTAATGTTCAAGACGTGACAGCTGAGCATAGCGGTATACTGCAAACCATACTCGGCTACGGGACACTCACAGTCGAAACAGCCGGGGAAGAAGACAACTTCGTTTTTCCGTATTGTCCGAGCCCGGACACGTATTCCGAACGCATTCTGGAGGCTCGGCAGAAGTATGTCCAGACTTTAGACGCGGTCCAGCGTAACATGCAGGCTGAATAAATACTTAACTTGTTAAGTATTTATTCTTGGAAGGGATTGTTGCGGGCTTGGTCAAAGAGACCCTGGGCTTGGGTGTTGGTCTGCTCAAGCGATTGAATCTGCTGGATTGCGTTTTTATTAATTTTTGGAACGTTGGCTTTTGCCAGGACCAGGGTTTGGGCGCTGTCAGACGGCTCGGCATTGGCGAACTGATTAATCTTCCAAACCACAAAAACATATATCAGTAGGATAACCATTAATGCGGCAAAAACAGCGTGCTGAAGAAGCAGCTGCTGGGCCTTTTTAAGTTTTGGCAGCAGAGTCTTTAGGTTGATGTTAAGATTGGCGTTTTTCATGGCTTGATAAATATATTAATGGATAAAGTAAAAGTAATGGAAGAAACGGCGTTTCCGGTGCTACCGCCCTGCGGCTCGACGGTAACTTGGGTTATCTGGGCCGTTCGCTGATTATCCTCAATACGGTTAAGGAAATCCAGCAACTTGGAGTAGGTTACCTGCTGGCTGGCCGGTACCTGATTGCCGCTTTGCGGGGTAATATTTAGCTGAACGCTATAAAGGCCTTTAACGCCGCTAACCGGCTGGGCTTGGCTGATTAAGCTGGTCGAACTGGCAGTGGCGGCGTTGGCTCCGGAGGAGCCGAGGGTGCTGGCCGGAAAACTGATGCTGCCAATGGTAATACCGGCTTGTTGAGCAATTTGATTAATTTCCAAAACTGCCTGCGCCTGGTCTTTGTCATTGGGGATGACTTCGGCCACGACATTTTTTATGTAGCTGTATTGTTGGAGTTGCTTTTTGGCCTCGCCAAGGCTGGTAAGTTGATAGTCGAGGGCGCTACTTTGCAATTTGAGGTTGACCATTTTTTGGCTCTGGCCAGAAAGCTTTGATAAGCCCAGTACGCAAACCGCTACAAAGACTATAATTTCTAGTCCGATTAAACCAAGAAGAATTAATCTTAAACGCTGGATATTCATTACTGGGCCGCCTTGGCTATGCCGAGAAACTTGGTCTGGGCGCTCTTACTAAACAGGGCTTTAAAGGTAGCATTACAGTTGTAGGTAACATTGCCGCTAGTGCAGTTGATGCTGATAATGTCGACTTTGCTAAAAATACCATTCTTGGGATCGCTGAGGTTAACGCCTATTTGGGCCGCCGAAGCGTAGTCTTTAGCGTTAGCGGCCAAGTCTATTGAACCTTTAACACTGGTTAAGGTCAGAGAATTCAAAACTGTTCCCGGCGGCATAACCTGGCCGATGGCCGACAGCAAATCAGAAAAACGTACTTCGCTGCTCAGCACTTGGTTGACCACCTTGACGTCGCCGCTTAACTCGGCGGAATCTTTTTGTACCTGTGAGAGGTTCTGAGAATTTAGCTGGCTCTGCGAAGTGGCGATATTGTTTTGCAGACTTTTTGACTGTTGGTTAATGTACAGCCAGCCGCCGGCAAGAATAAGTAGCAGGCCGATAATAGCTACGCCCAGACCAGCAAGCCAACTGAATAACGTCGCGTTGAGCTGGCCATAACGTATGGCTTGGCGGCGTTCTGGCGGCAGTAGGTTAATCATTTTATGGTGCTCCCTGGTTCCAGTAATGCTTCGCCAGCTACGGTTGCGTACATTGGTCGTTCATTATCATCCGGTGCCGCTAAGCGGCCAAAATCCACATGACTCCAGGGGTCTAGCATGCGTGTCGGCAGCTTTAGCTCAGTTGATAGATACTGGCTGAGTCCGGGCATCATAGCTCCGCCGCCAAGTATTACAATCCGGTCAATTTTGCGTTTTCCCGGACCACCGTGTTCGTCATAATAGCGGACAATCCTGCGAACCTCACGCAACAAGTTGCTCAAAATAGGCTCCAAAGCATCTTTAATAGCCTCTTGTTTATCACTGACGCCGATACCAAATTGAACCTTGAGTTTATGGGCTTCAGCAACGCTGATTTCCATCTTTTGGCCGATGAGTTCAGTCATATTGTCATTACCGCCGTCGATTGTACTGTTGACGAACATTGTCTTGTCAAAGACCGCCAGGTCTATGGCGGTTGAGCCAAAATCGATTAAAACAGCCGGCTGATTATGGGCTGGATCGGCCAAATCAAAGAAGCGCGCCGAAGCATTCATAGTTGGTTCAAGCGCTACTGGCTCCAAGCCGACGCCTTCTAAAAATTTGATGTGGCTATCGATGATATTTTTAGGTGTAGCCACCATAAGTAAATCAATGCCTTGTTGGTCGCGGCGGGCAATATCAAAATCGATGTATAGATTGGCGGCCGGTACTGGAATATACTGCTCGGCCTCTAGGCGTACGGCTTCGGCAATGTCTTTATCATTCATCGGCGGCAGTTTCATCGGCCGACTGAAGGTCCGGGCGGTTGGCACCGTGCAAGCCACTCGCTTGGTGGTTATCTCGCCAACCAAATGCTCCTCGAATAGATCATGTAGACTGACCGCCAGAAGCTCGTAGTCGACTATCTGGCCATTGTTTATAGCCCGCGAAGGGTATTGGCCAAAACCATAGCCGATTACCCTTGGCGAGCCAGCTAAGGCAGTGTCCAGCTGCATGATTTTAAGATTAGAATGGCCAATATCCAGTCCGAATAAAGGCTGTTCGTGGTAAAAACTTAGCTTGCCCATCCCTTTACCTTTTATATTGTTTATCCTTATCCTAAGAAGTATAACATCTGAAAAACCGGTCGCCTATGGCGACCGGTTTTACTACTAGCTTAGTACTCAACTAGTTAAGGTTTTGCTTGGTGTAGGGAGTATCACCTTCTCGGTTTGCGGTTAGAGTGTAGCCAGTGCAATCAGTTGTATTGTCGTCACAGTTAGCCGGTGTTGGCGCGTAGCCGTAGCAGCCAGAATCCACTGTAGTCTTGTTTTCTAGAACAGCTGCGCCAGAGGCGGTGCAGTTAGTGTTGCTGGACTGCCATTTAGGATCTTGCAGCGCGCTGGGATCAAGACCTTTCATATTGGTTTGCCGGAAAGTCGAATCATTGATATTGGCCGCAGTCGACGCGCCAATAGATGGGTAATTACCATTTTGGGCTTCGTAAGCCTCGATTTGACCTTGTAGCGCGTTGACATCAGTCTCGCGTTTGGTGTTGCGGGCCTTTTCTTGAATGCCGTTGTAAGTAGTAATGACTAGTGTGGCTAAAATACCAATCACCACGATAACGATCAAAAGTTCGACGATTGTAAAACCGCGATTCTTATATTTTTTAAATGAAAGCATCTGTCCCACCCTTCTTAAAATGGTTAGTTTTTGATTTCTTTGTTATTCGAACACGAACGTTCCATGAGCATGATTATAAAGCTAAGCATAAGCATGTCAAGTCTTAGAATTGGCCGTTATCTCTCGAGTGGCGGCAGCTATTTGCTAGCTGGTGCCGATTTGTTTGGATAGGTTGGCTATCGGACCCATTACTGAAGCCGCGATGACGCCTACCAGCGCTCCCAGAATGATAATCATAATCGGCTCGATAATACTGGCTAAGCTATCGATTACTACGTCCACTTCTTCCTCATAAAAATCGGCCACCTTGACCAAGATCTGGTCGATTTTACCGGTCTCTTCGCCGACAATCATCATTTGGCCGACGATTGGCGGGAAGAACCTGGCTTCTAATAATTCCTTCCCCAAGGATTTTCCATTTTTTACTTGGAGGGCGATGTCGGCCAATTCTTTCTGGATAACTTTATTGCCTACAGCCTTGCCGGTGACCTCTAATGCTTCTAGGACGCTGACGCCGGAACCCATCAAAGAGGCAAAAGTCCGCGAAAAGCGCGCCACGGCAATTTTAGCGACAATCGGGCCAAGGATCGGCGCCCGCAGCATGAATTCGTGCCAACGGTAACGGCCCTTTTCGGTATGAATGTAACGACGGAAGAGCCAGACCACAATTGCCACTGCGACGATAATGAATAGTGCGTAATGCTGCATAAAATTACTGAGTTGCAGCAGCACCCGCGAGTATACCGGCAGCTGAGCGTTGGGACCGGCCAAATCCTTAATAATTTTGGCGATTTTGGGCAGAATAAAAATCATGATGCCGAAGAAGGCCAGGACTGTTATAGTCAGAATCACAATCGGGTAGGCCATGGCGGAGTGGATTTTCTTACGGATTGTCTCGTCTTTTTCTACCTGGGTGGCTAGGCGTTTGAGAATCTCATCAAGAATACCGCCGGCCTCGCCCGCCCGGACCATGTTTACATAAACATCACTAAAAACCTCCGGGTGTTTCTCCATAGCGTCTGCCAGTGGCGCGCCGCCGGCGATATCACGGTCAATAGCACCAATGACTTCCTTAAAATGTTTATTTTCGGCCTGGTCGCCCAGGGTGCTGAGTGCTCTGGGAAGTGGCACCCCAGCGCTAACCATAGTCGAGAGCTCGCGGGTGAAGATTACCAGGTCGCGTTTTTTAACTTTGGCCCTACCGATATTGCCCAGGCTGAAGCCTTTCTTGGCTTTAGCCTCCTGGACCTTCAAGGGCTTGACGTTTTGCTGATGCAGGGCGACAATAGCGGCTTCGCGTGAGTCGGCCGCGATACTGCCGGAGATTTGTCTGCCTTCAGTCAGGGTAGTGTAAGTAAATTCAGCCATTTTATTTATCGATCACTGGTCACACGCATGACTTCTTCTAAAGTAGTCTGACCGCGCAGCGCTTTAATAAAACCGTCAGTCTGCATGGTAATCATACCTTCCTGGACGGCCTGGGCCTGAATAACATCACTGGTAGAACTACTGGCAATTAGTTTTTGAATTTGTGGGCTAAGAGCTAACACTTCGTAAATTCCCTCACGACCGCGGAAAGCCGCTGAGCCGGCAGAGCTGTTGACACGCCAAAGCCGGTTGATAGCGTGTTCACTGGTGGATGGGTCACTGACACTGCCAATACTTGCCTCAAGAGCCTGTAGCTCTAGCTCATGGAAACGCGGCATATTGGCTTCGGTGACGCCAAAGACTGACTGGATGCGTTTGAGCATGACGCCATCGGGCTGGTAACTTTCCACACTCTCTGATACCAGTTTGCGCACTAAGCGCTGTCCGACAATTGCCCGAACAGTACTGGCAATTAGAAAAGGCTCGATACCCATATCCAACAGACGGGGCAGGCAGGTGGCGGCATTGTTGGTATGCAGCGTGCTAAAGACCAAATGCCCGGTAAGAGCCGCTTGCATAGCCAGGTTGGCGGTCTCATTGTCACGAATCTCGCCGACCATAATGATGTTAGGATCCTGGCGCAGCAAGGCCCGCAGACCATTGGCGAAAGTCATGCCGGCAATAGGATTAACCTGGACTTGGTTAACGCCGGGGATCTTATATTCTATGGGGTCCTCAACAGTGCTGATATTGACTGATGGTTGGTTGAGCCGGCTAAGGATACTAAATAAGCTAGTGCTTTTTCCGGAGCCGGTTGGTCCGGTGAACAGGATTAAGCCGTGCGGGCGGGTTAAGGCTTGTTCCAAACGGTCCAGGCTGGTTCCCCAAAAGCCTAACTCCTGTAAGTTGCTGGCCTTGGTGGACTCATCTAAAATACGCATTACTACTTTTTCGCCATCGGCTATCGGCAGGGTGCTGACGCGCAGGGCATACTGGCCGCTACCGACTGTGACTTTAAAGCGGCCGTCCTGTGGCGCCCGGCGTTCATCAATTTTTAGGTTGCTAAGGATTTTAATACGGCTGACCAACGCCGCTAAAATTTTCTTTGGTAGCTTATTAGTTTCACGTAACTGGCCGTCCACGCGGTAACGGATAGAGACATAGTCTTCGCGCGGTTCGATATGAATGTCGCTGGCACCTTGCTTGATGGCGTAATCGATGATCAAGTTAACGGTCTGCGCTACCGGGCTATCTTCGCCGACGTCTTCTTCTTTTATTTCTTCTTCAGCTTCATTTTTTTGCTCATTGTCTTCGCTGGCGATAACCTGGGTTAGCTCATTGGTAATGTTGCCGCGGTACTGATCTAAAGCCGCCAAAATATTGCTGCGGGTGGCCAGATAAACCTTGACGTTAGGGCCGAGCTGCTTTTGCAAGAAGTTCAACGCCTGGACGTCATCGGGGTCTTCCATAGCCAGCAACCGGGTGCCGTCTTCTTTGACATCAAAAACTACGGCGTTGTATTGCCGAGCCACGCGCTCCGGTATGAGTTTGAGAAAATCTTTATTAAGGTTGCGCGGAGTAATCTCCACGAATGGCACGTCTATCAGGCCCGAGTAAAAATGCGCTAGTTCCTTTTCGGATAGGGAATTGCTCTCCAGGGCGATATCGCGCAGAGGCTTATTTTCGTTTTTTTGCTGTTCCAGCAGACCCTTAATTTGCTCATCGTTCAATTTATTGTTGCGCTTGAGCAACTCCATAACCAGGCCGTCGTTAATACGCATATGTTTATTGTACCGTAAAAGCGCGGCTGACCAGGGCAATCTTGTTACAATAAACATATGCATTTTAAGAAGCTGCGCGCTAGGGCTGGCGCGCCAGCCGCCCAGCCAGGCTTTACGTTAGTCGAACTGATGGTGAGTTTAATCGTGCTGGCTATCGTTTCTCTTAGCCTAACCGCTTTATTTACAGCTTTGGTAAACAGCGCGGCGGTGGCCAAACAGAAAGCTGTAGCCTCGGCTCTGGCAACGAATCAGATGGAATACCTTAAATCTTTGCCCTACGACAGCTTGGTTGTACAGTCACCAACCACCACAACCCAAACGGTCAACGGCGTGAAATATACTATCAAGACCAACATTGATTATGTTGATGATGCCTATGATGGCTGCGGCAGCTATCCCACCCAAGCTCTTAAACAGACCTACTGCCGTAATTATCCGCCGCCAGCCGGCGCGCCAAATCCTGATCTTAATGCCGGAGACTATAAGATTGCCGACGTGGCAGTTTACAGCCCAGGCGGTAGTCAATTGGCCGAGGTCGATACCGAAATATCCGCGCGCGTAGCTGAAACATCCAGCAATACTGGTGCCCTCTTTGTAACGGTTATTGACAGCAACGGCAATCCTGTTACGGGGGCCACTGTTAATGTAACCAATAGTCATGTTGGTCTGACTCCCAGAACTGATAGCACTGACCAAAACGGCGTAGTTATCTTTTATGATTTACCGGCGGACACCAGCGGTTATGATTATGCGATCACGGCTTCAGACAACGGCTACTCCACGCTGACTACTATCGTGCCGTCCGGCAGCCTACAACCAACCTATTCCAGTCAGAAGATCATTAGCCAGCAGTCCTCAGCAGTAACATTGACTCTCAAACTCCAAGGCCCGGACAGCCTCTTGGTTAAAACCACTGATACCAATGGCAACCCGCTGCCCAACGTCAAAGTTTATATGAAGGGCGGCTATAAAAAATATACGGCTACCTCCGATACTTCTTATTGTTACGATAACTTGAGTTATTCAATATGTAATGGCAGCGGCAATGTTACGGATAATAGGCCCATTACCGATGTAAACGGCCTAGCCGGTGTATCTAACTTAGTGCCTGGTCAATACATTTTTTGCGGCGACATTGGCGGTACCAACTGTATAGTTGGTGGCACCACCACCTGCACCACCACCTGCACCACCACTGGCGGCACTATTTATTACCTGGCCGCAGCATTGCCATATAGCGGCAATAACCCCTTTAACCCTGTGAATATACCGACTTATGATCCCGGCTCGCCGCCGTCAACAACCTTCGCCTATAACAGCCACAATTATTACCAAGAGGTCCGCTTGATGTTGACCACGAATGCCAACTTCCCAAGGGTCGGCTCGGTTTCGCCGTACGACGTTAGTCTAACTGGCGGCACCGTTAGTAACTTCGCGTTCCAGATAACCGGCGTGAACTTGCCCTGCAGCGCCACGGCTTCCAGTTGCAGTACAACGGTGAAACTCAGCCAAGGCTCAAATACCTATACTGCTTCGTGCACCGGCACCGGCGGAACACAGATTAATTGCATCGTTAACCTTAGCTCTGCCGCCGTTGGCAACGCCACACTATCGATATCCGCTAACGGCTTTACACTTAATTTGCCGGATCTACCGCTGTTAGGAGGCGTAAGTGTCACGCCTTAATCGTGCCGGTTTCACCATCATCGAGATGACAATCACAATCATCATCGCTGCTTTGGTATCTTTAATTGCTTTCAGCGTTTTTAACACCTTAATCAACCAATACTTTGGTTTGCAGCAGGACGGCAGCGAATTTACCAACCTGGCGGCTGAATCGCAGCGCGTAGGTAACGTGTTGCGCGGTCTAACCGATATAGTTTCCGAATCAAACAGTGATTTAACGGTTTATGCCTATTTCTCACCCGATGATACCTACGTCTCGCTGGTTCACTATTACCTCAACGCTGGCTCCACAGCGCTATATGCCGATGTTACCCCCATGACCGCCAATCCGCCCATTGGTACGCCTATCACTGCACAAAAGACCACTCATACCATCATCGATAACTACCATGCTCTTGGTGGCGTAAACCTCTTCCAGTATCTAGATGCTTCCGGTAACAACCTGACTCTGCCTATCGCCGACGAACAGAGTATCAAGGGCATCCGTATAAACCTGATTGTTCCGGCAGACCATCCAACGCCCGGGGGGAACCAGCAGCTTTCTTTGCAGGTCAGTTTGCGCAACAGGAAGACCAACCTATGAAAATCATCAGGCTATTTGTGGGCAAAAATCAAAGCGGCTTTATAATGCCAACAATAATAAGCTTCATGGTTTTGGCGGCAGTATTAACGGCAGCCGTAGTAGAGGTCGTTGAAACTAACCTATCAACGGTTAACCGCAATGTTCAAAGCCAACAAGCCTTCAATATTGCCGAAGCCGGCATCAACTACTATCTTTGGCATCTCAGCCACAATGCCAGCGACTTTAAAGATGGCAAGTCCACGCCGGCAACACCGGATCCAAATTTAGGCTACGGGCCTTACGTCCATAATTATGTTGACGCTAACGCCGTCAACGAAGGTACTTTCACGCTGTGGATTAATCCCCAGGGTAACGGTTCAACGGTAGCTACGGTTAGGTCAATAGGCGAAGTGAAGGGTACTAACATAATCCGTACCGTCCAAGCCCAAATTGGCGCACCAAGCTTTGCCAGCTACGCCGTCAACGACGATTCGGCGTTGTGGTTCGGGCCTGACGAGACCGCTGACGGTCCGGTGCACTCTAACCAAGGAATCGAAATGGATGGGCCCAATACCGACACAGTAACAAGCACCAATACCACATACGTACCGCCACGAGGCCTCCATAGCCTCAACTATCCTGATGGCGCTAGTCATCCAGGCGTCTGGTGTGATGCCAATGTCACTACACCAGTCAATTGCAACACCCGCGACAAAAGCAATTGGCAGTATCCCACGCCCTCAATCGATTTTAATCAGGTCAGCACCAGCTTGTGCACGATGAAAAAGACCGCCTTTGCCAACTTCTCGGCAACCGCCAGCCTGGCTACCCAGGCCAATGCTTGTACCCAGACACCAGCAACACGTACAGCGGCTTACGTACCGCAACGCAGCAGCACCTTTAGCTTAACTAAAGGCTACCTAATTCAACTTAATAGTAATAATACCTATGATCTCTATAGCGTTAATGCCGAAACCGACACTAACAGCAGCTACTCCACGGCTTTAACCACCCAGGCAGTAGCTACAGGCATTGCCATACCTTCGTCAGAAATAATTTTTGTAGAAGACAACGTTTGGGTACGCAGCAACCCTACCTTTAATGGACGGGTGACTATCGCCTCAGGCCGGCTGGCAACCAGTAATAATACGGATATTGTGATAGCTGACGATCTGTTATATTCCACCAAAAACGGCAGCGATTCAATTGGTTTAATAGCTGAGGGCGATGTTCTAATTGCACCTTACGCGCCGCCAGCAAGTGGCGCTTTCACCTTTGAAATCGATGCCGCCATTCTGTCAGAAAATGGCAATGTTGAATATCCAGTTAACTATCGCTCTAGCTCTCAGACCTGCGGCTCTAATAATCCTCGCAATACTCACGGCTGGGTCAATTCAAATCAGCGATTGTTGTTCTATGGCTCGGTCTCGACACGCCTAACTTGGACCTGGAACTGGCAAACCAGCTCCTGTGGTGACTCCGTCAAAGACCCCACCAGTGGTCAGTATATCTCCGGTATTGAAAACACCACCACCCAATATGACTACAACATGCTGTACGACCCGCCGCCTAGCTATCCTGTAACTAGCGGCTACAACATCATTTCCTGGCGCGAAGTCCTGACTCGCCCTTAGTTTCTCAGTTAGTTCTCAGATTTTAAGCAGCAGCAATTTTCTTGGCTCAGCGCCGCTGCTATATTGTTGGTATACTAATAGGAGTATCAGAAATGGGAGAAACAATGGCCGCTAAGACTAAAGTTAAAGACGATAATAAAACCGTAGCTAGTACCGGCAAGGACGAAGCCTTGAGATTGGCTATGGACACTATTGATAAACAATTTGGCAAGGGCAGCATAATGCGCTTGGGCGATGCGCCGGCCATTAGTATCGAAACTACTTCTACCGGCAGCCTCAGCTTGGATTTAGCTCTAGGCGGGGGTATTCCCAGGGGCCGAATTATCGAGATTTACGGCCCGGAAAGCTCCGGTAAAACAACAGTTTGCTTGCACGCCGTAGCCGAAGTTCAAAAAACTGGCGGCACTGCAGCCTATGTTGATGCCGAGCACGCCCTGGATCCAGCCTACGCCAAACGCATTGGCGTGGACACCGATAATTTACTGCTTTCCCAGCCGGATAGCGGCGAGCAAGCGCTGGAAGTCGTTGAGGCCCTGGTGCGCAGCAACGCCGTGGATGTCATCGTAGTGGACTCTGTAGCTGCACTGGTTCCCCAAGCCGAAATCGAAGGCGACATGGGCGATGCCCAAATGGGTTTGCAAGCCCGACTGATGAGCCAAGCCATGCGCAAGCTCACAGGTGTCATTAACCGCACTAAATGTACTGTGATTTTTGTAAACCAGCTGCGTATGAAGATTGGCGTAATGTTTGGCAATCCAGAAACCACTACTGGCGGCAACGCCCTGAAATTCTACGCTTCGGTACGCATGGACATTCGCCGCATCAGCCAAATCAAAACCGGTGATACTATCATCGGCAACCATGTGCGCGTCAAGGTGGTCAAAAATAAGGTAGCGCCGCCTTTTCGCGAAGCTGAATTCGACATTATGTACAACCAGGGCATTAGCATTGAAGGTGACGTAATCGACCTAGCCGCCAACAATGACATCGTCCAAAAATCCGGCGCCTGGTACACCTACAAAGGCGAAAACATCGCCCAGGGCCGCGAAGCCGCTAAGCAGTATCTGAAAGACAATCCCAAAATTTTGGCCGAAATCGCCAAGGCTACCAAAGAAGCCGCTCAAGCCGAATAAAAACCTAAAGCCCGTGAACCCTTAAATAAATAGAAAATGAGTGTGATTTCACAATATCTTTCAGACCAAAACGTAACGTTGCTTGGTGTGGTTATGTACGGTGCGGTAGCAATAGTCGTGTGCGTAGTCTTGCCAAAGCTACTGCGGGCTTTATTCAAGATAAAGCCTGGTTACCAACGACTTTTAGCGTCGGCATCAATTGTTTTTTTCCTTTCATTGTTTTTGCCTTCACCCCTAATACATGGCCAGAACACCAACTTCACAACGCATTTTGTTGGCGGCGGTATATTCACAGGTTTGATTTGGCTATTCTTAAAATTAAACTTTAACCTAAAGCTAAATTGGTTACTGGAGCTAACCACTCTTTATTTTCTGGTCTGTGGGTTAGGGGTTGCCAACGAGCTGTTTGAATTTTTTACCAATGGCATAGGTCTTTTTAACGTCCCCGGCAACGACACTTGGTGGGATTTATTCGCTAATACTGTCGGCGCACTAGCATTCTGGATATTTTACCGTCTTTTTTATCTGCCTAGGTCATGAAAATTACATCTATCAAGCAGCAAATTAAAAATCCGGGGCGGGTAAGTATATTCGTTGATGATAAATACAGTTTCTCGCTGAGCCTGGATGAGTTGGTTAAGTACAAGCTCAAAGGCGGCGACGAGCTTTCAGCGGCTGAGGTAAAGAAATTCAAAAAAATATCGGCCGACGGCAAATTGCGAGCGAGGTCACTGGAATGGTTACTTAACCGGCTGCATTCAGAACGAGAATTCAGGGATTATTTATATAGGAAAAAGGCCGCGGCCGAGCAAATCGATAGTCTGGTAGCTGAATTTGTAGAAAAAGGCTATCTGGATAACACTAAATTTGCCCGCTGGTTTGCCGAGCTCCAGGCGCGGCGTAACAAAAGCAACCGCCAAATCCGTGCCGAGCTGTTCAAAAAGGGCATCAGCCGTGAGTTAGTAGACGAAGTTCTGGAATCGGAAGAGGGGGACGAGGAACAAAGGCTAATGGCATTAATCAAAAAGAAGTCCGGGCTCAGCCGCTACCAAAAAGACCCGCAAAAACTAGCTCAATACCTGGTTGGTCAAGGCTTTGACTGGCAGGAAGTCAAAGAAGCTCTGAAAAATACTTAACGTGTTAAGTATTTTTCAGGCTAGGCCGGCGCTGGCGCGCCGGCCAATTCTTCCTCAGAAACTTTTACTTCGGTATCAAGCACCAAAATATACTGGTCGGTAACCTCTAGAATTTGCGAGCGATCTATAACCAGCGTGCCCTCATTAGTAAAGACTTTTGTTAGGCTGCGGCTAACGTATAGCTTTTGGACGAATAAGCCTTCGTTATAACTGTAATCACTAACTTTACCCAATTTGTGCCGCTTGGTTTTGACCAACTTATCAATTAACTGAAAGCCAGCTTCTAGAACCTCTTGGAAGCGAACTAAATCATCTGGTGTACTGAGGGCTTCCTCGTCATTGACTGCCATCCCGCCTGGCGTAAACTCACGGACATTGTCAGTCAGCAGCACTTCGCGGCCATTGCCGGGAGTTCTGCACCACCAACCAATTATTTTCAGGTTATGCGGATTAATGATTGGTTCAATAGCCGTGCCAATCGGACCGCCCAGCCGCAAGCTTAGTACCGGCTGATTTAACAAACTGGCGCTCAACCTCAACATACCAACTAGTATAGCCGCCAATTAATCATCACGCTACTGCTTGCATTAGCTGAGAATTCGCTGATAAATTAGTACGTATGCGGAAATATTACATAATAATATTTCTTATGCTTTTTGGGCTGGGTCTTATGTGTTTGTCCGATATCTGTCTCCCCGCGCCGGCTTTGGCTGCGAGCTCAAGCGACCTGACGATACTTGAATTTAAAATGACTGGCTCGGAGTCGGTTGTACTGCAAAACACCAGCTCTGGCGTGCTAAGTTTGAAAAATTATTGGCTGGAGTATTTCAATAAGAATAATCCCGTCTTACCGGGTGTGCCGAGTAATTCCCAGCAACTGCCTGATTTTGCTCTGGCGACGGGTCAAACGATTTTATTAAGCGGCGATAGCGCGCCAACTTGCGGCGCTTCAATTGCGTCCAACTTGGGTTTTAGCTTGAGTGATACCAGCGGCTATTTACGAGTTACTAAGGTTATTCCGCAGACCGATGGCATTTCTCTGCTTTATACGCCACAAGACCACGTTAGCTGGACCTCCGCTGCCAGCGGCGCGGATTTACTTAGAGTCCCATCAAATACTACTGATTCACTGGCCGTCTGGTACCGTAATTTATCAGACAGTTCTTGGCAGCAGAGCGACCTTAGCGGCGGTATTTGCAGCCTACCGGCTGCGGTTTCGGCCGGGTCTGGGAGTAGTTATGTTCAGCTGGCGCAGAGTTCGGCAGCCGTACCATCGACTAACGCTGGGGCAGCCAGCAGTATCCCGGAAGCCGATAACGGCTTGGTCGTGCCAAAACTATCAGAGATTTTGCCCAATCCGGCGCCGCCGCAAACCGACGCCGACGATGAATTTGTCGAACTTTACAACCCCAACAACCAAGCCTTTGACCTAAGTGGTTTTGTTCTGCAGGTTGGCGTAACCACTGCCCATAAGTACACTTTCCCGGCCGGTACCAGTCTACTGCCCCAACAATTCGCGGCTTTTTATTCATCGGAGACCGACCTCAGTCTCAGCAACACCAGCGGGCAAGTCAAGTTGCTGGATCCTTCGGGCAGTGTGCTCGAGCAGTCTGATGTTTATGGTTCGGCCAAAGATGGCTTTGCTTGGGTTTATGAGAAAAACCAGTGGCAGTGGACTACAACCGCCACGCCCGGCGCTAAAAATATCATTACTTCACCGCCAGAATCCAAATCCTCTGACAGCCAAAACTCAAATGCTAAAGTCCTGGCCGCTAAAACTTCAAGCGCTGGCGGCAATAGTGGTTCAAGCGGCGGCTCGCCCACTACTCAAGTCAGCCCGGTTCACCCCTTAATACTTGCCGGAATAGGCAGCGCCGCCGTACTATATGCCCTGTATGAGTACCGTCATGATTTGGCAAACACGCTCTACCGCTTCCGCCGATACCGAGCGGCTCGGCGTGGAGTTGGGCAAGTTACTGAAGCCGCCGACGTTAGTCGAACTACGGTCTGATCTGGGCGGCGGTAAAACCACCTTTGCGCGCGGTCTGGTCCGCGGTGCCGGCAGTAAAGATAAAGTTTCCAGCCCGACCTTTACGCTCAGCCGAATTTATAAAGCCCCTCATCTGGAAATTCACCACTTTGATTTTTATCGATTGAGTGAGCCCGGAGTTGTCGCGGACCAACTGCAAGAATCGCTGCAAAATCCCCGAGTTATTACGGTAGTCGAATGGAGCGATATTGTTCGGGGCGTATTGCCCGCCGAGCGCTTAATCATTGAGTTCGAACCAGTCGGAGATAATCCGGACGAAAGAACCATAGAAATCAGCTACCCTGAATCAAGCCGACCGATAATTGAAAAACTAGAAACCGTTTTGGCGGAGCCGGAGCCATGATTATCTTAACGCTAAGGACGGATAAGCCCGAAGCTGAACTTGGCCTATACGATAACGAGACCCAACTGGACTATATTAAATGGCAAGCCCACCTGGAATTATCCAAAACCATCAATAGGCAGATTGAAAAAATACTTAACAAGTCAAGTATTTCTGCCCACCAGCCCCAAGGCATAGTCTGCTACAGAGGCCCCGGCAGCTTTACCGGCTTGCGCATCGGCCTGAGTGTAGCCAACGCCTTGGCTTATGCCCACAGCATCCCAATAGTCGCTACGGACGGAAAAGACTGGCTTGAGACTGGAATAAAGCAATTAATAGCCCGACAAAACACCCGAATCGCACTGCCTGAATATGACCGGCCGGCGGCTACTACCCTGCCTAAAAAATAAAGCCAAAGATTGCCAAAGCCCAGCCATAGTTCTATATTAATGAGTAGGATTTTCTGTTTTTGGGAGAGTCCGATTTCGAATCATCAACATATATCTGATAGCATTCTGACCGGCCAACTTCAAGATAAAGAAGTGATAGTGATTTCTTAAGTTGCAGTCGATCTGGTTGCCCTTAGAAAGGGGTAAATTATGTTTATAGTAGCGATAGTGCTGGCTATTGCCGGCCTTGCCGTGGGCGCGGGTGGCGCAACGGCAGCCAATAAAAAATTAAATAAAGACTCAGCTGATAAAGCCAAGAAAGAATTACAAAAAGCCAAAAAAGAAGCCGACGAGACAATCAAAAGTGCCCGCGAAGAAGCTGACAGACGGGTTGAAGAATCACGTAAAGACGAGCAAAAACGCCGGAACGATCTTAAAGAACTGGAGCAACGCTCTTTGGCGCGCCAGGAGACCTTGGACAAAAAACTCGACGAACTGGATAAGCGTTCGGAAAGTTTGCGCAAGTCCGAAGATGACGTTGAGGGCCTAAAAAACGAAATCCGCGAAATCCGAGTCAAACAACAGGATAAATTGGAGAAGATAGCTAAACTGAGCAAAACCGATGCCGCCCAGAAGCTAATGGAAATGACCGAGCGCGACATACGCAATGATTTGCTGGGGCTTGTGTCTAAGCTACAAAAAGACGCCCAGGAAGACGCCGAAGAACAGGCTGCGGTTGTTCTGACGACTGCTATGGAACGTATGGCGTCCGAAGTCACCGCCGAGCGTACAGTTAGCGCTGTGCGGCTGGAAGACGAAGAAATGAAGGGCCGTATCATTGGCAAGGAGGGTCGGAATATCCAGGCTCTGCAACGGGCGACTGGTGTGGATATTTTAGTAGACGAAACGCCAGGCATGATAGTGTTGTCTAGTTTTGATCCGGTGCGCCGCGAAGTAGCCCGCCAAGCCATGGAAATGTTGCTCAAAGATGGCCGGGTACACCCGGGCCGGATTGAAGAAGTTGTCGAGAAGGCCCAAAAGCAAGTCCAAAAGGATGTTGTGCGGGCCGGTGAAGACGCCGCGCGCGAAGTCGGGGTGATTGGTATCCCCAAAGAGATTCTGCAAATGCTTGGTGAGCTGAAGTACCGTACCAGCTATGGTCAGAACGTCCTTAAGCACAGCACTGAAATGGCACAACTAGCGGGAGTACTGGCGGACGAACTAGGCGCCGACGTTAAGACTACGAAATACGCCACTTTGGTTCACGATATTGGTAAGGCCCTAAGCCATAAAGTTGAAGGTAAGCACCACCATATCAGCGGCGAGATGCTGCGAAAATATGGTGCTCCGGAAGAAGTCGCCCAGGCTGCCGAGCAGCATCACGACGACATGGAAACAACCTCCGTTGAGGCGGTCATTCTCCGGGTAGTTGACGCGGTCAGCGCCGCCCGTCCGGGAGCACGGAATATTAGTGCCGAAAACTTTTCTGAGCGTATGAAAGACCTGGAAAATACCGCGCTGGGCTTTAGCGGCATTGAAAAAGCCTATGCCATTAGCGCCGGCCGTGAAGTCCGGGTATTCGTGACACCGAAAGCGATTGATGATCTGCAGGCTATTAAGCTGGCTCGTGACATTGCCAACAAGATTGAGTCAACTATGCAGTATCCGGGCACCATCAAAGTCAACGTCATTCGCGAAACTCGAGCTATAGAATTCGCCAAATAAAAAACACTTAAATTAGTTAAGTGTTTTTCTGGTCGGGGTGAGAGGACTCGAACCTCCGACCCCCGCGTCCCAAACGCGGTGCGCTAGCCAACTGCGCTACACCCCGAACATCGGTGAATTATAGCAAAAAACAGAGGTGACGGCCAGTTATTCGATTTGCTTGGTTTTGGCTTTGTGATAAAGCACCGTGGTAAAAATACTACCAATTACTTTGAAGACCACATAGCCGGAGGCAGCCAACTCGATACTTACTAGCCAGCCGATATTGCTAGCGGTCTGGCTCTTGAACCACTGGTGCTGGATAAGTTTTGGCACAACAATGACAATAAAGATCGTTAGGTACATGCCAATTTTTATGACCAAACCTTCATGCCAAGCCTTGCCCATGGTGTCGATAGAATCATTTAGGGTATCTTCAAAGTCCTTCTTAGTGCTTAGAATTGCCGGTGCCACTTGCGGCATATGAAGGGTTAGTGAACTACCTAGCACGCCAAACCAACCGGTTGGCAGCTTCCGCCGCTGGGCTATAATGCCGATGGGAAAAAAGAAGACCGCCAGTAAGGCAAACTTGGTAACCCGGCCCAAATTATGCCAAACCAATTTTAAGCCGTACAAAGACGCAGATGGGCGGTTATCTAACATTGCCAGCACGCTGGCTGAGGTCGCCGTAGTGAAGTAAGCAGTTACCAGAAAGGTATAAAAAACCGAAAAACCAACAACGCCAAAAATAGCCGCCACCTTATGCGGAGCGACGTAATCCGCGGCGTCAAAAATCCGGCTATACCAGTGAGCCAGCAAGGTGCTGCTTATAAAAGAATAAGTAGAGGAAATAAAAATTAGGGCAATATAGGGATAAAGAAAAATTTGCGGATGACTATGGGCGGTTCTAAGACTGTCCTTGATAACTAATCCGCAATTACGGATCACGCCGGACGATTTTTTATTATTCTTGTTCGAAGGCATGATTGGTTTATACCAGCTCCTTACAATATGGGCAAATCCACTAGCTTTTCTGCTATAATTCGCGCGATCAGTAAGAATTATATGATGGGCCCAAGGAAGGCCAATCTTTGATAGAACATAGCCTTTCCTGGCACGAAGCTATATAATTACCCCTGTTACGGAGTGTGGCGCAGTTGGTAGCGCGCAGCGTTCGGGACGCTGAGGTCGGCGGTTCAAGTCCGCCCACTCCGACCATTCTCAGATTTTTATACTAAATTGCGCTACAATATTAAAAATGCTTGCGGTTATTTTTTGTCTGGTGGGAGTCGCCGCGTTACTGGCTGTTGCCGAGTATCTGGGCAAGCATAAAATTCTTAAGGGCGAAAACCAGCGTAAATTTGTACACATTAGCGTCGGAACCTTTGTAGCATTCTGGCCATGGTTGATTAGCTGGGAAGCGATTCAGTTTATCGGCTTAGCGATGTTGCTGGTTGTTCTCTTGTCGCGACACCAGAACCCGCATTTATGGCGTTTTAATAAAATTAGTAAGCGCGATAGTTACGGCGATATATTCTTCGCCCTGGCAATAATCGCTAGTGCTCTATTGACCGATGTCAAAATCTTCTTTGCCCTAGCAATACTAAATCTTGCTCTTGCTGACGGTGTAGCTGCGATTATTGGCCAAAACTTCGGCAAGCACTGGCGCTATAAAATCTATCATCACACCAAAACAGTGATTGGGACGATGGTTTTTTGGCTAGTGTCAATTTACATTATGGGCACTGGCTTGTTGTTCGCACACGATCTAATCGGCTTTAATGGCTATGTACTTTTAGTGGTAGTTCTGCCGCCGGTTTTAACGCTTCTGGAGAACATCTCAATCATGGGATTGGATGATTTATTAATTCCGGTAGTGGTGATTGTAGCTTTACGCTCGGCGCAGCTGGGCTAACCCTCGCCAATTAGAATTCCGGCCACGAAGACTATAGCGCCGCCTAGCATCACCATAAAGAGTGACCGCCAGAGCGGAGTATTGAAATAACGGTAGCGTATATAGCTAATTGCTATTAATTCTAGGCCGACAACGATTGAGGCGGTAATAAGCGCGACGTGGAAATTACTGATAAGAAATGGCAGCGTATGGAAAATCCCGCCGATAAAAGTCATCGCCCCAATAATTACACCGCGCCGGAAGGGGTGACCGCGACCAGTTTTAGTACCGTCGTCGCTAAGCGCTTCGGCAAAGGCCATAGAAACACCGGCGCCCACAGCCGCAGCCAAACCGACCACAAATGCATAGTGCGGTTTATGGGTAGCAAAAGCCACCGCGAAAATCGGCGCCAGCGTAGAAACTGAACCGTCCATTAAACCGGCCAACCCTGGCTGGACGGTTTGCAAAATAAAAACGTCTCGATTCTGGTTAGGCATAAAAATCATGGGGCGAATGATGGGGATTGAACCCACGACCTCCGGGACCACAACCCGGCGCTCTAACCAACTGAGCTACATTCGCCGTAACAGGGGTGATTATAACACTTCTCAGTTGACTAGACTACTCTGCTAGTAGGCTTTCGCCGATTTGCGGCACAATCCCTGATCTTCCCAGCTCTACCGCCACGCGTTGGGCTCTGGTCTCAGCGCTGCGCAGTTCTTCTTCGGCTCTAATTCGCCGAATCATTTCCGCCCGGTGCTCCTCGAAGTCTGCGCCAGCTTCTCCAACTATAATACTTGTTCTGCGTTCACTGGCCATCTTAGCTTGAAGTATAAAGTACAAGCGACATAAGTCTGAAATAAAATGCGTTGTCAAATGACCAACTTAAGTTGTGGAAACTGATACTTCGTGAGGGATTCGCTTTTAGCAGGAACCTGGCCCGCCGATACTTACGCCATTTGCCGAAGCGCTGCCATAGCTGTAAGTTGAGGGAACAGTCGCGTAAGGGCTGAATGCGGCCGCTGAGCTTGATCCAGTTAAGGTAAGATTGCTTATAGTCGCCGAGCCACTGGTATTGCCAGCGATGCCATTCCCCATTTGTATACACTGGGTCGTTGAACTGGGACTTATCTCAACCTCGCCGAATACTTGTATAAAGCCGATCTGGGTGAAATTCCCGGACCATAGAGACTCGGGGAAGTAGCCAATTGGACTACCGTTATAAGATAGATTCCAGGCACCGGAAAAATAGCTAATCGCAAAAATGCCAGTGGTATTAATGGTTAATGCGCTTCCGGGCGCGACGCCACCGATTTGCATAAAGCCGCAAGTGTTATAACAAGAAGTCCCTCCATTCACCCAGTGGTAGACAAATAAGTGGGGCAATGAGTCGCCGTTCAGGACCTGGTCGACAATCCAGCCTATTTCAATGGCTTGGGTACCGTCGCTTGATTCCACAGCCAACTCAATCAAAGAATGATTTTCCGTCCCCGGTGATTGGCCGACAGCTGGTTCGGCCTGGCTTAGGGTCGCGGAAACGCCAGTAGCGGTTACGAACTGCCGATCGCCGGCATAATAGTAGTTATTGCCGCCGCTGACATAGACCACTACAGAATTTGGCAGCGTTCCGGTGTAGCCAGGAGGAACATTTTGAACGGTCGGTAGGTTATTTGCTGGGGCATTAATTTGCGCTTGGGTAGCTGGCTTTTGCACGGTTTGTGTTGGTTGAGTAGTCGGTTGTTGGGTTGGCTTAGCTTGGCTGGCGGCAGGGGTTTTGGTTTGGGCGGTTGTGGCGACACTGGTCTTTCTTACCACTGGAGTGACAGATGCCGGTTGCTTAGCGTGAAACAGCGCAAAAGCCGCTCCGCCTAATACTGAAATTGATAAGATACCAGCAAATATGACTAAAGCTAGGCTGTTAATGTTTCGCAAAAGGCCTTTACTTCCGGTGGCCATGGCAGTGTTATAACTAACCGGCTGGAGTGGATTCCTAGGTGCATTAAGTGCCATGTGACCAATATACCGGCGACTTGAGTCACTAAATGTCTTTATTGGTTGTTCCGGCAGGTTGGCTGGCGGCATGATATTTGTTTTAGGGCTCGTTTTACTTAAAACAGAAGCCGTGCTTTACGAGCTTATTCTAGCATAAGATTTTGGTACGCCCGGCAAGATTCGAACTTGCGACCCCTTGGTTCGAAGCCAAGTACTCTATCCACTGAGCTACGGGCGCGTAGCTATCATTTTATCACTTGGTACGCCCGATAGAACTGGAGTTATAATCCGCCTACTTCCTTTGGTGCCCCGTGCAGGACTCGAACCTACATCACTAGCTTCGGAAGCTAGCATTCTATCCATTGAACTAACGAGGCACGTCAAAAGCGAGGCACCGGTTTCCGTAAGTACAGTAAACTAACTTACTTTCAACCTCGGCTCGCTTTTTCCTCTCAGTTTTTCAAAGACTCGAGCAGGCAAAACCTACTCGCCTTTGAAAAACCGGGGAGACCAAAAGACAGATGTGATTGTATCAGTTATTGAGGCGCTCGTCAGGCTTGGAGGTATCTGGCACAATGAGTTTTTTGGGCGAATAAGACCCATTTTTTTCGGTTTGTTCCAGTGTAACTTGCAGGATTTGCAGCACGCTTTTAGCATGCTCCCGGCTCATGCCTACGCGAGCCACGGCTTTAGGCTTAGCATTTGGACCGGAATTTTGCATAAAGTGCATAACCACCCCGTAATTATTGACCACGATATCTACAATGTCGGTAAACAAGACAGGTTGTTCATCACTTTGGAGAGTCTGATTATCTTCGCTATTAAGGTGTGCGACGGGCAGTTGGCTAACGCCATAACCGGCCATTTCCCACATTCGCACGGCCTCGTCATCTTTGGCGCCAAAGTGGCTTATCAAAAGCAGTAATACGTCTTCGCTGGGCCGGGATTGGCCCAGTTCGAAACTGGCCAGCAGTTTAACATCTATTTCCACCGCTCCGGAAGCCTCCGCCAGACTTTCGTTGGCTTGGTCGCGTAAGGTCTTTAGGCGTTGGCCAAGTGGGCGGAAAGGCCGAAGCTGGGGTTCATTCATATACATTTATTGTACTGAGATTAACGTCCTAACTGCAAGCCGCCGTATAATAAGGCTGTGCATATCCAAGAAAATGCCGAACTCAAAGATTACACCTCATTGCGGGTAGGCGGCCGGGCCGAACGACTGATTCAGGCTGAACAGCATGATGATCTGGCCATGATTATTTCCCAGTATCGCTCACAAGGGCCGATTTGGGTATTGGGCGATGGTACTAACTGCTTGATTTCCGACAAAGGCCTGCCCGGAACGGTGATTCTGAATCACTCCGGCGACATCCAAAAGCTTGGCCCAACTAAGTTCAAAGCTGGCAGCGGTGTTAGCTGGGACGACTTTATTCAAAGGCTAATCGCCGAAAACTTATGGGGTCTGGAGTTCACCAGCGGCATACCCGGTGGCGTCGGCGCAGCCGTGGTTGGTAACATTGCCGCCTATGGCCACAAGGTCGCGGATTGCTTTACGGAGGCCACCATTCTTGATGCTAGTGATGGCTCGGTAGAGACCTGGGATAAAGCCCGGTTGAACTTTGATTATCGCAGTAGCACCTTACAGCTCCCGGAAAATAAGGATAAGATTGTAATGGATGCTAGCTTTGAACTATCCGAAAATCCAATGTCAGAGCTAGAGTACGCCTCGGCTCTCAAATTAGCGGAAGAGTTAAATCTGACACCAGACACACTGGTTAAACGCCGCCAAATCATTATGGAAACCCGCCGCCGCGCCGATGCTTTATTCAGTAAGGATAACAGGCAGGGACCATGGACAGCCGGATCATTTTTTAGGAATCCGCTGATTGACCAAAAACAAGTCGAAGTAATTATTGCCTACGAAGAACAGGCCGGGAAGACAAAGGAGCAAATTCTGCGTCAGAACCAAATCCACGGCCAAGATAGGGCCAGGGTCTCGGCCAGCCATGTACTGCTGGCGGCTGGCTTTAAGCGCGGCCAAAGCTGGGGGCATGTACGTTTGGATCCGGAGCACATACTGAAGGTGGAAAATATGTTCGGGGCTTCAGCCCAGGAGATCTACGACGTTGTGCAAGAGATTGTTAGTACCGTTAAAGACAAACTTGGCATTGAGCTTGTACCCGAGGTCCGCTTCCTGGGTGAGTTCTAATCGTTTTTTATCGAACCTGGCTCGTGATAAGAGAGTGACGGTTGCTTGAAGTTCGCCAGATTTTCTAAGGCTAGCCTGGTATAAGGCAAAAGTTTTTCGGGCAGATTGTCTAGACTAAACCAGCCCATGTCATCGCACTTGTCGGGCTCCATTATTTTTGGTTCGCCGCCCCACTTTTTAGCAAAGAAGATATAGCCGTAATGAGGCGGATCTCCGGTATGGTTTTGGTGAATGTGGATGAGTTCCAAAGCTTCAGGGTCAGCTTCAATATTAACTTCTTCTTTGAGCTCCCGAACCGCACCGTCCTTGAATTTTTCTTGATTTTCAAGATGCCCAGCCGGTAAATCGTACCAGCCGTCCATGTAACCGGTGGAGAACCTCCTGAGTAACAGATACTTACCGTCTTTCTCAATAACTGTGAAAACGGACGGAACTACTTTTAGACGGCCATTGCTACTCATCGCTGGGAAGGGGGAATCGGCTGGCGAATTGCTTAACCTCGATACTTAACTTGCTAAGTATTTTTTCGTCGCTGTGATTTCTTAAGGCTTCATCAATCCAAGCGGCTACTTGGGTCATCTCTTTTTCTTTCATTCCCCGAGTGGTTAAAGCCGGCGTGCCTAAACGGATACCCGAAGGGTCGAACGGCGAGCGCGGATCAAACGGGACAGTATTTTTGTTGACAGTAATGCCGGCTTTGCCCAAGGAGCGCTCTCCGTCTTTGCCGCTGATGCCTTTATTGGTTAAGTCGATTAACAGCAGGTGATTGTCCGTCCCACCGGTCACTAGCTCGTAGCCTTTATCAGTAAGCTCTTTAGCCAGATGTTTAGCGTTTTTTACGATTTGCTGGCCGTAGGTTTTAAATTCCGGTTGGGCAGCTTCACGCAAGGCTACGGCAATTGCCGCCGTCTGGTGATTATGCGGCCCGCCCTGTAGCCCGGGGATGATAGCCCGGTCGATTAGGGTCGGCAGGTTTTCCGGCGAGCGCTCGACTTTCTTCAGTGGGTTAGACGGATTGCCATTGCAAAGAATCAGGGCACCACGCGGACCACGCAAGGTTTTGTGTGTGGTAGTCATGACTACGTCGGCAATTCCCACCGGCGATGGATGAGCCCCGGCGACCACCAAGCCGCTGATATGAGAGATGTCTGCCACTAACCAGGCGCCCGCAAGGTCGGCAATTTCCCGCAGTTTTTGCCAGTCAAAAATCCGGGGATAGGCCGTAGCGCCGACCATTAGGAGTTTTGGTTTTTCGGCAGTGGCCATTTTGGCCATTTCGTCGTAATCCAAGTAGCCGTCCTTGCCGGTGTGGTACTGGACGGAGTTGTAATAGACACCTGAAAAGTTAACTTTTAGTCCATGAGTCATGTGACCGCCGAAATACAGGTGCAAACCCATAACCGTATCGCCTGGATCCACCAAGGCAAAATAAATTGCCTGGTTAGCCGGTGAGCCAGAATAGCCTTGAACGTTAGCATGGTCGACTTTAAACAATTCTTTCGCCCGCTCGCGGGCCAGATTCTCAACCTTATCAACCACTTCGCAGCCACCGTAATAGCGCATGCCGGGATAGCCCTCGGAGTATTTATCCGTTAAACGTGACCCCAAGGCTTTAAGTACGTCGCCTGACGTATGATTCTCGCTGGGAATCATCTCCAGCCCATCGGCTTGCCGCCGTGCTTCAGCGACAATCAATTTCTCTACAGCTTTATCTTTCATCACAAAACCCCCTCTTTAATTTATTAAATCGCAAAAGAAGAGAGAGTAATTAAACCATAGTCTAATTGTAGCAGTGCCACACCAAAAAGTAAGTTGTAATTTTGAGCTAGACTGTTTATATCACTCGTGATATGGTTTTATAGCTTTATGCAAGAAACTAATCAGAAAATTGGCCGTTTAATTTATCAAATACGCCAGGAGCGCGGTCTGACTCAGTCGGCCTTCGCCAAAAAACTCGGCACCAGCCAGTCTGCCGTCAACCGTATTGAACACGGAAAACAAAACCTCAGCCTCGATACTTTAGGCCGAATCAGTGATGTCCTCAATAAACAAATAATCAGTTTGGGGGAGGGCGGCATAAACCTGCGCATAGATGGTGGGCACGAACTTAAAGGCGAAATTAGCCTTAAGACCAGCAAAAATGCCGCCGTCGCTTTATTGTGCGCCAGCTTGCTCAACCAAGGTGTTACCCGCTTCAAATCCTTTCCCAAGATTGAAGAAGTCTTCCGGATAATTGAAGTTCTGGAAAGCATCGGCGTACGCGTTAAATGGCTGGAAGGTAATGACTTGGAAATCCATGTTCCCCAAAAACTGGATTTAGAAGCCATGAATAAAGACTCCGCCCGAAAGACCCGTAGCGTGTTAATGTTGCTTGGTTCGTTGATGCATCGCCACTCTAATTTTAAGATTCCTTATGCCGGCGGCTGCAAACTGGGTGCTCGAACTGTCGCGCCCCACCTTTTTGCTTTGGAGCAATTTGGCATGAATGTAGTTGCTAAGACCGGGCACTATAACGTCACTGTTCGTAAAAAGGTTCCCAGCGAACGCGTAGTGCTCTATGAGCAAGGAAACACCGTCACCAACAATGTGCTGATGGCGGCAGCCCTTACGCCGGGAAAAACCGTTATACAATCAGCCAGCGCTGACTATATGGTGCAGGATTTGTGCTACTTTCTGACTAAGTTGGGGGTCAAGATTGAAGGAATCGGCTCACCGGTGCTTACCGTCGAGGGCCTGCATTCAATAAAAAAGAACGTTACCTACGCACCGACCGAAGATCCCATAGAAGCCATGTTATTCATCTCGGCGGCCGTAGCTACCAACTCACAGCTTACGATCCAGAGAGTGCCGCTTTACTGGATTGGTTTAGAGCTTCTGAAGTTGCGCAAAATGGGCTTAAAAATGGATACTGGCCCAATCTACAAAGCGGCTAACGGAATAATCGACTTAGCTGACCTAAAAATCCATAAACACAACGGTAAGCTCGTGGCCCTCGACGAGAAACTCCATCCCAACCTATGGCCAGGCATCAATCCGGATAACATTCCTTATTTTGTGCCGATTGCCGCGGTCTGTCAGGGACGGACAGTTATAAATGACTGGATGTATGAAAATCGGGCAATCTATTTTACAGAGATGACCAAGATCGGTATGAGCGTTGAATTGGCGGATCCCCACCGCATCTACATCGACGGACCGACGAGTTTTCGCAGAGCCGATGTAGTTTCGCCGCCGGCATTAAGGCCAGCCAGCCTACTGCTGATTGGCATGTTGGCTGCTCATGGCGTAAGCGTTTTGCGTAACGTCTATACCATCAACCGTGGCTATGAAGACTTGGCGGCCCGGTTGAATTCGCTAGGCGCCCAGATAGAAGTCATACACGAAGTATAAAGAGCTGGCTAAGTTAACTTCGGCGATGATATAATCACCTCTGTTACGCGGGATTCGTATATCGGCTAATATATCAGTTTTCCAAACTGAGGAGACCAGTTC
>CAYUUT010000009.1:0-35090 GCA_964448095.1 uncultured Candidatus Saccharibacteria bacterium | reverse complement strand
GACAGTCGATACTTCGGGCGACCAGCTAATCCTAGGTAAGCCCGGCGCTAGCGGCCTGACGGGTGTGCTGACCTTTAATAACTCCACCAATGCCTTCCCGATATCTATTCAAGCCGGCGTAACGGTTAGCCCCGGCTACACCATAACTTTACCGACGGCGCTACCTAGCGGCGGTGGCGGTACCCAGTGTTTGGCTACCGATTCCACCGGCGCCTTAACCTTCCTGGTCTGCTCCGGCTCGGTTACCAGCATTGGTACCTATGCCAGCACTAACCACTATGCCAACGGCGCCCAAATAAGTAGCAATGTTTTGACTCTGGGATCGGCTGACCTTTCGCACCCCGGTTTAATCGATACCAGCAACCAGAGCTTTGCCGGCAATAAGACCTTTAGCGGCGACACGCTGGTTGGCGATACTTCAACTACTGCCTTCCAGGTCCAAAGCGCCGGCGGCTCGCCAATTACTCTGTTGGCGGTCAATACCACCACACCCACGGTGAATATTGGTACCACCGGTTCGGCCGTTGGCGTCAGCACGGTAAACATTGCCACCACTTCGGATAATACTCAGACTCAAACCGTAAATATTGGCTCCAATGGCGACACTGCCAACAACGTGAGCATTGAATCTGGCAGCGCTGGAAATCTCAACATAGGCAACAGCACCGCGGCTCACACCATTAACATCGGCGCTGCCGGCACCACCCAGGCCGAAAACGTCAACATTGGCTCCTCCAGCTCCAGCGGCGCGGTCAATATCCAGGGCGGTAATGGCACTTACGGCGTTCAACTGGCTTCGCAGGGCACCATATTGATAGGCAACAATGCGGTTCAGCAAACATTAACCATCGGCAACAGCACTGGCAGTACCACGGTTAACGTCCTCTGCGGCGCCGTTACCGGCGTTAACTGTAGCTTTGGCAGCAACGGCACCGATCATACTACTACCATTGGCTCGACTACCGGTACTTCGTTGACGACAATCAATGCCGGTACCGCTGGCATAACTTTGGCAGCCAATACCACGGTGGCTAGCGGTAAGAGCTTTACGGTTACCAGTGGCGCTACTAGCCTGACCAACAATAACTTGGCCTTGACGGTAAACAATAGCTCGGGCACAAACAATGTCGCGGTCTTCCAAAACGGCGGTGTGGCGGTAGCTACAATCGGCACCAACGGCGCCACGCTGTTCGAAAACTCCACCAACAGCGCCAATGCTTTCCAGATAGAAAACTCAGCCGGAATCAGCCTGCTTAACGTTAATGCCACCGACAGCACTCCCTCCAACCTGGTAGCCAATCCCAGCTTTGAAACAGCCGTCAGCAACTGGTCGGCAGTTAACGGCGGCTCGGCCGGTGTCCAGTCCAGCGCCCAGGCTTACGAAGGCACTAAGAGCTTACTAATTGCTACTAACTCCACGGCCGGCGGCGGCGGCTCCAGCTACTCTACCGGCGCCGGCTATCTGGTCAGCAACACCACCTACACCCTAAGCGCCTACGTAAAGACCGATTACGCCGGCGCTGTCTCCACTTTTGAAATGGGTTATGCCAATGATGGCAGCACTAGGATCAGTTGTCTGACCGCCCAAACTATCGATATCGGTTGGACGCGCCTGAGCTGTACTTTTATAACCGGTACCACCAGCGCCAGTCCGTATATCTACTTCAAAGTCACCGATGCCGTTAGCCGTAACCTATATATAGACGACGTCCAGCTGCAAACCGACGCCAACGCTACGGCCAATTATCGTAATGCCAGTATCAACCTGACCGGCACTGTTCTTAGCGGTGCGGTACAGATTCAAACTGCCCAAAACAGCACTAACGCTCTGGATGTTCAGAGTGCCAACGGCACCCAAGTCTTTGACGTGAACACCACTGATACCAACTTAGTTACCAACCCAGGGTTCGAGGTCAACTCCAGCGGCTGGGCGCTGAAGAATAGCGCTACTTTGATGCAGCGCGATACTAACAAGAGCTATTCTGGTGTGGCTTCTGGTAAGTTCATCACCACATCAACTGCCGGTGACGGTGTACGCTACACCTTTGCGGCTCAGTTGCCGACCAGCATTTATACGATATCTGTTTATGCCATGGTCAGCGCCGCTGACTCAACCTTTAATATAGGCTACAATAACGGCTCAGATACTAACTGTGCTTCTATATCACCAGCCGCCTCTGCTAGCGTTCCGTCTACAACCGGCTGGACGCGCTTTACTTGTACTACCACCAGTGGCGTACTTAACTCCATTTACGTAACTTCTGGCACTACTGCGCAATCGAGCGGCATGTGGATTGACGCTGTACAGGTTGAGCCTGGTTCTACAGCCTCTGCTTACGGCGCCGGCGCCATCAACTTCAACGGCGTTATCCAAAACCCAGCAACCTTTAAGTCCAACTCCAATTCCACCACCGCCTTCCAGGTGCAAAACTCTGCCGGCAACAACTTCATCGGAATCGATACAACTGGTAATAACTTATCCTTTGGCGATACCAGCCTGGCTCAGACCATTCAGATTGGTAATAGCACGGCCACAGCCGGCGCTACTGCGCAAACTATCAACATCGGCACCAATGCCACCGCCAGCGCCAGTAACACCATCCACATTGGCGATGCCGCCACGGTGATTAACTCTATAACTATCGGCGCAAATACCAATACTACCTCGTCACTAACCTTGCAGGGCGGCAACAACAGCGCTACGGCGGTGGTGATACAAACTGGCAACAACAACTCTACTACCGCTGGCGGCATTACCATAGGTAACACTACCGGCGCCTTTACCCAGGCCATCAATATCGGCGGTAACACCACTAACGGTGCCACAACTAATACTAATATCGGCACCAGTAATGGCACTGGCTCTACAAACAATATTTTTATCGGCTCAAGCATTGCCGGCACTACAGCAGTCACGGGCCCGACTACTGTAACTAACCGCACCAGCGGCTCTGCCGATACCTTTGTTGTTAGCAACTCCAGCTCTACCGGTACAATCGCCAAGTTCTTAGATGGCGGCTCCGCTAACCCAGTTTTCCAGCTGGCTGATGGCGGCGCGGCGCTGCTACAAAACCAGACTAACTCCACCACGGCCTTCCAGATTCAAAATGCCGCCGGCACGCAGCTGATTAATGTAGATGATACAACCACTAACTTGATAGTCAATCCATCTATAGAGCAAGCAATATCGGGCAACTGGGCAGGCAAGGGCACGGGCGCCAGCGTAGTCCAAAGTAACATCCAAGCATACGTTGGTAATGACAGTTTGCAGGTGACCAAGAGCACCACGGCGAGTACTGGTGCTTCTCAGTCAATCACACTCCTTGCCAGCACTACCTACACATTGAGCATGTATGTCAAAGCTTCTACTACAAGCATCAGTACTATTAACATTGGCTATCATGACAATGCAGATGTTCCCTGCTTAAGTGGTCAGACTGTTACTACAGCTGGCTGGACTAAACTTAGCTGTACTTTCACTACGGGCACTACCATAAGCAGCTCCCTCGTATATGTAGTGGATAGCAGCACGACTGCCAATATTTTCTACGTCGATGCTGTCCAGCTAACTCAATTCAGCTTGCTGCCCAACGCCTCCGTAGAAGTGGCCCTTGGGAGTAGCTGGGTTGTAGAATCCGCTGCCGTACCGACCATAACTCGGGACACTACCGTGTTTAAATATGGCGTTGCTTCTCTAAAGGCCGTAGAGGTCGCCGGTGGTGCCGTTCAAGGTGTTAAAGACCCGGTCACCCTAAACAACAACACCACTTACTACCTAAGTTTCTGGGGTTACGGCGCCACAACCTTTAGCACAATCAACGCTGGTTATAGCAGCACTACCGCCACCACTGGAGAAGTAGATTGTTTGACTGCCCAAACCTTTACGGCAACTACCTGGGCTCAGTACAGCTGTAGCTTTACTACGCCAAGCAGTAACTCGGGTACTCCTTATATCTACTTTAAAGACACCACCACAACCACCGGCCGCACCTGGTATATAGACGATGCCCAGCTCACGCTGGGACCGCCGGTAGCAAACTACGCGTCAGGCGCGCCGGTCGCCGGTACCCCAATCGCCAACCCAACTGTTGGCTATCAAGAAGGTAAAACAGCACTGGTCGGTACTATTACCAGCCCGGTTACTTTCCAAAACCAATCCGACTCCACCACGGCTTTCCAAGTCCAAGACACCTCTGGGAACAGCGTTCTTGGTGTTAATACCGCCAGCGATGTGGTGACGATTAACTCCGGCACCAGCGGTACAGCCGGTCTGAACATCGCACAGTTAAACGGCTTCAGTTGTACTGGCTTCTGCCAATTGCTGGGAGTCGATAGCACTGGTAACGTTGGCCTATCCAACGCCGCCGTATCGCTGACTTCGCCGGCTCTAGCATATTGGGATGGCAATAATGACCCTACTACTGGCGATCACTCCTACCCAACCGATCCCATAGCCAGTTTGTCGGGCAGCGCCGCGTATTCAGCCGGCAACGGCGTTTTGCTCAATCCGAACACATCCAATACAAACGGTTCTATAAACTGGAGCTTTGCCCAGGTACCATTTGAAGAAGTCCAGTTCCAGTTCAAAGCAGGCGGCTTCACATCCGCCAGTGGCGCCGACGCCACTTGGTTTTATAGCTACGCAAATACTGTGCCAGCTACTGAATACGGCTGTCTTACCAATACCTCTCCCTGCACCGGTGGCTTTCTATCCGATGGATACGTCATTTACTTCAGCGAGTTCCATAATTGTATTGGCATCGCCTGGGAGGGATACGCCGACGCTAACCAATGCAGCACCGGCGGCCCTGCTCTTACAAATCCGTTGGCATCGGTGGCTATGCCCGCCGGCTCCATTGACGATAATAACTGGCATAACGTCGAAATCCAGATCATCCAAAACAAGATTAACGTCTTTTGGGATGGGCGTATGGTCTTGACCACCACTGATCTGTATACCCGTGACCTTACAGATTTTCAGGACTTCGGTTTCGGCTCACGCTCCGGCGGCAGTAACGACAACCACAACATTAAAGGCCTTTTGGTAACCAAGCTGACTAATGAATCGGCGTATTCTGTAGATACTACTTCGACTCTGGCCAGTGGTGTACTCTGGAACAATTCTAACAGCAGCTTGGGTATTGGTACCGCCAATCCAAGGAGCAACTTAGAAGTAGACGGAACGGCAGAAGTTGATAATGTAGTGTATACCCCGGGAGCTGGCGCTGGCGCCTGTCAGGGGGGCACAACTGGCTCCTTTACAACCTGCGCGCCCACCAACTCAACAGCTAACACCACGGTTTACGGTGTAGGAACTGCTTTCACAGCAGCAATGGTGGGGGATACCATCACATGGTCCGATGGCACAACTGATACCATTACGGCTCGTTCGAGCAATACTCAGATTACGGTTAATGGATCGCGTTTCCATACGATCGGCCTGTTCACTGTAACCTATCCAACCTTATCGGTAGATAGTTCAGATGTCCAAATAGGCAGCAGTACCACGGATGCCACAGCTGATCCATTAATATTAGATTCATACAATACGGCTACCGATCCAACCGGCACCGCTGGAGCTATGTACTACAATACTGCGGATAATACTTTCCGCTGTTACCAAAACGGTTCGTGGAAGGACTGCACAACAGGAAATGACTTCGATATCGTTCTGGGTACCGACTTTACGGTTACCAACAGCGCCACTCTGGCTACGGTTACTGGCTTTACTGTTGCCGCTACCACTGGTGATGACTGGGAGGTAACCATTTCTGGTGCGACCACCGCTAGTAACACTACCGGCAATATAGCCTGCGCTATTACTACTTCTGGTACTTGGGCTACAGGTCAGTCGTATTGGGCCGGACATTATTATAGTGCGACGCCGGCACTTGTAGTTCAAACCGGTACCGCGGCCAGTAGTACAACATCAGCCACGGGTACGCTTACAGTTAACGAAGGCGACACCAATATCAGACCTCTAGACTTTGACGCTCATGTTGTAATGACGGGTAGCGGCAATATCACCTTCCAGTGCGCAAACGCGGCCGCGGCCTCCGGTAGAACTTCAACCGTAAAGGCCGGAACTATCATGTCTGCCCGCAAGATTTAGTTCTAGGGATGGGCCTTTACTTAACTGAGGTGAAACTTTGCATAAACTGGGTAATAGTGCTGCTGGATAGGTTGCCACTTGAAGTTATTACAACTAGAGTTTTCGCGGTTTGAATTAGCCCCGTTGGCTGTCCGTTTATATTAGTTATCCAGCCCTTGCCGATCTTAAGTTTAAGCTGCTCAGGATTGGCCGGTATCCTGATTGATGGAGGCATCTGCTGTTCATTTACAGATACAATTTGACCACTATATTTAAAACTAAAACTAACTATACCCTTGCTAAGATTGGGCGCTGTACTTAGAGTAAATCCAGGGGTTGTACTGTTAGGATAATAAAGTGGAAATGCTACTAAATGGCTAATACCCGGAGAAATTACTGGAATATTTTTTTTGCTGTTGCTGTTGTTATGATACCAAAGCCCAAACGCCCCTGTACCTATTAATATCAACAGTGGCAAAAGGGCTAAGGCCACCCGTTTTTTGCGGATTTTTCTACGCCCTTTTTGCGGAACGGCCGGAACCTCTCTCACATCATCAACCATAAGTACTAATCTATCCTATATCTATAGGTATCGCAATATTTCAAGCATTAGGGATATAATGTAAGGGTGCGGACAAATATAAATAGGTTCAAACAAAGAACAGATTACACGCGGTCAGTCAGTCCGCGCCAGCCAAGCGCCAGGGCCAGCACCCTGGACAGTGTTGACGTGCCAGTTGCTAAGCAATCTACACGGCTTCGCCCCAGGGGAGAGCTAAGAAAGCCCGCCCCTGTTATAGCACCTGCACCGTCAGCGCCAGCAGCACCGAGAGCAGAATTCCCAGAACCAGCCAAAATCTCCTATCCCAGGCCGGAGAAGGTAGAGACAAAAGCTGCCAACACGCCTGTAAACACCGATTCTTCTGCATTATCCATGCGTTTTAGTTTGCCAACTTTCCGCCAGCCGCCTACTACCGAACAAGCTCCCAGCGCCCAAAGCTGGCGCTTAGCCTTTATAGTCCTAATTGGCCTAGCATTTTTTACATTTGGCTACCATAACCTCTGGCACATGCTGCACTAATAACTCCTTATGAAACACAAAAAAGACAAACAAAACAAAGATTGGCTGGACTGGTGGCTCAGTGATGAAGCGCCGCCGCCCGAAGTAGAGTCGAAGCTAAATATCCCCTATATTCCACCGCCAGAGGAGTCCTTGCCCAGACAAGAGTTACCGCCAGAGCCAGTGGCTACCAATATTACGGTTAACGTGAATGTCCCTAAAGTTAGTAAAGATGACCTGCAAAAATTAAAAAACAGGTTGCAGCAGCGAGACATTACTAGGGCGGCCGGCTTTGCGGTGGGTATGATGCTGCTTGGGCTAGGCGCCCATAGTTTTGTGTTCAAATCTCCAGCACCAGTCAGCGCACCCCAGGCGCACAAGGTCCTATCTGCTAGCACCAGCAATACCAGTACTCCGGCCCAAACTATCACGATAAGCCCTTCGGCTAGTCAAGTACTGAGCCCCCAAGCTCCCACCAACACCTTGAATACAAGTAATACCAGCACGGCCAATAAAGCATCTTTTCAGCCGGTAGCGCCAGCCAGTGAACCAGACCTCGGCCAGTATGCCTTCATCAAAACCAGCTACGATAGCGCGTCGGGTATTTATACTTATATGGACACCGTAGATGGCACCACAATCAGCGTTAGCGAGCAGCAAATTCCTAGTAACTACAGCTCGCCCCAGGATGCCGTAGATAAGGCGGCTGCCTTGATTAACGCAAGTCACCGGATTTCTACCAAAGCTGGTACTGCCTATGTGTATAGCAATCCAAAAACTTCCGCCCAAACTCTGGTCTTTTCGGTTAAAGGACTAATATTATCTATAAATAGCGAAATACCTCACACAGACGGGGTCTGGCAGAATTACATCAACAGCTTGCACTAAAATTAGTTCTAATTGTTGCCGGAGGTGTTAACGTAGTTATAAATCATCTGGGAAACCTGCTGGAAATCGGCATCTATATTGTGCACAGAACTGGGTATATCAAAAAACATCATGCAAACTAGGTAAGGTTTGCCAGGCAGGTAGATAATTCCGCAATCGCTCTGGCTAGTCAGGCTGGAGCCAACCTTGTGGGCCACCCGGATACCGCTGGGCACACCGGCTTCCAACCGGCCGCTCTCTACGGACCCAGACAGATAATTCAAAATCTGCGTAGAATCCTGGGGCGAATTAAAGCACGCGTAGTACAAGCACTTTAGAATTGATGAATAGTACATAGAGCTGATAGTAACCTGTTCGGTGCCGGGCGTATTACCAATTGTTGAATAACTAACATCCAAACTCTGGATGGAGTCCGTATTATCATTTAACAGAGGTATAACACTGTCTTTCATCACTGCTAGGGTGGTGTTATCTGAATCTTGCATAGTGATTTTAGCGGCTTGGCGCAGGGTAAGCGTATCCCCGGGTTTCAGATGAGTGGGATCCCCGTAATCCGAATCGGTGCTGATATCTTTAGCCTGGACAGTCACTTGCTGGTCTAGGTTGATTTGTCCCATCTCAGCCAAGCGGTATAGATCCATAACAATCGGTACCTTTAATAGCGATGCGGCCACGGAATTGTTGTCCGCGCCGTTGCGGATATTGGCGCCGTTAGGCAGATATTCAAAATACAGGCTGTGTGACAGATTCAAGCCGGATAAGTACTGTTTGAGGTTTTGCCGCAGCGGGTCAAAGTTGATAATTTCCCGGTGGACACCAGAGTTGCTGACCGAAGGGTCCAAGAGAGGATAGGCGTTGAGACGGGCGTAGGTGTGGTGGTCGGCGATTTTCCAGCCGACCACCACACCGCCGCTAACCAGCGCTACCAAAATAACCAGCCCCCCGAGGATGCTTATGACTCTACCCATATCTTTTACTATCTTAAATTATAGCAAAATTTAAAAAACAAAAAACTTTACAGTTTGCCCGAGAGGCCGCAACCGTGGTAATCTTAAACCATAAGAGGGAATCTTAAACAAACATGGCCAAAAAAATAATTGCTGTGCTGAACCAAAAGGGCGGGGTAGGCAAAACCACCACCGCTATTAACTTGGCGGCGTACTTAGCCCGTGCCGGCAGGAAGGTTCTGTTGGTAGACATCGACCCGCAGGGGAACAGCACCAGCGGCCTGGGCCTGGATAAGCAGGCATTGAACTCAACATTGTACGACGTACTGTTTTCGCGCGCGGAGGCCCATAAGACTATCAAAAAAGTTACCAGCCATAATTTACATTTATTGCCGTCCAACCCGGATTTAGCCGGCGCCGAAGTAGAACTGGTCGACGAACCCTACCGCGAGCTGAAACTCAAAAACATCCTGGATAATCTGGACTACGACTATATTTTGATTGATTGCCCGCCTAGCCTGGGTTTATTAACGGTGAATGCTTTGACGGCCGCCGACGAAGTGCTAATACCGGTGCAGGCCGAGTATTACGCCATGGAAGGCTTGACTCAGCTGCTGAGTACAATCCAACAAGTACGCGTTGGCCTTAATCCCAATTTGAATGTTCTGGGCGTGGTGGTCACTCTATACGATAACCGCAACTCGCTCTCAGAGCAGGTGAAAGCCGAGCTGCAAAGCCACTTTGGTGATAAAATATTTGATACAGTGATACCGCGCAATGTACGCTTGGCCGAGGCGCCCAGTTTTGGCAAAACCATTGCCGAACACGACAAATGGAGCAAAGGGGCGCGGGCCTATAAATCACTGGCCAAAGAAGTAGAAAAGAGAACCAATGGCTAAGAAAATGGCGCTGGGCAAAGGCCTGGATACACTGATTCCTAAAGACTTGGACACCTCCATGATGGAGGAAGATAAGCACCGCGTGCAACAAATTCTTATTCAGGACATTAAGCCCAACCCGGGGCAGCCGCGTCGGGAGTTCGATGCGGCGGCGCTCGCCGAACTAACTAGTTCGGTAAAGCGTCATGGTGTGCTGCAGCCAATTATCGTGGTTAGAGCGCAAAACGGATACCAAGTAGTAGCCGGCGAGCGCCGCTGGCGGGCCGCCAAGGCTGCCCAGTTGAAGCAAATACCGGCTATCGTTCGTTCTTTAGAAGAATTAGAGCAAGTGGAACTGGCGCTAATAGAGAATATTCAAAGAGTAGACTTGTCACCGTTAGAGCAAGCAGTGTCGGTGTATCGATTACAACAGCAATTTAACCTTGGTCTGGAAGAGATTGCCCAAAAGTTAGGCAAAGCCCCCAGCACTGTATCCAACCTCAGCCGACTCCTTAATCTACCGGATGAAGCGCGCCAAGCTTTGGCAGATAGTAAGATTAGCGAAGGCCACGCCCGAGCGATATTAGCCCTAAAAAATCTACCAGATAAACAAAACGAATTATTGCGTTGTATCCTGGACAACGGGTGGACGGTGCGCCAGGCAGAACAGTTCGCCGTCGCCGCTAAGAAGGGTGCTAACTCCGATAAAGCCCGGGCTAACACCGCTAGTGAGACCACGCTGACTAAGAATCTAAGTCAAGGATTAGCTACAGATGTCAAAATTAAGCATACAGCCAAGGGTGGACAGTTAATTATTCATTTTAGCTCTGAAGATGAGCTATCGCGCATAAGCGAACAACTTTTAAAGTAGCTGAACACATAATTGACTCGCCCCCAGCTTTCCGCGAACGCTGCGTCGCCATGAGTAGCTGTTAGTACAAAACAGGCTCGCTGAAAGCTAGGGGCTCGTTTGACAAAATCGTGCGCTAGAAGCGCTCGGCTTTGCCGAGAGGAATAATTCGTAATATCAGCTGGCCGACAACCTGATTAGCATTAATCGGGCCAAAGGCTCGAGAATCCTCGGAGTTGGCCCGGTTGTCGCCGGAAACAAAAATCTGGCCGGCCTTAAGAGTGACGTTACTATAGGGTCCGGTGGGAAAAGTCGGTTGGGTTATCTTATAACCGCTAGAAGTGTCGGGATCAAATCCATTAGGGTGCTGAGCGTTATAAATGGTGTAGTGGCCGTTGTTGATTACCAGGTGGTCGCCGGGCAAGCCAATAACCCTTTTGATAAGTTGCTTTTCGGCCAAGCCGTTGGCGCCAAACAGTCCGTTCTGGTTAAAAACAATAATATCGCCGCGCTTGGGTACGTAAGGGTGGCGGGTAATCCGCGACCAAGTGCGGGGAATCTTATCGACTATTAGCCGGTCGTGGTTTTGCAAAGTGGTTTCCATGCTCTGGCCGTCTACCTGATAGCTTTGCAAGCCGTAAGCGGCGATGAGAAGGGCGATTATTGGCGCCAGCGTAAAAAGCAGGATTGTCGAAAGGGTTGATTGCCAGCCACCGCCTCTTAACGTGTCAGGTGCGGCAAATTCAGCTGCCGATGACTCATTCACGTAGTGTTTTCCAAAGCGTTTTTTGGAAGATTTAGGTGGTTTGATATCCATTATGATTAACCTTATTATAGCGGTCAGCCACTCATTCTACCTAATATATACCCAGAATAAACTGAGAGCCCCGAGGGGTTGGCAGGCCGACGGCCAATGCTATACTATACGTTGTTAATGGACGAGCATAAACACTTTAGGAAGCCGAAGCGACCTTCGGCTTCGCTTGATGGTATGGTAGGCAGCGGCCGTCAATTAGGCGTGCCCGTAAATCGTTCTTATCGGCCCAGCCCGTCGGCGCCGGCTGACCGTTTGGCTGATAGCTATCGTCGTGCGGACGGGTTCCATGCCGCCAACAACGGCCCGCATGGCGCTGTCGAATCACCGGAAGCCGCCGAAACGCTGGCCCTATTGGACGAGCCGATAATTTTAGACGATGACGGCGATAAAGGCGGCAAAAAATCCAAAAAGAAGCATTATTTTGGCAGCAAGCAATCGCGGCTGCGGACTTTTATCAAACGCGGCGCCCTGACGTTGTTGGCTTTGTTGGTGCTGGGCGCCGGTTATTTTGGTCTTAAGATTTATAACACCGAACGTCACTTGTTCCGTGGTGGCGGCGAAGCGCCGGCTCTGGCCGAAAATATCGATATTAACCAGCTGAAAGGCGAGGGCGATGGCCGGGTGAATATTTTGCTGCTGGGCATTGGCGGACCGGGGCACGACGGCCCCGACCTCACCGACACCATCATGCTGGCCAGCATCGACCCCATTAATCACAAGGCCGTGCTGCTGAGCATCCCGCGCGATTTGTGGGTAAAAATCCCCGGCAATGGTTACCAGAAGATTAACGCCGCCTACGCTTTTGGCAAAGAGAACTCCAAAGCCAAAACTCTGGCCGGGCAGGAGGCCGCCGGCCTGGCGCTGTTGGATAAAACCCTGCAGCCGGTTATCAACGTGCCAATTAACTACCATGTGGTAGTTGATTTTAAGGCTTTTCAGGACGTGGTTGACAACCTTGGCGGTGTATCGCTTAATGTGACGCCAAACGAGCTTAACTGGCCTAGCGCTGCTCCTACCGAACTTTACGACCCGACTATTGCCTGGGAGAATCACGGTAATTCGGTGATTGCCAAGGAAGGCGTGCAGACCATGAATGGCGCGCAGGCTTTGCTTTTCGCGCGCAGCCGCGAGACCAGTTCCGACTTCGCCCGCAGCCAGCGCCAGCGAGCCCTGATAGTCGGCATCAAAAGCAAGGCCTTTAGCGTCGGTACCTTTTCTAACCCCATCAAAATCTCCGATTTGCTGAACAGCCTGGGGAACAACGTCTTTACAGACTTGTCACTCAACGACACCAGCCGCCTGTACCAGATAACTTCGCAAATTCCTGCCAATCAAATAACTTCGTTGGATTTTGTGACCCCGCCCAATCAATTAGTGGCGACTTCTAATATGAACGGCCTGTCTATTGATGAACCCAGGGCCGGACTATTCAATTACAGCGACATCCAGGCCTTTGTGCACACCAATCTGCGCGATGGTTTCCTGGCCAAGGAAAATGCGCCGGTGGCCATCTACAATGCTACCGATGTGCCCGGCGTTGCGACTACAGAGCAGGCCGTACTTAAGACCTATGGCTACAACACGACCGTGGTCGGCGACGCCAATACTACCAATTCGGAAAATACGGTAGTAGTTGATCTGAGCGGCGGCAAAGATAAGTACACCCGACATTATCTGGAAGGGCGCTTTAGCACCACTGCCCGAACCAGCCTGCCAGCCAATTCCGGCATTACGCCGCCGCCCGGCACGGCTTTTGTTATAATCTTGGGTGAAGATGTTGCGAATTCCTCTCAATAAAATTGCCGGAGCCCGAGCTAAAATCAAGCCAGCGCGCGGCTTTTCCTCTGTAATCCACATTGTGGTGAAGATTTTGCTGCCGCTGGTGGCTTATATTTTGGTGCGTATTGATTTTGTTGGTCTGGCTATCCTGCTCATTCTAATCAGTAAATGGCGAATTTTTGCCGTCCAGCCGCGCTATTGGACGGCCAACATCATCGCCAGTGGGGTGGACTTACTGGTGGGTGTAGCGCTGGTGCTGTTTATGGCCAATACTTCGGTGGAGTGGTGGCAGTTATTCTGGGCAATTGCCTGGGTCGGCTGGCTGGTTTGGCTAAAGCCGCGCTCGGATGTCCTGAGTGTTTCGGCCCAGGCCATGTTGGGCCAATTATTGGGTCTGGCGGCGCTTTATTTAAAATTTGGCGATGCCTCTTTGCTGGTTTTAGTAGCCGGGACATGGGCCATAACTTATCTGGCCGCCCGGCACTTCCTGACCAGTTTTGAGGAGTCTATTACGGTGCTACTGGCTCACGTTTGGGCCTACTTTGCCGCTGGCTTGGCTTTTGTGCTTGGTCACTGGTTGCTATATTACGGCTCAATAGCCCAGATTATCGTTATTTTGACGACCATTGGTTATGGTCTGGCGGCGCTTTATTATTTGGACGCTTCGGGGCGGCTCAGCCGTGGGCTGAGCCGCCAGCTACTGCTGTTTATGTGCGCCATTTTGTTAATTGTCTTCCTGCTCTCCGACTGGACCGGCACAACAATCTAACGCCTACGCCAACGCTCCGGCTGATAAGACACCCCTTCGGGGTTTCTCATCGCGCCGGGCACGAAATAAATTCGATGCTCGGGCTGCTTTTCCCGAGGAATTTCGGCAAAAACAAACATATCTCAGTGAGTTTTCAGTATAATCATTAAAATAGAGGGTGGGTATGGCAGACGATAAAGAAAAATCTAGCTCTAGTAAGATGGTTAGCTATTCTACGCGGCCTGACCGGCTGCCCAAAATTCCAAAAGTTGATTGGGCCAACGCCGCCAAAGCCAAACGACCCAACCGCGCGGTGGCTTTTGGGCTGGCAATCTTAATTATTTTCGCTTTTGGCTTTGGCGGCGGCTGGCTGGGCGCGCGTACCTATAATGACCATGCGATTATCGATAGCAGCACTTCAACCCAGCAGCGATACGTTTCTGACGAGAGCCAGTTAATCGCGCAAATCGCTAAGAATGTTGGCCAGAGCGTGGTCTCCATTGACGTTCAAACACAGGTCACCAGCCAGGACTTCTTCGGCTTTAACCAAACTCAGGATGAAGAAGCCGCCGGCACTGGTGTAATAATTAGCAGCGACGGCGTAATTATGACTAACCGCCACGTGGTGCCGGCCGGAACCACAACCGTTAATGTAACCTTGGCCGACGGTACGCAGTATAAAAATGTCCAGGTCATCGGCCGCACCGCGGACACCAACCCGCTGGACGTAGCTTTCCTTAAGATTCCTAACCTCAACGGCAAAAAATTAGTACCGGCCACTTTGGGTGATTCCAGCCAAGTCCAAGTCGGCGACAGGATAGTGGCCATCGGCAACGCCCTAGGCCAGTTCCAAAATACTGTGACTTCCGGCATCATTTCTGGCTATGGCCGTGATCTTACGGCCGGTGATAGCAGCAGCGGCAGCGATATCACAGGTGACACTTCCGATTCAGAGAACCTAACCGATCTCTTCCAGACCGACGCCGCTATCAACGAAGGCAACTCCGGCGGCCCGCTGGTCAATATCAACGGCCAGGTAATTGGCCTCAACACGGCGACTGCCGCCGACGCTCAGAACATTGGTTTTTCAATTCCCATCAACGATCTCAAAGGCTTAGTCAACAGCGTACTTAAAACCGGCAAGCTGCAGCAGGCTTACCTGGGCGTGCGCTATGTTTCCATCACGGCGGATATTGCCGAGCAATACGGCTTGAGTGTTAATAACGGCGCTTACGTAATTGGTGACGGGCAGGGTAATCCGGCGGTAGTGGCCGGCAGTCCGGCCGATAATGCCGGAGTTCAGGCCGGCGACATAATCTCCAAAGTCAACGGTACTAGTGTGGATAACAAAACCAGCCTCACTGGTGCCCTTAGCCAATATCAACCTGGCGATAAAGTTACCTTGACCATTATTCGTAACGGTAAGACCATTACGCTAGACGCGACCCTAGGCAACACGCCCACGAACTAAGCCCTTGGCTTAGTGACAATTAGTAATTAGTTTGAATAGGGTGCTAAGTAAGACATAATATAAGCGGAATGACGCCCGGCAAGAGCAATAAGCTTATAGTTATTATGGTTGCCATATTGATTGTATTCGGACTCATTAGTCTATATAACCGATCAATTACCTCCCAATTTAATTTTTTGCAAAAGATTCAATGGCCAAGCTATACGAGCGCTGACTATGACCAGTGGACTACTCAGACTTTTCCAGGGAGCATCTTTGGCATAGATGTTCAACCCGAAACTGTCAATTTTGCAACCTTAACATACGGCGGGGTAACACAGCAGCAGGCTTTAAGCGACATATCAAAATCATTAGTCTCGCAGGGTTTTCAGTCACTAGGCAATACGCAAAACACTGAATATACCTCTGCGGACTCTTCTACGCCTGGGGGGTCGGACACGTCGGCTCAGATACCGTATACGATTTATGGCCAAACTTACTCCTTGCCTAAGCATGTAAGCCACTGCGCCACTCTTTATGTCAACTATCGCTCAGACGACAGCAGCCACATAACTGTAGGTTGCGATCAGCCCCGCTAAGGATCATCCCGTATTTAAGTATTTCTTAAAAGTCGCAAAAGTGCCTGCGGCGTAGTGGCTAGAGCATCGGGCTTGGCTTGTTCCAGGACTTTCGCATAATTAAAACCCCAGCTTACGGCGACGATTCTTATGCCGGCTCTATGGGCGGCTTCAACATCTCGTTGTTCATCGCCCACGTAAATGACATCTTTTGCCGCCCATTTTTCTTGTTTGATAATCTTTCTTAGAGCCGCCGACTTGCGCAGCAGGGCAATATCGCCATAGATTCTAATAAAATAGCTGTCTAGGCCATTAGTCTTCAGGAAGGCCGATATATTATCCGGGCTGTTAGTGCTTAGAATGAACATTTCGTAGTCGTCCCGGTGCAGATCCTTTATAACAGCAGGCAGCTCAGGAAAGGTCTTAATATCCTTTATTTTGGGGCCCATCAGGCGCTTGGCCCGCAGGGCCAAGCGCGGAATCTGCCAAGGCCGAACCTTTAGATGCTTCATAATTTGCCGGATAGAGCTGCCGCGTAACTTATTGATTTCTTCGGCCGTCAGCTTCTGCTGGCGGCCAGTTATTTCGCCGAATAAACCCAGCAAAGTCTCAAAACTGTCAGCCAGCGTGCCATCGAAGTCAAAAATAATCTTCTTCATTCTTAGAGATTAGCAAAAACTTGAATAAAATCTTGCGATTTGAGGAGTTTGAGGCCGTGGTCTTGGGCGATTTGGACTAAGGCCGGGTGCTGCGGCGGTAGTGATTCGGTTAGAACAAACTGGGTTTGGCGTTTCTGGAGTTGGCTGAACAAGCGGCGGTACAAATCCAGACCGTCTTTGCCACCGATGAATGCCACGCGTGGCTCTTTAAGAATCGACGGGTGCATCTGCCAGTCATCCGGTAGGTAGGGCAGATTGGCTAGCACCGCGTCGTAGTCGCGCAGCGGCCGGCTTAGCAAATCCATTTTACGGGCGTGCAGGTGTAACTCGTGCAGTTGGGTATTATGCTTGGCTACGCCCAGAGCGGCGCTGGAAATATCGTATAAATCCACCTGAGCATTGGCTATTTCCAGCGCCGCGGTAATCCCCAAGGCTCCGCAGCCGGTACCGACATCGGCAATTACCGGGTTGTCAGGTAACTTTAGCTTCAGCAGTAGCTCAATCATGGTTTCTGACTCCGGGCGTGGTTCCAGAACATGGCGGTTAATCTTAAAGCGCCGCCCGTAAAACTCGGTGTGGCCGCGGACGTAGGCCAAAGGAACGTGCGTCGCCCGGCGCTTTAGCTTATTTTGCAGACGGTCCAGTTGATTGGTTGTAAGCTCGCCTTCCGGATGGGCTAAAATCCAAGACCGCTCGCGGTGCAGGATATCTTCCATTAGTACCAGGGTATCCAACCGCGCGGTACCAATACCAGCTTTGGTCAGCCGGCTAGTACCATCGGCCAAGGCTTTTAGAATATTCATTGCAGATGGCTTAGAATATTGTCGACAACAGCGTCCAGCGACTGTGTAGAATCAATCACCGCCGCGCCAGCGGCCTTTAGCTCGTCGTCAAACTCTTGCTTGCGGCCAAGAATGTGCCTAAGCTCTAGTGGGTGCTTGCCAAAGTGGTTATCGGTACGTTCCTCGATTCGTTTCACAATCGTTTCGTCGTCGGCGCTGAGCAGGAAAATCTTATCGAACTGAGGGTAGTATTTCTTCTGGTTGGCGGTGATAGAGCAAATAAATAAGTCCTCGTTAGTATGTTTTTTGAATAAGTTTTCCAAGACTTTTTCGTCAAAAACGCGCTCGTGCTGGTCGTACCATTCAATCGTCGGATTAGCCGGGTAGGCCACTCGCTCGCCGGTTTTTTTATTGACGTGGTAGCTAAAACCCATTTCGGTGTCATAAGCGGCAAATCCACGTTTGGATAATTCTTTGGCAATCGTGGATTTGCCGCTGCCGGCCACACCGGTTATTAAGTACTTCATTGGCCGGCCTTAATTATTTCAAGTTCCGCGGCCTGGAGTCTTTCGATGATGTCATCAATCTCACCATTTAGAGCTCCTGGCAAATTAGAGCGGCTATAGCCAATGCGGTGGTCGGTGATGCGGTCCTGCGGGAAGTTATAGGTTCGGATTTTTTCGCTGCGGTCACCGCTGCCGATAAGTTTCAGTCGGGCGTCGGTGAGCTGCTTTTGTTCTTCTTCAATTTTGGCGGCCAGCAGGCGCGAGCGGAGCACGCTCATAGCCTTGGCTTTGTTTTTGATTTGGCTCTTCTCATCCTGTTGCGAAACTACAATGCCAGTCGGCAGGTGAGTGATGCGCACGGCGGAATCGGTCGTATTAACCGACTGGCCGCCGGGGCCGCTGCTGCGGAAAATGTCGATGCGAATGTCTTCGGGCTTGATTTCAATATCGGTTTCTTCGGCCTCCGGCAATATCGCAACAGTTACCGTACTGGTGTGAATCCGGCCCTGGCTTTCGGTAGTCGGTACACGCTGTACCCGGTGCACGCCGGCCTCAAACTTCAGCCGGCCGTAGGAATTATCGCCGCGGACTATAAAAATAATTTCTTTAAAGCCGCCGCCTTCGGCCGGACTCTCGCCGATTAGTTCGGTCTTGAAGCCGCGCTTTTCGCACCAGCGGCTATACATCCTATATAAATCACCGGCGAAAAGCGCGGCTTCATCGCCGCCAGCGGCGGCCCGGATTTCCACCACCGCGTCGCGTTCGTCATTAGGATCTTTGGGCATCAGCTTCTCGCTTATAGCGTCATTTATTGAACCAAGGAGCGTTTGATTAAAGTTATTCTCCTTTTTTGCGTCTTCTTCCAAAGAAGGATTTTCCTTTGCGAATTGTTCAGTTTCTCCGATTTGCTTTTGAAGAGCCTTCCTCTTATCAAATAATCCGATAAGTTCTTCTAGCTCGCCTTGGCGTTTAGCCAACTTAGGATATTCTTTGGAACTATAAATATCCGGCGCCTGCAACTTAGTTTGCAGCTCCGTCAACTCCGCTCGTAAGTTTTGCTCCTGAGAGTCCATGGTTACAGATTACATTTTTTAAGTCTCAGGGTCTATAATAAAGGTGGTAGGGAGTTAGTGTGCCCACTAAAGATAACCTTCCAGAAAACGCTGCCGATTCCGTCGTTGACGTCTTTGAAGCCATCAGGCGGGCCATGATTAAACGTGGCATATTCCGCCAGGCAGCTTCCAAAGCAACCCCAAAGCCATCGTCCGGCCCCAAAAAGCTATTGGACGCGACCCGCAAGTCACACGAGATATTATTCAAAGCTAACACAGTTTTCCCATTCACTCTGTTTCCGGACACTGTGACACTGGACAGGGAGAAAGTGACTGTGGCAAATCATTATTTTTTCGGCGTGGCCAAGATTACCAGTGCGCCCGTCCGCGACATCTTGAGTGTCGAGGCTGATATCGGCCCGTTTTTCGGTTCGGTGCACATGTCTTCGCGTTTTTTTGTTACTAACCCTTTTTCTCTGCATTTTTTGTGGCGTAGCGACGCTATCCGGTTGCAGCGTTTACTCCAGGGCTACATTATCGCCCACGAACAGGCAATCGACTGCGCTAAAATCAAAAAAGCCAAACTCATAGAGCTGTTAAACGACTTGGGCAAGGGCGATACCGACTAAGAGCTTTTCTTGGCGGTCTTGGCGCCGCCCAACTTTTGGGTTTCATCAAGGCGCATCTTTTTGGCGGCTTTGGGTTTGGCGGCGGCTTTGGCCTGCTTGGCCTTGGCGGCAGCTTCTTGGCGGGCCTTAAACTTATCGACTCGGCCTTCTACATCCACAATGCGTTCCTCGCCGGTAAAGAAGGGGTGCGAGCTGGAGCTGATGTGAACTTTGACCAATGGGTATTCCACGCCATCCAAGGTGATGGTTTCTTCGGTGGCCACGGTGGAACGGGTCAGGTAAGTAGTGTTGTCGTTACTGTCCTGAAAGACCACTGGGCGATAGCTGGTGGGGTGAATATCCTTTTTCATAAATAACCCGCTGATTATAGCGGTCTTACCCCTCTGGGTCAATGGCTGGGCTTAAGAAATCCTTCGGCGTGACCCCTTGCAAAATCCCCTTAACAGAGATACAATACAGAGGTCAATATTAAGCAGTGAGGTGAATTAATCCTCCTGGTTACCTCCGTGCAGGACTAACCGGGTAATCGCCTTACCAAGAGAAAGGATTACCGATGGCTACAGACGTAGACATTAAACAATTATTAGAAGCCGGCGCGCACTTTGGTCACCAGACCAGCCGCTGGCACCCCGGCATGGCGCCCTATATTCATAGTAAGCGCGATGGCAACCACATTATCGACCTGACCAAAACCGTGGAGGGTCTCAACTCGGCCTTGGAGTTTCTGACCCAGACCGCGGCTGGCGGTAAGCAAGTGCTGCTGGTTAGCACCAAACGCCAGGCTAAAGACAAGGTTAAAGAAGTAGCAATTGCCACCGGTATGCCTTACGTTACCGAACGCTGGTTGGGCGGCATGATGACCAACCACAACACTATCGGCAGCCGCATCAAGCGCCTTAAGGACCTGGAAAGCCGCATGGCTACCGGTGAGCTAGCCAATCGCTACAACAAGCTGGAAGTCCAACGTTTCCAGGAGGAAATCGACGAAATGAACCGGCTGTATGGCGGTATCAAAGAGATGGCGGCCAAAGTTGGAGCAGTCTTTGTGGTGGACGTCCTAACCGATGATTTAGCCGTTAAAGAGGCCCGCAAACTCCACATTCCAGTCGTGGCTTTAATCGATACCAACGCCGACCCGCGCGACGCCGACTACCCAATTCCGTCTAACGACGACGCCACCAAGACTATCAACCTGATTTTGGACTACGTCCAGGCGGCAATTGAAGCCGGTAAGGCCAAGGTCAAAGTCGCTCCGGTTGATAAGACCGAAAAACCGGCTGAAGCCAAGGCCGCTAAACCGGCTGCCGAAGCTGCCGAAAAAGTCAAAAAAGAAGAAGTTAAAGCAGAAGGGGATGGTTAGGAAAATGGCCGATATTTCTATTGAAGATATTAAAAAACTTCGCGAGCAGACCGGCGCTGGTATCACCGATGCCAAAAAAGCGCTGGTAGAAGCCGGCGGCGATTTTGATAAAGCGGCCGCCGCGATGCGCAAAAAGGGTTTTGATAAAGCTATCAAGCGTGCCGGCCGCGAAGCCAGCGCCGGGCTGATTGGCAGCTATAGCCACGACGGCCGTATCGGTGTGTTGGTAGAGGTTAACTGCGAGACTGATTTTGTAGCCAAAACCGACGAATTCCAGGAGCTGGTCAAGAATTTGTGCCTGCATGTGGCCGCCAGCGCTCCTAAAGACGTTGATGAGCTGATGGGGCAGGAGTTTGTTAAAGACCCCTCAAAAACGGTCGACGATTACGTTAAAGAACACATCGCCAAGTTGGGCGAAAACATTGTGGTCAAACGCCTGGTGCGTTTTGCCCTGGGCGAACAAATCTAATCGGAATTAAAATGCGGCGCCCACTGGCGCCGCCAAACGCCCCATTTCTGGGGCGACCTCAAGCCCGAGCGGGCGAGGATTTCAAGGAGGCCGGTCGTGGCTAAACATGCCGGCCCCAGAAGAGCAACCCGACGCTGGCCACGCAGAGCATGGTTAGCAGCCAGGATTCCACGCTGACTCCCAGCCACTGTTTGCGGCTCGTGGGCTCCCAAAGAAGCACGAGGGCGCAAGTGGACAGGAACAGGGCCGCAGCCGCGACGTAGAGAATGAGCCTCTCGGTCATGGCGTGCCCTGCGCGAGCAGCTGCTTCCGGATGGACAGCAGGCGCCAAACGGCAGTCGGCCAGGCCAAGGCGTTGAGTACGCCGAGGGCCGGCACAAAGCCGCCGTACCAGTGACCGATCAGCACGCAAATGCCGACCGCCACCAGTCGCACCAGCCGGTCGCCGAAGCCCACCTTGCCGTTCAGGCCGAGCTTCTCGGCCCTGGTGCGCATGTAGCTGACCATGATCGAGCCCGCCGTGGCGGCAACCGCCAAGACGGCGGCCACACTGCCGGTGATGACCCAGACCAGCGCCGCCACGGCAGTGGCTTCCACCACCTTGTCGCAGGCGGTGTCAAGCTGCTCACCGAAGAGGGTCTTGGTGTTTCTGACCCTGGCCACGGAGCCATCGAACAGGTCGAACAGCGCTCCCAGCAGGAAGACCGGGAGAGCCCACCAGAACAGGCCGGGCGCGCGGGTCTGAAAACTCCAGATTACCGCGGCCCCCATGCACAGCATGAAGCCCGTCAAGGTGGCGCCGTTGGCGCTGAAGCCGATGGCCGACAGCAGCCGGCCCACCGATTTGTCGGCGCGGCCGCGTAGTGAATCGTTGAAGCCATTCTGGGCTTCGTTGAACGTACGTCTTCCTGCACCCATGCTGCGCTCCTTATCGATTGGACTTAGGGTACGTGGCTGGCTGTTGGTACAGATTGACTGTCCTGAGATTGAACATCAGGAACAGGCAAACCATGCCCATGCCCCCGAGGGGGTGGAGGGCCGTGTACCAGGCCGCGGCAACGCAGGTCAAAGCCCGGCTGGCGGTTACGCACTGGTACTCCCAACTGGCCGGTTCCATTTGTCGCAGGAGCTCGGCGCTGTAGCTGAGGGCCAACGGCAAGCCGTAGAAAAGCATGTACGAACAAATCATCGTCAATGGGTCTCCTTCGATCGGAATCCCTGGTCAAAAAAAGAACGAGCCAAAGCTCGTTCGCGAACGGTAAAGCCTCAACTCTGTGGCAGACTATAACACCTTAGCGCCTATTTTTCAAGCACGCCAAAGTATCATATAATATCGTATAATTAGGTTAATATGAATCCCTCCCAAGCTTTAGAAGATACCAAAACCAAGCTAACAGCCGCCACCGAACACTTTAAGGCCGAATTGGCCAAGCTGCGCACTGGTCGGGCACATCCGGCGATGCTGGACGGTGTCATGGTAGAGGCTTACGGCCAGCAGATGGCACTAAAGACCGTAGCTAACGTCACGGCGCCAGAGGCCCAATTGCTGCAAATTACGCCGTTTGACCCGGGTAATTTGCAAGCTATTGCCACCGCGATACGTGATAACCCCAGTCTTAACCTAACGCCCACTGACGACGGTCATGTGGTCCGGATTCAGATCCCGGCATTGACTAGCGAAACCCGCCAGCAAATGGTCAAAGTTCTCGGCCAAAAAGTCGAAGATACCATGATTTCTGCTCGCCAAATCCGCCACGAAGCCATCGAAAAAACCGAAGCCGCCGAAAAGGCCAAGACCATCACCCGGGACGATTTGGAACGCTTTAAAAAACAGCTAGACGAAGCCATGGCCAAGCAGAAAACCGACATTGACGCGCTGGCCAAAACCAAAGAGCAGGAAATCACCAGCCTCTAAGTCCCGGCTCAGTTCACCCGTGTTAAAATGCTTATATGCAACTGGCCTTATTCCTGCTGGCTTTAATCCTGTTTGTAGGCCTGATTCTGGTCCACGAATGGGGACATTTTATCGTTGCTCGGCGTAACGGCGTCGGCGTGGATGAGTTCGGTCTGGGCTTTCCGCCGCGGGCTCTGGGCCGGCGGCTTAGCAGCGGCATGCTTTTAAGTGTTAACTGGCTGCCGCTGGGCGGTTTTGTGAAGCTTAGGGGTGAACACGATTCCGATACGCGCAAGAACAGCTTTGGCGCCGCCAGCGTTTGGGTTAAGACTAAAATCCTGCTGGCTGGTGTGGGCATGAATATACTAGCTGGGCTGGTTATTTTAACGGCGCTGGCCTGGATTGGCATGCCTAAAATTATTACCCAGGACAGCGCCGGCCAAGATCAGTTCACAGTTGCCAGCGACACTAAAGTTATTCGCCAGGAAGTCAGAGTAGGGGCGATTGTGCCTGGTTCACCGGCCGCTAAGGCCGGCCTACGTAGCAGTGACCTACTGCAATCGATCGGCAACGGCCAAGAGACTCTTCAAGTCCACACTATCGCGCAGACCCATGACGCCACTCAGTCCTTCGCCGGTCAGCGGGTGACAGTAACTTATACGAGGAACGGTGAAGCGCAAAGTCAATCTGTGCAATTACTCAGCAAACGAACCGTCCAGGCCAGCCTCAAAACCAACAACCCGCAAGGCTATTTAGGCATCGAACCAACTTACATCCAAATCCAGCGCAGCACCTGGAGCGCGCCGGTGGTAGCCGTTGGTTTCACCAAACAGTTGGTGGTTTTGACTTTCAAAGGTCTGGGCGATACTTTCGCCGGTCTGGGATCGGCCATTGCCGGTTTGACAACCCACAACCACCAAGCGCGAGAGAACGGGCAAACTCAGGCCACGTCGCAGGTAGGCGGTCCGGTAGCTATTGCCGAAGCCCTATGGGGCAGCGGCAGCCTGGGGATTAATTTTGTATTGTGGCTGATCGCGGTTATTTCGCTAACCCTGGCGCTGGTAAATGCTTTGCCTATTCCGGCGCTGGATGGCGGCCGGGTATTTATGATTTGGGTCAGCCGCGGTATCTTTCACCGACCGCTCAGCCGCCTGATGGAAGAGCGCCTGGTGGGCGTCAGCATGATAGTACTTTTGAGTTTGATGGCCCTAATAACCGCCGTAGATGTCCACCGCTATTTCTAAAGATACCGTGAAGTCTAAGGTCTCCAGCTTTGGTGGGCCTTGGCGGGTGATAATCACCGGCTTGGCGATTTTCATTGTCAGCCAGATTATCGCCGGGGTAATTGCCGAGATATTGCTAAGTGCTGTGGGCGCCGACACCTCGCTGGACAACTCTAACGCCGCACAGTTTATTTACATATTGCTGGCCGAAGCCATGGCCGTCGGCCTGGTATTTTTGGTGCTAAAAGATCGCGGCCTAAAACTTCACAGTATTGGCCTGGGGCGCCGGCCGCTTTGGCGCGACTTGCGCCGCGCCGCCCTGGGCTTTGTAATTTTCTACGCTGCTTTAATTATCGCCGGCGTCATCATCAACCTAGTCGCGCCGTCTATTACTAATGAACAGCAAGATATCGGTTTTAATACTCTTCAGACTTTTTCAGATAGTGTCTTGGCCTTTATCGCTCTGGTAATCCTGCCGCCGCTGGGCGAAGAAACCCTGGTTCGCGGCTATCTTTATTCCGGCCTGCGCTCCAAAATGCGCTACCTGCCGGCGCTGCTTATTACCAGCCTATTGTTCGGCGCGGCCCACCTGTCGGAAAACGACAGCGGTCTGCTGTGGTCCGGTGCCGTGGACACTTTTTTACTGTCGGTAGTGCTGGTCTATCTGCGCGAAAATACTGGCGCCCTATATGCCGGCATGCTGGTGCATATGGCCAATAACATTATCGCTTTCGGCGTCCACTTTCATTAATGATAGAATTGAACTGTTATGAAGCGCAGCCAACTTTTTACTAAAACCCGCCGGGACAACCCCTCTGACGAAACCGCCAGAAACGCCCAGTTGCTGATGCGCGCCGGCTACGTGCACAAAGAAATGGCCGGAGTTTATAGCTATTTACCTCTGGGAATGATGGTTATCGACAACATCAAGCAGATAGTCCGCGAAGAAATGAACGCTATCGGCGGCGAGGAAGTCTTACTTTCCACCCTTCAACACCCCGGCTTATGGAAATCCACTGACCGCTGGGACGATGATAAAGTCGACGTTTGGTTCAAGGCTGCCCTGGGCGATGACTCGGAGGTGGGCTTTGGCTGGAGCCACGAAGAGCCAATGACTCGGCTAATGACCCAGTTCATAAATTCCTACAAAGACTTGCCAGTTTATGCCTACCAGTTCCAGACTAAACTGCGCCGCGAACTGCGCAGTAAATCCGGCCTGATGCGCGGCCGAGAATTCATCATGAAAGACCTCTATTCATTCAGTCGAGATAAAGAAGAGCACGATAAATTCTATGAAGCGGCGGAGCAGGCTTATCATAAGGTGTACCAACGGCTGGGCATCGGTGATATCACCTATAAAACCTTTGCCAGCGGCGGGCCGTTTGCCAAATTCAGTCATGAATTCCAGACCATCGCCGGCATCGGCGAAGACACGGTTTACCTTAGCGAGGCCAAAAAACTGGCCGTCAATAAAGAAGTATTAAGCGATGAAGTTTTAGGTGATCTGGGACTTAACAGGGAAGAGTTGACCGAGAAAAAAGCCGTTGAAGTCGGCAATATCTTTACCTTTGGCTCGCGCTATTCAGAGCCGCTGGGCCTGTTTTATACTGATGAAAAGGGTGTTCAGCAGCCAGTTTTTGCCGGCAGTTACGGCATTGGCATCAGCCGCTTGATGGGCCTGCTGGCCGAACTATTCGCTGATGAGCATGGGCTGGTTTGGCCGGCCGCCGTAGCGCCATTCCAGGTCTATTTAATCGGTCTGGGCGAAGACCCTAAGGTGTTAGAGGCCACCGAAAGTCTATATAAACGATTGACAGAAAATGCCGTTGGAGTACTATATGATGACCGGCAAGCGTCGGCCGGAGAAAAACTCAACGATGCGGACCTAATCGGACTGCCAAACAGGGTGGTAATCAGCGCCAAAACCCTCGCTGATGACGGCAGCGCCGAACTCAAACATCGAACTCAAACCGACACTCAAATACTGACACCCGATAAGCTGCTAGAAAGCCTAGGCAATACGTCAAAGGGCTGATATAATCAGGCGAAATTTAGGGAAAGTCAGCAAAGCTTAAGCATCATATAAGAAAAGAAGCGTTTAGTTTAACCATGAAGAAATTATTTCATCTAACCTCAGAAGGCCAGCAGGAGCTCAAAGACGAGCTGGCTGCTTTAATAGCCGAGCGCGGCCCTGTAGCCGAGCGGATTAAGACTGCCCGTTCAATGGGCGATTTATCAGAGAACGCCGAATATCAAACCGCCCGCGAAGAGCAGGACCGTCTGGAAACCCGCATCAGCGAGCTGGACCATATCTTGCAAAACAGCCAATTGATTAAAAAAACCAAGTCCAATGGCGTAGTCAAGCTGGGTTCTACCGTCAAGCTCAAAGACGGCAAAGTGCTGCAGTTTCAGGTAGTTGGTACTATGGAAGCCGACCCCTTAAACGGTAAAGTCAGCGATGAATCACCAATCGGCAAAGCCTTGCTGGGCCAAAAAGCTGGTGCCAAGATACAGCTCAACGGTACAACTTACAAAATCACCGAAATCTCCTAGGCCTTATCAGCTATAATTTAGTCTATGCAGTGGCTGAATAAGATAGTTGATGAGATTGTGCGGCGTTTTCCGGACGGCGAGATTTTGATTGAATCCGGCAGCTCGCCGTCCGGCACATATCACTTAGGACACCTGCGCGAGCTTTTAACTTGTGACGCCGTCCTTTTGGAGTTACGCCGCCGCGGCCGTCAGGCCCGGCACGTTGCCTATGTAGATGACCTAGACGCGCTGCGAAAAATCCCGGTAAATATTCCGGCGGATTACGAACAATACCTCGGCAAATCACTGTGCGATATTCCGGCGCCTGACGGCTCTGATAAATCTTACGCCGAGTTTTTCATCGGCGGTCTGGAGCGTCCCAGCAAAACTCTTGGCATGGACATTGAATTTATGTACACCCATGATAAATACCGAACCGGTTTCTTCACCGAGGCTATCGAAAAAGCCCTGGAAAACGCCGACACTATCCGCGCTAGCCTGGAAGGCATTTCCGGCCATAAACTGGGCGAGGACTGGTCGCCGATTCAGGTTAATGAAGATGGCTATCTGAAAAAACGGCGTTTCGTATCAATCGATAAAGTCGCCAAGACCTTGATTTACGAAGACAAAGATGGCCAGCAAAAGACGATTGATTACACTAAGGGCGATGTGAAGTTGGATTGGCGGATTGACTGGCCGGCACGCTGGTGGTTGCTAAAGGTCAACGTTGAGCCCTTTGGCCGCGACCACGCCACCAAAGGCGGCAGCTATGATACTGGCGCGGCCATAGTCAAAGACGTTTTTGCTGCCCCCGCGCCGCTGCCGGTGCCCTATGATTTTGTGAATATGGCTGGTGATACCAAAAAAATGAGCGCCAGTAAGGGAACCGGCCTGGACGCCGAAGGGGTAACGCAGGTGTTACCACCAGAAATCGTGCGTTTTTTCATGCTGCGCTTCCCACCCAGCAAACGGCTGTATTTTGACCCGGAAAACGGCGTTTCACAACTGATTGATGAATACGCCGAGCTGCTGGCCAAAGAAGATAAAACCGACGATGAAAAGCAACTTCTTGAAATCTGCCGCACTAACCTCAATCCAGTCATCAGCAGAGTTCCGTTCTCGCATCTCGTGGCGAGCTATCAGGCGGCTCTAAAGGATGCAGACAAAACAATTGAAATTATTCGACGCACAGATCCAGACTATGAAATGGATCAGAACCTGGAGATTATTAAGGACGAACTCAAATATATTGACCAGTGGCTGGATAAATGGGCCCCGAAAGATGTTAAATTCGCTCTGGCTGACCATGTCGACGCTAGCCAGTTTAATGACGGCGAAAAGGAATATCTAGCGGCTTTAGCGGATAAAATCGCGTCGGCGCCAGAAGGCGCCGACGGCGAATGGTTTCACAAAGCTGTCTACGAATTCAAAGAAAGCCACAGCCTAACGCCTCAGCAGGTTTTTCAGCCGCTTTACCGGGCGTTAATCGGCAAAGACAGCGGCCCGCGCGCCGGCTGGTTCCTTTCCATCCTGCCGCGCGACTGGCTAATCAAACGTCTTAAACTCGAAGGCTAATTGATGGCTAAAAAAACCATTGTCATTTGCTCCAGCGGGAGCTTTTACCGGCACGTCAATGAAATAGCCGATGAACTTCGAGGAAAAGGCTATAAAGTTGTGGTGCCAGCAACCGCTGAGCGGATGCGCGAAAGCGGCGATTACGATATCACTAAAGTCAAAGCCTGGATGCATGACCCCAGCCACTTCAAGCGTAAGCAAAAACTGGCAATGGACCATTTCAATGAGGTGGCGGCCGGCGACGCAGTTTTGATTGTAAATGACGACAAGCCGGGCAAGCCCAATTACATCGGCCCCAACGGCACTATGGAGTGGGGACTAGCGTATTATCTGGGCAAACCAGTATTTATTTTGAACGGTGTAGACAAGGATTCGAATTTCTATGAAGAAGTTTACGGCATGAGCGCGGCAGTACTGGACGGCGATCTTGATAAAATAAAACTGTGAGTAAGAATCAAACAGCAATTTTTGCAGCCGGTTGTTTTTGGGGCGTACAGTTTTATTTTGATGAAGTGCCCGGTGTCTTGGAGACTGAAGTCGGCTACATTGGCGGTCACACCGAGCATCCAACTTATTGGGATGTAGCCAGCCACAAGACCGGCCACGCCGAAGTTACCAAAATCATCTATGATCCAGAGAAAATCAGTTACGAAAGCCTTTTGAAGCAGTTCTTCCGCATGCACGATCCCACGCAGCTGAATCGCCAAGGACCTGACGTGGGCGATGAGTATCGCTCGGCCATCTTTTACTTAGACGACGTTCAGAGAAAGGCTGCCCAAGATATGATTGATATGCATAATCAGTACAAAAAAGACGGCAAATTTGCCACAACCGTTGAGAAGGCTACGACTTTTTGGCCGGCTGAAGCCGAGCATCAGAAATTCTCGGCCAGAACAGGCATAGGTATGTGCCATATACCGTATGCGCCAGTTTAGTCTCCGCGCGTGAATGGTTCCTGAAAAAGCCTGGGTGGAGCAAATTTTACTACGTTTGAAATTTATTAAAAATAATTTGCACTAATCCTTTAACCTCTGGCTAAAAGCCTCTAAGCAGAAGCATCTCAACTACCTATTAGGATTGTTGACAAGGCATATGGGGGCGGGGTATAGTTAAAGTAATCATCGTGAGGTGATTACGAAAAGCCCAGCAATGATCTTTTCGTGCAGTGATAAACCTTCGGGCGAGTCACTGTACAAAAAAGCGACCCTCGTGGCCGCTTTTTTGTTTATCGCCGCCACACACCACCAAGCTAACTTTCCGGCATAGCCGAAAATCAGCTTGGCTTTTGGCGCATTGCTGTGTCAGAACTTCAGCTACTCCTTCGCCGTATTTAAATACGGCTCAGTCCGTTGCTCAGTTCTTCCTTGCACTGCGCTCAAATGTGAGGCGGCTTTAACTTGTATAATAAAACGATGGTTCAGGTTAGCGATGAGCAATTTGGCAAATTTATAGAGGAGGGGATTGCCGCTATCCCGCCGCTTTATCAGCAGTATCTAAAAAACGTGGCTTTTATAGTAGAGGATTTGCCTACGCCGCAGCAGCGGCAAAAGCTTAACCTGTATCCTAACGAAGTTTTGTTTGGCTTGTACGAGGGCGTGCCGTTGCCCCGTCGCAACGGCACGCTCAAACTCTTGCCGGACAAAATCACCATTTTCAAGCAGTCGATGGAACAATACTGTAAAACCGAAGAAGAAGTCCGCGAGCAGGTCCGCCATACAATCTGGCACGAAGTTGCCCACTACTACGGCCTCGACCATAAAAGAATCCATGAGTTAGATGGCACAAGCTAGCCCACAAATTTTTGAAGTCTGTCGGGCGAGCCGTTGCTTTGACGGAGATTCAACCGAAGCGGAGCCGGGTCGGTAGGCAATGAAGATGCGATAATATTATTCGCAGCTTAAATTGCCTACCGTCCGCGCGGGAGCGGCTCCGGAAAAGCAATGGCGAGCGTCTGTCCGCGCATGAACGGTTCTTAAAAAAGCTGGTGAGCGACTATTTCGCCAAGTTCGCAAAAAGCTGTGGATAAAAGTTTGAAAATTCGCTGAAGGGGGACTATCATTGACGTATTAATTAAGGAGGATATCCATGATGGATTTCTATAAGTTAGACAAGAAGAAAGTCGGCTACATGGTCGATACCTTCGTCGGTCTGGCTGAGCTGCTCTTGGTTCTGCGTGTGGTGTTGAAATTCTTCTTCACTACTGCTGGTGGCGGTTTTGTGCACTGGGCGTTTTCAACAACTGACGTCCTGCTGGCGCCGTTCCGTGGCGTCTTCCCGGTCCCAACAGCAACCCCCGGTACCTGGTACGTCGACTGGGTAGCACTGTTCGCTCTGGCCGTATATCCGGCGGCCGGCTGGGTGGTTAAGTCTTACTGCGCTCGCCAGAAATAGTTCTCCATAAATAAAAATTCAAGCTTATGAGGCGGGCTGCTAAAAACAGCCCGCCTCATAAAATTTGCCGGCTAGTTACAACGAATATTGTATTCACATTAAGCTTATGCTAATCTCCAACTAAGCTAAATAACTAATCGGACAACAAAGCATGGATTCCGGCGACAATTCAGTAAATACGCAGCCACACTCCCAACCAACAGAGATTTATCCATCAACTCCTTCAGTACATTCTTCTTTTGGCTCAGCGTTGCCCATAACACCGGATCACGGACCGCTAAGTCCGCCAATAACACCGGGACCTCAGTCTCCAATACAGCTAGAACCAACCGGCACAGATCAACCGATAGCGGTTGTAAAGGTATTAAGTGTCCGCGGTGTTGAATACGGAATGATGACAATTGTGCTTTGGGCTGGCGCCATAACCCTGGCCTGGATTATTCTGAACATGCTTAACGGCAGCAAGGGATTTAATTACGTGGTCGTCCCAACGTCGGCGCTGATTGTTTGTGTGCCGGTCTTTGGTTGGTTTTTCTTTCGGCTTAAGAGGGCTGAGCTGGCTAATCCGTCCTTAAGATTCGACCCGTCAAAGCGGCGCTGGTCGCAAATTACTCAAATCATTGCCTATACGGCAGTACTGTTAAATCTTATATATTTTGTGTATATCGTGTTGCAACACACTAGTGGCGGCTCCGGAACCTCGATTGGCAAAGCCCTGGTTAACTTGTTGGTAATTCTAGTAATTGCCGGCGGAATATTGGTTTATTACTGGTTTGACGAGCATCGTCTTATTAAGTAGGGGCACCCAGTAGACGCCGACTAAAATGAAGAAATACTACATCGGCTTCTTTGTCCTCTTGGCAGTCTGCCTGGGCTGTCTGGTGTACGTGGTCAGCCAAGGCGCCAGTGCTAAGACCGATAAAGCTACCGACAAGGTCGTCGAGCAGTTCAGCAACAAGTTCGACCAATTTTCTTACAACGGCGGCGCGCTGCCGGTTTCTCTGGCTGCGGCTGGCATCAAAGACGCGCCCTCCACGGTTACCTACACAAAAATCAGTGGTACCAAGTACAAAGTCTGTTTTGATTACAAAACCGCCGCCGGCGGCTTTGATGCCGGCTGGACGGCCATTTTGCTTGGTGGCCTAGGCGCCGGCGGACAAAGCAGCAGCGACAACAACTCGCTGGATAATGGCAGCTATTTCAACTCCGACGTCGAGTTCAATCACAAAAAGGGCGAAAATTGCCAGACTGTAACCTATTCTAACTCTGGTGGTGGTGGCCTGATGCAGCCTGACGGGGTTCAGACCAGCAACAATAGCGCAACCGGCGCTTGTGATGCCGATACCTCGCAATATAAGGACTACGGCTCTTTGTCTGTTAGCAGCGTCGATACCGCTAACCAGCAAATTAACTTTAGCCCCGATGGCCAGTATGTATATGACGCCGATTATAACCAGCTACCAACAATAACATCTCTAAAATATGATTCCAGTACGCTATTTTGCGATGCTAGCCTGCAGCCAACAACCGTTTCGGCGGTCAAAGCCGGGGGCGATGTTGTTATCTACCTGAACTCTCCGACTGACACCACGTTACCGAGGCTGGATCTTTATTAGCCAAACATTGCCCGTTTTTTAGAGCTGATACAATTAGGGAATGGTATATGAGAGAAGCCCGGCGTACCGTCCAGGCCAAAAAGAGGTTTATAAGCTTAGTCGTAGTCGGATAGAGAACTTTATCCGCTGTCCGCGTTGTTTTTGGTTGGCTCAGCGTCTTAAAATCGACCAGCCCAGCAGCCCGCCATTTTTGATTAATAGCGCCATCGACGAACTACTCAAAACCGAATTTGATACCTACCGCGAAAAAGGTGAACAGCACCCCTGGCAGGTTGAATTCAAGGTCAACGCCAAGCCTTTCCAGCACGAGAACTTGAAGCGTTGGCGCCACACTTTTACTGGCGTTCAGCACCTGGATGAAGCCACTAATCTACTAATTTTTGGCGGCGTGGATGATGTATGGGTCAATCCCAAGGGCGAGTTGATAGTAGTAGATTACAAGGCCACCGCTAAAGAGTCAGAAATTACCGACCTGGGCCCCGAAGGCGGCTGGCACGACAGCTATCGCCGCCAGATGGAGGTTTACCAGTGGCTGCTGCGCGGCGAGGGCCACAAAGTCAGCGACACCGGTTACTTTGTCTATGCCAACGGTATCGCCAAAGGCAAAGGCTTCTTTAACAAAGTCGAATTCCGCACCAATGTCTTTCCTTATAAAGGCAGCGACAAATGGGTTGGGCCGACACTCAAGAAAATTAAAGAGACGCTGGAATCAGATGAAATGCCGCCCGTGGGGCAAGCCGCCATGGGCGGCGAATGTGAATACTGCGCCTACGCCAAGGCCCGCACCCAGCTAACACTAGACGCTATTGCTAAGAAGAAATAGAATAAAGGCATGTTAGATATTCGCTTTATCAGGGAGAACGCCGATTTGGTCCAGGAAAAGTCCAAACAAAAGGGCTATGACGTTGATATACGTAGACTAATCGAGCTAGACAAAGAAGTAATGGAAAAGCTGGCCGCAGTGCAGCCTTTAAGGGAGGCTAGGAATAAATTAGCTGCAAACTCAAAAGGTTCAAAGCCTTCTCCTGAGGATATCAATCAAGGTAAAAAACTAAGAGATCAAATCGTTAGTCTTGAAGCCCAGATGGGAGATCTGGTCAAGGAGCTCGACTCTTTGCTGAAGTCCGTACCCAATATGCCCGCCGATGATGTACCGGTTGGCGCCAGCGAGGACGAAAACGTCGAAGCCAAAAAGTGGGGCGATATACCGAAGTTCGATTTTCAGCCCAAGACCCATTGGGAGATAGGCGAGAGCCGCGGTTGGATAGACAAAGAGCGGGCGGCTAAAGTCGCTGGCAGCCGCTTTGCCTACCTTAAAGGCGATTTAGTTAAGCTGCAGCTGGCTATCGTTCAGTTTGTAATGGATACGCTGACAAATGAGGAAACGCTCAAAAAAATTATTCAGGATTCCGGCCTCAAAGACCTATCTTCTAAGCCCTTTGTGCCTGTATTGCCGCCGTTAATGATTAAAACCGAAGTCTTTGAGGCCATGGATCGGCTAGAACCGCGAGACGACCGCTACAAAGTCGGTGCCGACGAAGATAATCTGTGGTTGCAAGGCAGTGCCGAGCACACGCTTGGGCCGATGTATAAGGATGAAATTCTGGATCTTGCTGACTTACCCATACGATACCTGGGCTATGCCACAAGTTTTCGGCGCGAAGCCGGGACTTACGGCAAAGATACCGAGGGTATTATCCGTATGCACCAGTTCGACAAGCTGGAGATGGAAGGCTTCACCAAGCCGGAAGATGGCATGAAAGAGCATCTGCTGATGGTTGCCATCCAAGAATATCTGATGCAGCAGCTGAAACTTCCATATCGGGTGCTGCAAAAATGTACTGCCGATATCGGCAAGCCCAATGCCCGCGGCATTGACTTGGAGGCCTGGCTTCCCGGCGCTGGCGGCTACAAAGAGACCCACACTGCGGACTACATGACGGATTATCAGGCACGACGCCTGCAGACCCGGGTTAAAAGTGGCGATGACAACCAATTTGTACATACCAATGACGCCACAGCCTTTGCTATGGGCCGCACTATGGTGGCAATTATCGAAAACAACCAAACGCCGGAAGGCAAAGTTAAAATCCCCGAAGCCTTGCAAAAGTACCTGTCCGGCCAGACCGAAATCTAGTTTTACTCTTATATTTGGCAACTTTTTGCGGTAAAATATAAGGTGACTCTGATTTATTAATTCTAGAGGCGTTGTTGGCAGGAAAAACTTTTTAATATGGTGAAATTTGTAAATAAAAAAGCTCTAAAACGCGTTTTAGGCGACCCCCAGGCCGCCACTATTAAACGCATGCGCAAAAA
>CAYUUT010000008.1:0-38792 GCA_964448095.1 uncultured Candidatus Saccharibacteria bacterium | reverse complement strand
CTAGAGCCATCTGGTGATATGTATCACCGTTTTTAGCAAAGTCTTTATCAGCATTCTCAATCGCTTTTTTGACTTTTCTTTCGGCCAATTTTACTTCTAGTTCTTCGAATCGGCCAACACCTGGGGCACTAGATTTGAACCATTGATCTTCGTTTCGTTTAGCCGTAACTAGGCTATGATCAGCTTTTTTATAGTTGCTATAAGAGTCCACGGCATTTTTTTCATCTTTATAGGTAAAACCTTCGCCGGAATCATACTTTTCTTGGTGTTTGATTAAGCCTTTTTCAGCTTTAGAAAGCTTTCTCTTGGCAAAAGCAATGTTTATTTTTGGATCAATTGTTGAACCCGGTAATGAACCGTGCTTTGCAGCTCGAGCTTTGGTCCTACCTAGATACCCCTTTTCATCCTTAAGTTTAAGTGATGCCTCGACAACTTCTTGTCCCAGTTGTTTTCGTGCTTCAAGCTGCTCTGGCGTCAGTTTGCCTTCGGGGTTGGTAATGATTGGTTCGTTTTCCATGATATTTTCTTTTTTTATTTTTTCTGAACTTAACTCTACATTATCACACTTATGCTTAAAAGTCAACTCTGGGGGATCGGTCCGCTTTGATTACGCTTTTCCGATTCCTGTCGCCCAAGCTCGAACATTCTGCTCATAAACACTTCTCCCTGTTCGGCGCTGGTGAATGTAAGGCCGACATGAGTCATAAAGTCACCGACTGTTTTGCTGGGAGTCTCTTCTATCACTACCCCGGCAAACTCGAGGGTCAATTTTCGCAAGAGTTCCAACCGCTTCGGAGAAGCACTGAAGCTTTTATAGGTGCCTTCGGGTCTTGTTTCCACGTTTATATTCTACGCTTGGGTGAGGATTTCGGCGCCTTTGTCGGTGATGAGGACGGTGTGTTCGAAGTGGGCGCCCAGGCTGCCATCGGCCATGGCTATGGCCGGCGCCGGCCCTTTGGTTTCGATAATGTGCCAATCGCCCAGGGCGGCCATCGGCTCAATGGCGATAGTCATGCCGGCGTGCAAGATTGGCCCGGTGCCGGCCACGCCATAATTAGGTATGTTGGGCTCCTCGTGGATGCTATAACCCAGCCCATGGCCGACCAGATCGCGGATAACGCCTAGCTTGTACTTGTTCATAACGTCTTCGGCGGCGGCGCTGATATCGCCAACGCGCGTACCGTCGCCCTTAACAGCGACTATGGCCATGTCTAACGCCTCTTTCGTACCTTTGACTAAACGCTGGACGGCAGCGGTGGTTTTAGTACCGGCTACAACTGTAACGGCGCTATCGCAAATTAAGCTCTTATAGCCCAGGGTCAAGTCCACCTTAACTACATCACCGTCTTTGATTTTGGCCGCCGGCGGTACGCCGTGGACAATGTTTTGGTTGACCGAGATGCATACTACGTCCGGGAAGCCGTCGTAGCCCAGTACTACCGGCTGCATGTCGTTCTTTTTGATCTGTTCGGCGACCTTTTTGGAGATGTCTTTGGGGCTGACGCCGGGCGCGACCATGGCCGCCGCCTCATTTAAGATAGTCGCCAGGCGGCGGCCGCATTCACGCATAATAGCGATTTCTTCAGGAGTTTTTGGTTTCATCAGACTCTATAAGTTTAAGGCTTTTCTGATGTCGGCATCAACTTTTTCAATATCTTGGGCAGCATCTATTTGATGAACTTCTAGGCCGTACTCCTTAAGGTAATCCAAGCACGGGGTGACTTTGCGGTGATATTCGGCAAAACGTTTGTGCAGCACCTGTATATCCTCGTCATCGACGCGGTGGCGTTTAGACAGGCGCTTTTCGGCGTCCTCGGCGGAAATTACCAGATGAATTAGAGCGGTAAACTTGATTTGGCCGGAGTTAATTTTTTCCAGCCACCACTGCGCCTGGGGAATACTGCGCGGATTACCTTCGACGATACATTCTTTATTGACCAGGTCGTGGCCTTTTAGCTCGTCCCATAACATCTTGAGCGTGGGTTCGTCGGGGATGATTTTACCCTCCAGCATTAACCGGCGGTTTTCGCCGGTGGCTTTTTGGCGAATAATCTCACCCATAGAAAACCACGGGCAACCTAGGAGCTCAGCTAAGCCTTCGGTCTGGGTGGTCTTGCCGCTGCCGGGCATGCCCAAAATAATTATCATTGGGCGAGCTTTTCTTTTACGAGTTTGGCTATCAGACCGCCATCGGCAGCCGGGCCAAGTTGGCCGCGGACCGCACCGATGATTTTACCCATGTCGGCCGGTGTTGGACTGTCCAGTTTGGATATTTCGGCGTCTACCGCCGCTTTAACGTCTTCCTCGCTGGCGGCTGCAGGCAAATAGCCGTCGATTATGGCCTTTTCGGCGGTTTCTTTGGCGGCCCGCTCGGCCTCGTTGGCATTGGCATAAATTTCAGCGGTATCGGCCCGTTTTTTGGCCTCGCGGGCCAGCACTTTTTGGGCCTGTTCCTGATTCAAACCGGTATCTTTAACCCCCAGGCTGACGGCCTCGTATTGCAGGGCGGTCTTGATGCCACGCAGTGTTTCGGCCGTAACTTTGTCACCGCTAAGCATGGCGCTTTTGATATCGGCGTCAATTTGCTGCTGGATGTCCACTCGGGCTACCTGCCAAGCTTCAGTTTCTTAGTCTTTTCGGCTTTGCGGGCGCGGCGGATAATGGCTTTGGTGCGGCGGTCGCGTTTGCTTATCGGTTTTTCGAAGTATTGGGAGGTTTTGGCCTCGGCTAATACGCCGGACTGCTGGACCTTCCGGGAAAAACGGCGCAGTAAATTCTCCACTGATTCCTTCGAATCCTTTTTCGTAACTTGTATCATGTCTGAATAATTCTAGCCCAACAGAGGTAAATTGGCAAGCATAATTCGTAACGTGCCGGCTTTGCCGGGTTTATGGATGCGGTGTTAAGTTCTGGGCTTGGCTTTGGCGTTTTTGTTGAGTGGCCCGTTGTGATTTAAGTACGATGCTTTGTAATTCTTTAAATATTGGGAAGTTCTTGTTGGTGTAATAAATCTTGGTGTTCCCCTGGCGTTCGCTGATTAGAAAACCGATTTTTTCCAGACGCTTTAGTTCGCGTTGGATGTTACCGGCGTCTTCTTTGATTAGTTTTGCCAGCCCACGCACATGGGTTTTGAAATCAGGATACTTCGCGTATACCACGATGATTTTACGGCGCACCCGGCTTGTAATAAATGTGTCTAGCATAACACTCCGCTCGCTTACGCTCGCTCATGAGAGGTGGCAAGCCCCCTCTCATCGCGCCGGGCGCGGAATAAATCCGCCGCTCGGGCTGCTCTCCCCCGGTCTGGAAAAGGATGAGCCATAAGCAGTTCTATTGTTTCCCTTACAACGTCTAGTATAACTCGATTTTTACAATCTTTGCAACAGTCTGGCGAGCTATACTAGATTCATGAGGTTTTATGAAGTCTGGGTGGCAGATGGTAATTACCGGGGCGAGAAGCCGTTGACCTACTCATACGAGCAGGAATTATCGCCATTTACAGTGGTCACTGTCAGCCTGCGCGCCAAGGTAGTGACCGGCTTTGTCTATCAGAAAGTAGCTAAGCCGAGCTTTGAGGCCAAGCCGATTAAGGCGGCGCTGAGCAGCGTGCCGCTGCCGGCTCACTGCCTGGAGCTGGCGCGCTGGTTGGCAGATTATTACGCCTGCAGCCTGGGCGATGCCTTGCGCCAGTTCGCGCCCAGCAAGCCGACTATCCGGCGCGCCAGCGAACCTGAAGCTCTAAGCGAAAGCGGATCGCTGCAGTTGGAGTTGGATAAGCCGCTGACTACCGACCAAAAGAAAGCTTTGGCTTTTATTCGTAAATCTAAACACACTACTACGCTGTTGCATGGCGATACCGGCACTGGCAAGACCAGAGTCTATTTAGAGCTAGCCCAAGAAACCTTAGCCAGCGGCAAGTCAGTTATTTTGTTGACACCGGAGATTGCTTTGACCACACAACTGGCGGCAGCCGTAGAGCAGCAGCTGGCGGCGCCGGCCTATGTGCTGCACTCGCAGCTAACAGCTGCTGCCCGCAAAAAAATCTGGCTGGCGGTGCTGGAAGCCAAAGAGCCGGTAGTCATAATCGGTCCGCGTTCGGCGCTTTTCTCCCCTGTTAAAGACCTCGGCCTGGTAATCCTCGATGAGGCCCACGAACCGGCTTATAAACAAGATCAGACGCCGCGTTACCATGCCGTACGCGTTGCCAGCCAGCTGGGAGTCCTGGCTGAAGCCAAGGTGGTTTTGGGTACGGCTACCCCCAACATTGCCGATTATTATTTAGCCGAGCAACGCCAAGCGGTTGTGCGTATGACCCAGCCGGCCATGGGCGATAAACATACCAGCGTGCCCAGCCAGATTATTGACCTTAAAGACCGTAGCAATTTTAGCCAAAATCCCTACCTTTCTAACCAGCTAATCAGCGCCACCAAGGTGGCCTTGGCGGCTAGAAAACAAGTGATGATTTACCTTAACCGCCGCGGTTCGGCGCGGCAAATCCTCTGCCAAAACTGCGGCTGGCAAGCGCTCTGTCCCAACTGTGACCTGCCGCTAATCTACCACGGCGACGAGCACATTTTGCGCTGCCATACTTGCGGTTTCAGCGACAAACCACCGGCCGCCTGCCCGGTTTGCGGCAGCGTCGACATCATATATAGGAGCATCGGCACTAAGGCTTTAGCCGAAGCTGTCGCCAAGGTCTTTCCCGAGTCCAGCGTCCAGCGTTTTGATAGTGACAATTTGGTCGGTGAGCGTGTACACGAAGTTTACTCTAAATTAAAATCCGGCCAGATTGATATCCTGGTAGGCACTCAGTTACTGGCCAAAGGTTTTGATTTGCCGCACCTAGGATTGGTCGGTATTATATCGGCCGATAGCTCTATGGGACTGCCGGATTTTACAGCCGAAGAGCGCAGTTTTCAGCTGTTGTATCAAATTATTGGTCGGGTGGGCCGCGGGCATGGCCAGGGCCAGGTGGTTGTACAAACTTATGATTCAAAGAGCCCGATTTTGCTGGCGGCGATTGGTCGTGATTGGCCGGCATTTTATCGCCAGGCCCTGGCCGAGCGGCAAGCTTTTCGCTTTCCACCCTTTGCCTATCTGCTTAAGTTAGTCTGCCGGCGGGCTACGCCCGCCAGCGCCGAAAACGCCGCCCAAAATCTCAAAAAACTCCTTAGACAGGCTGAACTGCCGGTTGAAGTCATCGGCCCTACCCCCAGTTTTTATGGCCGTCGCGGTAAGTATTTTTACTGGCAGCTGATAGTCAAAAGCAAGAACCGCAAGCACTTGACCGCCCTCGCCAAGCTAGTGCCGGCGGACTGGACTATCGACCTCGACCCAGCCAACCTTTTATAAATAACAGGGGTAATGTATACTGAGCCTTAAATTATGGCTACTAAAGATTTAATCATTTCCTTGCCCAACCCGCGTCTGCGCGATAAGTCGACGCGAGTTAATGTCATTGACGTCAAAGTTCTGCAAACCATCGATGACATGCGCAGCGCTACCCTTGACTGGGAAGCTAGCCGCCCACATGAAGTCGGCGTGGCTCTGGCGGCCATCCAAATAGACCAAGCCAGCCGCATCATCGTTATCCGCAATAATTTCGATGATAAGGAAGACAGGACGTTCAGCGTCTTTATCAATCCGGAAATCGTTAAACTGGAAGGCAATATCGAAGAAGATTTTGAAGGCTGCCTAAGCGTACCGGACGTCTACGGCAAGGTGCCGCGCTATGAGAAAATCCGCATGCGGGCGCTAAATGAAAAAGGCCAAGAGGTCAGGGTGCGCGCCGAGGGCTTTTTGGCCCGTGTGCTGCAACACGAAGTCGACCATACTAAGGGCATAATGTTTGTCGACCACATCGAAAATACGCCTTCGGCTTTTTACAGGCTGAAAAAAGACGGTAAACTGGAGAAGTTAGATTATGAGCAAGTTAAAAAATCTGATATTTTTCGGGACTGAAGACTTTAGCGCGCCGTCTTTAGAAGCGCTGCTGGAGGCCGGCTGGCCGGTAGCAGCGGTCATAACCAAGCCGGACAGCCGCGGCGGCCGCGGCCAAAAGGCTATTGTGCCGAAAGTTAAGGCCATCGCCGCCAAAGCCGGTATTGAGCTGCTGCAACCGGATAAAGTCGACGAAATTAACCCCAGAATAGCCGAAATTAAGCCCGATTACGGTGTTTTGGTGGCCTACGGTAAAATTATTCCCCAAAGCACAATTGATTTATTCCCGGGCGGCATTATTAACGTCCACCCCTCCCTACTACCCAAATATCGCGGACCGGCGCCAATTGAAGCGCCGATTTTGAACGCCGATAAAGCCACCGGCATATCTTTGATGCGACTGAACGCCGGCATGGATGAGGGGCCGGTTTTTGCCCAACTGCGCGTGGAGTTAAACGGTGGTGAAACCAGACCTGAGCTGTACGCGCAACTGGCAAAAACCGGCGCCGACTTCCTTCTAGAGAGGCTGAAAGCCATTACCGAAGGCTGGTCTACGCCTAAGCCTCAGATTGATACCGAAGCGACCTATACCAAACTGATCAAAAAAGCCGACGGCCGGCTGAATTTTGGCCAGCCGGCAGAGGTGTTAGAACGCCAGGTTCGGGCTTACGCCGGCTGGCCGCGCAGCAGCGCCGAGGTTTTTGGCCAGAAGATTATCGTTACCAAAACCCGCCTGGCCAAAAACCTCGCGGACGGTGACTTAGTCATAAAATGCGCTCCCGGTTTTTTGGAAATACAGGAGTTAATCGCTCCCTCCGGGCGCAAAATGTCCGGCGCCGACTTTATCCGCGGTTATAAAAACTAATTATTCGAAGGCTTGCGGGTTGGTCTGTAGCTCTTGCTTGAGTTGGTTCAGGGTGTCTTCTACCAGCTTTTCATAATCTGGCACGTTGGCCATCAACCATTCGTCCAGTTTGTCTTCATCGCCTTGGTCGATCAGCGCTTCAAATTGGTCAAACTGCTGATCGCTGACCAGCGCCGCGACTTTCTCGCCGACCTGCTCTTCCAGTTTTCCATAAAGCTTGGCCAGCATTTTCTCTTGCTGTTGCTCGCTATATTGGCTTAAATCCACGCCACTGAGTAAGCTGTCATCCATTTTCTTAGCTCCGGACGTTTCCTAGCCAGATTGTACCGGCAGCGGCGCCGGTGGCCGCCGTTTTACGGGCTTTTTGGGCCGCTTTGGCCGACATTCTGGCTATAGCGCTAGAAGTAGCCGCCATGCCCAGCATTAGCTTCTTACGGGCTTGTTTCTTTCTCTCAGCCGGGATAGCATCCCAGGTGCTGACAAAACTGTCGCCCAGACTTCTTTCGACTGCCGCCAGATAGATTAGACTGCGCATTAGGGTACCCTCATTACGGCTTAATTGGCGGGCGGTTTCCAGCTGGGCCATTACCCGGCCGCCCAGGCTGCCGGCTTTTTCGCCGTTTCTTAAGGTTTCGGCCCCGGCCACGCCCCTTGAACCATTGTGGTCGATACCGTGCGCTAAAACCTCGGTGACGTTGATTTCAGTCTTAGTTTCATTAGACTTTCCGCGCTCAAATGTTCCCTTGATGGCCCTCATTAGAAGAGCCGAGCCGATATATTCGCCGATTTTGTGGCGTTTGGCAGTCAGCATTTTTTCCTTATTGCCTTGCTGCTCCAGCTTGTCCAGATCGCCAAGCGCACTGGTTTGGCCGTCCATGCCCTTGACCCAGGTCTCCAGTGAGCTGTGGCTTTCGGCCAGTTTGGCCTGGATTTGGGCCTCGCTGAGGCCTTGGGCCTGGTATTTCTCTGTCAGGCTAGCCTCCAGTTCTTTAACCAGCTGGGCGGCGTTGGCCTGCTTTAAGAAGTCCTTGTTTATCAACTCGCTGGCCGGGCCGGCGTTAATCTTCTGGGTGCGCTCGCCGTAGCCCCCCAGGGCTGTTTGTAATGCTCCGCCGGGTTCTTTATCAAGGGGTAAAGCGCTGATTTCCGGCAATACGCCGCCGTATTTCTCGTCTAAGCCCCTAAGCTCTTGCTTGACGGCCTTACGCTGTTCGCCGGCCTTATAATTTTTATCCTCAGCCAGGGCTTCGCCGTGTAAGGTACTGACTTCGTGGGCTTGCCAATCTTGGCTTAGATTGCTGAACTGTTCATCAGACATGGCCAACATCTTAGCCAGGCTGGCGCGTTGGCGATCAATGTCTTTTCTGTCACCCCGGCGCACATCATCCGGATAGGGCAACGCGGCCTCAACCAGCTGAGCGGCCTTGTCGGCCTTGGCGTTTTGGACAGCCGGCTCAATATCACTGGTCAGACCCAGCTCTTCCAGTTGTTGCTGCATGGCCGCCTGAACTTCTGAGCCGTGTCGACTCACCGCCTGGCGCAGAGCCTCAACTCCCTCGACATTCTCAAACTGGTCGAAGAATTCCTTGGCCTCGGATTTTATCCGTTGCCAGTCTTCGGGAGTTGAGGCTGCCTTTAGAGATGTTTCGGCGGACTCGGCTGGGACTGCCTCACTGGGGGTTTTAGCTGGCTCGGCCGCGGCAGATTCCACAAAAGTCGGATTGAGTTGCTGAAACTCTTCTAGAGCGATGTTATTGGTCATTAACTTATTATCAGGGGTGGACTTCACTACTATTACTCGGTTATGGGCGTCGTGACCGATGTAAATCCAATCGTCTTCCGTCTCACCGTTTGAACGTTTGACTGACACCAGGCGATCCGCCGGCTGCTCGGCATCGGTTGGAGTCTCGGCTGTCGCCGTAGATGAAGCCCTCATTTCGTCGTCCAAGCTTAATTGACCATCAATTTGGTCAGGTAGTGTTTGAGGTGGTGCAGCTTCTAAGACGGACATTTTTTGTTTTTATTTTGACTAACTGAGGTTAGAGTAGCACATCTGTTATAAAAACACAAGCGGAATGACTAGGTGGTGTTATTTAGGCGGCGTTGGAGAGATCGTTTTGGTTGTCCAGCGGCTGGGTTGCTGGGGCTTCAGCCGGTGGCTGATTGGCCGCAGGGGCTGGCTGAGCGCTGGGAGCCTCGCTTAAAGTCGCCTGGACGATGGCTGGCGCCTGGGTTTTGATTTCGCCTTTGAGTTTTTCCAGCTCGTCGGCGACGACTTTTTTATAATCCGGGAAGTTGGTTTCCAGCCAGTTCAACGCGCCGGGCTCGTCATTCCTATCTATAAAAGCCTCGAACTCGTCCAATTGGGCATCGGTCATCTGTTCGGCCAGCTTCATACCTACGCGCAGCTCCAGCGTCTCGTAGATGTGCGCCAACATCTTATTCTTTTCGGCGGCCGGCAAATCACCCAGGCCGAGTTCGCGCAACAGATTGTCATCTAGTTGAAACATAATGCTTATGGATTACTATATATTAGCCGTTATTTTTGGGCAACTGCTTGGCCGGCGGCAGCCTGGGCCTCGTCGCGCATTTTTTGGGCTTCTTCCTCAATTATTTGTGGTCGGTTAGGTACGTTTTGCTCTAACCATTTGGCAATTTCCTCATTGTCGGTATTTTCGTCGAATTTATCAAACTCGGCAGCCTGTTGCTCAGTGAGCAGTTCGGCCATCCGGTCGGTTACACGCGCGTCCAGGACGTAGAGAATGTCTTCCAGTGCGGCCCGTTTTTCTTCGCCTTGCAGGCCTTCTAGCCCCATAGCCTGCAGGAATTTGTCATCGTCGTCTGGTTGCATTTTAGGCTCCTCCCGTTCGAGTGAAAGTCACTCCGTGGCGTTGGGCCACTTCCATCAGTTTTTCCCAACCGCCCCGCGAGCTGCCATTTATTATCCGGAAGCCCTGGTCGGCGCTAGCGCCACTATTCACGGTGTTGCTGGCTGTCCAATCGACAATATTTTGGTTACCGCCCAGGCCAACGCCAGAGGCCATCGGCAAGCGCTCGCGGGCTAACTCCAGGTTAATCTGACGAATATTGGTGGTATTTACGCCGTGTACCTGGATATTATTGCTGGCAAAGACGCTCTTTAGGCCACCGCCGCCGAGCAGTGCGTGGCGCACGGCCTCATCACCGCTCACACCCTTAAAGGTATCGGCGTGGAAATTGGCTGGTAAGTGATGAAGGTTGCCGGTGATAGAGCTAAGGCCGCCTGGGCCGCCTGGCAAGCCTTCGGTACCCGACGGAAAACCGGAGCCGCCGCCGACATGGACGGGTCCCAAGCCCTCGGCACCACTGACAGTTGAAGCGCCAGGGGCGAGATGGTTTTGTGGGGGTTGATGGCCGGGCAACCAGCCGGGCAAATGCTGACGAATGCCACTAATGTCCCCATGGAACGGCAAGTCTAGATGGGGGTTAGGCAGCATGCCCAGCTCACCGCCAACGCCTACTAGTATCAATGCGGCGGAGGCGCCGACCACCAGGCCGCCCATCTTTTGGCGGCGTTGGGCAAACGCCACGCTGCCCTCATAATCATTTTGTACGCCGTTTACTAGTTCTTGCTGGCGGTAATCATCAACGTTAGCAAAACCGGCGTGTTGGACCAGGTCGACACCGCCTGCCGCTAAGGCGTCGAGGCGGCGGCGTTGGCGGTCAATTTCGGCGCGCATCTGGTCACGGCTGTGTTCACTAACGTTACGCACGCTAGCCTTTTTGTTGAGTAGGACCCACGAGAAGCGGGCGGCGGCTCCCACAGCCAGACCGGCGATTCCCAGGCCCAGGGCCGCTGAGCTAACGGCCGCGCCAGCGCCGACTAAGAGCCCGATGCCAATTTTTTTCTTGGTTGATAAACGAGAAACCTTGCGCAGGAATTTACGACGCCAATTGCTATTGTCTATTGCCTCCTCGCCCATCTGGTGTTCAAGATCGACAAATTTGCGCTGTTCGGCGTATGATTCGCGCATTTCGCGGCGGGCAATTTCGGCTTGGTCTGGTGGATTTTGGCCTGCGATATTAGCATTAGCTGTTTGTAGAGCGGTGCGGGCTGCTAACAGATTATTCAGTGCCTGGTTATAGATGGCCATAGCATTGGCATAATCGGCCTCATCGTTGCGGCCGGAGGGTGTCAGACCCTCCCAGCCGCGGGTTTTGCGGCGGATGGTTATTTCCAGCAACTCCTTGCGAGCGTCCTCCAGAGCCGCTTCGGCATCCATTACGGCCTGCTGTTCTGGGGTGACGGCCGGTTGCTGGTTAGGATTGTTGGGGGCCGCTTCGGCGTCGATTACGGCCTGCTGTTCTGGGGTGACGGCCGGTTGCTGGTTAGGATTTGGCTGCTGGTTAGCTATTAACTGCTGCAATAGATTTAACATCTGCTGATTCTGAGCCAAAAGCTGTTGCATGCTTTGCAGGATATTTGCCAAGGCGGGATCCATATTGGGATTGAGCGGCAGAGGCGCTTGATTGGCGTTCGGCGGAAATACTACTGGTGTGAAATTGGGGTTATTGGGGTCGTAATCGGGGTTCTGGGCCTGCCAGTCCTGAATTTGCTGATCCTGCCAACTAGCCAGATTATCCCTTATTTGGTCTTTCTGAGCGGCCGGAATGTCCGGATCGTCTAAGGACTTGATTTTTCGCTTGACGCTGTCCGGCAACGCCACATGGCCGTAGGCTCCAAGGACATCTTCATGGCTGATATGATGCTCGCCGTTGGCGTCCACTGAATAGACGTGCTCGGCCCCGGCAGCGCCGGCATATTTTTTCTCTACAAACTGAGTAACACCTAAACCATTGACTGGTTGCGTGGCATTGGGCGCTGTCTCTAGATTGATATTTTTATCTACGGACATTTTTTTATTTTTACTTCTTATGCTAAGAGTAGCAATCCAGTGTGAATAACACAAGCTCTTAGGCGAGGTTTTCCACAGGTCTTTTTACCCCTGTATAAGCAAATCATAAATACTGTAAAAATACCTTGCTTTTTTATCAAGTTTATGTTAATATACTGCTACCCTGGGAGGTTGAGGAAACTCCCTCTTGTGGGAGCCCTTTGCAGTACAACCCCCGTCACTTCTCTCTTGGAAGGAGAGACATGCACGGTATCAGAACATTCCTTGGCACCACCTTCGGCAAGGTCATCGGCGTGCTCGCGATCATCGTGGTCGGCCTGATCATCTGGGGCATCGTGGACTGGGCTTCGGGCAGCGGTTCGTCCGCTTCCCCGACGCCAGCGACGAGCACCACGACGGCCAGCACAACCCCCGCATCCACGACGACGACCACGTCTTCGACGCCCAGCGCGGCGCCGGCGACAAGCACCACGACCACCGGAGGCTCGACCAGCACGACTCCGACCATCACAGTTGGCGGAGCAGCGACATCGACGGCAACGACCAGCACGACTGGCAGCCCCGCATCGGCAACTCCGAGCGTCTGCCAGAGCACCACGCAAGCGCCGGACGCGCACGGCCTGGTCGGCATCTTCGACCTGACCGGTCCGGTGACCGACGGCGGCACGGTGCCGTTCACGCTCACGCTGTGCAAGGTCAGCGGTGATCCCATCCCCTATCCGGGCGTAAGCATCAACTGGAGCTGGGACGGAGAACCGGCCTCGAACTTCGCGAGCCTGAACCTGCAGCCGCAGGTGTACCGGTTCTGGAACACCGACGCCAGCCGTCCGGTCTTCCAGCTGCCAGCTCTGAACGTCGGCGACAGCTACCCGATCACCGGCTCGATCACCGTGCCGGACCGGCACGGCCAGCAGGCGGTGAGCTTCTGTCTCGCCTCGCTGACCATGTCGATCTCGCTGCAGCCAGCGCAAGAGGCAGACGGTAGCCCGATTCCGTCCTGGACGGAGTCTGCGGGTATGCCAAGCTCGTGCCAGCCGTACACCGTCGTGCGCTGATGCGCGGCGGGAAGAAGTACTGCAATACGGGAGGAGGTGCGCCACGCGCACCTCCTCCCGGCAACACCCTAAAGACGCACCCTGAAAAGGGTGTTTTTTGTTTTTAAATTAAAGACTGCGGATTTTAGTATCGCGAGTATAGAGCTCGATGCGGTCGTTTTCTTCTACCGGCACTCGAGTCTCGCTGCGGAAACTGAGGCCGCACATTTCGCCCTTTTGGACTTCGGTAACATCGGTAGGGCCACGCTTAAGATTAATAACCTCCAGGTTATCGGCAATCAACTGTTTATCGCGCAAAACCCGGGCTAGAGCCGGCACGCGCAGCGTGCCTTTGGTGACTTCGCCGCCGCAAATTACTTCGGTTTTAGCAATTTTGAAGATGCCCTTTACTTGAAGTATACCCAGCTCTTCTTCTACTACTTCCGGCGCCAGGCGGTTTTCTAACTCGGCCTTAACATCGTCTATTAACTCATAGATTATCGTGAACAAGCGGATTGGGACGTTGTCGCGCAGGGCCAGGCGTTTGAGGTTGGTCGGCAGGCTGGTGTGGAAGCCATAGATAGTTGCGCCGGCACCATGGGCGACATGAATATCGTTTTCGCTGATTACACCCACGCCAGAATCGACAATCCGCACCGCGACTTCTTCGTTGCTGAGACCTTTTAGGCTGTCAATAACAGAGGTCAACGAGCCACCGACATCGGCTTTAATGATTATGTTGAATTCGGTCAGCTGGTTGGTTTTGTTGATAGCCCGCAGCAGCTCCGAGCCGGAAGTAGCCGCGGAAGTATTGTCATGGCTGAGGCCGGCGGCGTTCTCGGCCGCCCGGGCACGAGCAGTTTTTTCGTCTTTGACGCTTGTGAATTCGGTACCAAAGTCCGGCAGGTTTTTAAAGCCGGTCATAATTACCGGCGTGGATGGGCCGGCGGTTTTAATAATTTCGTGGTCGGTAGTTTCCAGGTTGCGCACTTTGGCGTAAGTGGCGCCGGCCACTACAGAGTCGCCGGCCTTAAGGCTGCCCTGCTCTACCAGAGCGATGGCCACTGGCCCGCGGCCTTGCTCCATGTGCGATTCAATAACTATGCCTTCGGCCGGGCCGGTGGCGTCGGCCTTAAGCTCTTCGACATCGGCGACTAATAAAATCATATCCAACAGTTCGGGAACTCCCTCTTTGGTCTTGGCACTAACTGGCATAACTACCGTGTCGCCGCCGTAGTCTTCGGGGTTAACGCCTTGTTCAGCCAGCTGGCTTTTTAGGCGATTGATGTCAGCTCCGGGTTTATCCATCTTGTTGGCGGCTACAATCATTTTGACGCCGGCAGTCTTGGCGAAACGGATAGCCTCAATAGTTTGCGGCTTCACACCGTCATCGGCAGCCACCACAATTACCGCCAGATCGGTCAGCCGGGCGCCGTGTTCGCGCAAGGCGGCAAAGGCCTCGTGGCCGGGGGTGTCTAATAAAGTAACTTTGCGGCCGCCGTGGTCAATTTGGTAGGCCGAAAGGTGCTGGGTGATGCCGCCGGCCTCGCCGGCGGCAACCTGTTCGCCGCGAATAGCATCTAATAAAGAGGTCTTGCCGTGATCTACATGACCCATCATGGCTACCACCGGCGGCCGGGTAGCGGCGTTTTTGCCGGCCTCGCGCTTAGGCCGAGCCGGCGCTGCTTCTTTTTCCTTCTTAACTAGCTCAACTTCTTCTTCCAGAGCCAGTTCACCCAAAATAATCTGGGCGGTATCAAAATCGATCTTTTCGTTAACGGTGGCCATGACCCCGTTTTTGAAAAGTTCGCCGATTAGTTTAGAAACTGGCAGGTCGAGCAGCTCGGCCAGTTGGCTGACAGTGACAGTTTCGTCGATTTGGATTGTTCTGGCCATCCGGCTGCTCCTTTACTCATCGTTACTTTTTAGCGGGCTTTTTTAAGTCTTTTAGACTCAGGGCGATTTTGCGGTTTTCGCTATCGACTTCCAGCACCTTAAACTCTTTTTTCTCGTTGAGTTTGAAGAGTTTTTCGGGATCGATACTCTCGTCGTCGCTCATTTCCGAAACGTGTACCAGGGCTTCTACCGCCGGGCTGAGTTGTACGAAAGCGCCAAACGGCGTGATACGGGTAATTCTGCCTTCGACGTTGTCGCCGGCTTTGAACTTCTTAACTTCTTCCAGCCAGGGATCCTCAGACATCTGTTTGATAGACAAGCTCAAGCGATCTTTATCGATGGCTATGATTTTGGCTTTGATATTCTCGCCGACTTTGACGTACTTTTTGGGGTCCTCTACGCGTTCCCAAGAGATTTCCGAGATGTGTACCAGGCCTTCGATGCCGTCGACATTCACGAAGGCGCCAAAGTCGATAACACCGGTAACTACGCCCTCAACCACATCGCCAACTTTGAGTTTGCCCAGACGCGAAGCCATGTCGTCGCGGACGGCTTCCTTTTCCGAGAAGATCAATTTATTGTCCTTGCGGCTGACGTCTAAAATACGGACGCGTAGCGGAATGTTGACCAGGGCGTTGAGCTTGGTCAGGATTTCGTCCTTATCGGCATCGGATACGCGCGGATAATGTTCGGCCGCCAATTGGCTGACTGGCAAAAAGCCGCGGATGCCTTCCAGCTCCACCAGCAGGCCGCCGCGGTTGGCGTCGTAAGCCATGACATCTATAATTTCTTGCTCGTCAAATACCCGCTGTAATTCGCCCCAACCGCGATCTTTAACCGCCCGTTTCATAGATAATAGCGCGTAACCTTCGTCTAATTCCGGGTCTACTACGCTGGCGTTGATGGTTTGGCCCTCTTCCAAGGTTTCTTGGCCGACTTCGCGACGGAAAATCACTCCCATGCCGTAAGGTCCCAAATCTACCCAAACCTCGTGCTTGCGGACCGAATCAACGGTACCCTCCACCATATCACCGACTTTAAGCGCCTTGAGCTCAGAGCTAGCCAGTAGCTCGTCCATAGTTAAATTAGCTGTCTTTGCTGACATGAATCGTCATGCCTCCTTTAAATATATTTCCACGGGGGCATTGACCGAGGCGGGCCAAACTCCCAATAGATTATCTTGATTGTAAGGTGTAAAAGCCTTTTTGTAAAGGAGGGATTTTGGCCTTATACTTATATATATGTTTTTGGCGATAGACATTGGAGGGACTAAAACCTTACTGGCGGTTTTTGACCAGGCCGGCAAGATAGTTTTTGAGCACAAAGCCAAAACCGATAAGACTTATGCTAAGTTTTTAGACGACATAGAGGCCGCGCTGGCCAAAGAACTTAAAGATTATAATTTCAGCTATGCTTGTTGCGCGGCGCCCGGTCTGGTAGACCACAAAACCGGTCTGGTAACACGCTTTGGCAACTTATCGTGGCGGGACGTACCGCTAAAGAATGACTTGCAGAAGCTGCTACGGCACGTATCGGTGCTGGTAGAAAATGACGCTAAGCTGGCTGGACTTTCTGAAGCCCTTTTAGTCCATGACAAGTATAAAAAGGTACTCTATTTAACCATAAGTACCGGTATTGGCGGCGGAATTATCATAAATGGTAAGATTGACCAAGCTTTAGCTGATGCTGAACCGGGCCAAATGATGTTGGAGCACGCCGGCAAAATCAAAAAATGGGAGGATTTCGCCAGCGGCCGGGCGCTGCATAAGCGCACCGGAAAACTGGCGGCAGAAATTGATGACCCGCAGGTCTGGCGCGCCTACGCCCAAGATTTGGCGCTGGGCATTGAGCAGCTGCTGGCCGTGATTCAGCCCGACGCGGTTATAATTGGTGGTGGCGTAGGCGCGCATTTTGAAAAATTTGCCCTGCCCCTCCATGAAGAGTTAAAAAAATTAGAGAACGAAATGGTGAGGATTCCGCCGGTTATTAAAGCCCAGCGGCCAGAGGAGGCCGTCATTTATGGCTGTTACCAGCTCATCAGACAGCAAGCTTAAAGCTAAAGTCTTTATTACTCGCCTACAGCAGGATTTTCCGGGTTTTAAGTTTACGCCTGGGCCCCAGGAAAACTGGTCACCGGGCAATCATACTATTACTTATAACCAAGATGAGCCGCTGCATAAATTAAAGTGCGGTATCCTGCACGAGCTGGCCCATGCCCAGCTAGACCACCGTGATTACCAAAGTGATTTTGAGTTGATGAAAATGGAAAGCGAGGCCTGGGAGTTGGCGGCCCGCTTAGGCCGTAAATACGGCGTGCGTATCAGCAACGACCATATCCAAAACTGCCTGGATACTTACCGCGATTGGCTGCATCGGCGCAGCACCTGCCCTAACTGCGGGCTGCACGTGTTGCAGGCTGATGCCACCAATTACCACTGTTTTAATTGCCAAACTACGTGGAAAGTATCGGGCGGGCGTTTTGTGCGGCCTTACCGGCGAACAAACAAAAACTCACCCTAAACAGGGTGAGTTTTTGCACGGTAGAAAACTACTTAAGCAGTTTTCTTAGCTTTGCCGCGGCGGCTAATGCGGCCACCACTGGCGCCGGCGATAGCAGCGCGCTGCTTGCCGGTTAAACCGTCTTTACCGACAGTAGAAGAAGCAAAACCACCGGTCTTGCCTAATTTACCGCCCATAGAACCGATACGGGCGTAGAAATCGCGGCCGTATTTGCTGCGATTAGTTGCGGCTGCTTTAGCGCCGCCATCTTTAGTTCCAGCCATAAGTCGGGTTCTCCTTATTAGTTACTATTGTTTGAGGTATAAAAAGAAAAGGGCCCCCTGCAGAGCCCATCTGTCCGCTGGGGAAACCCTCTCTTTATATACTCGAAACTACGCTTATGCTATCACTTCATTGAACTAATGTCAATAGAATGTAAGGGCACTTATCCCTTGACTACAAGTAACTTCTTTGCTACTATAGAGGTATGCAGGGGAAATTCTCTATCAAACAATTCAACCAGCGTTTTCCGGAAGACGCTACTTGTCTCGAGGAAATCAAGCAATTACGGTTTGGTGATACACTAACCTGCCCAAAGTGCCAAAAGGACAATAAGTTTTACCGAGTAGCTGGCCGTTCGGCCTATGCCTGTTCCTTTTGTGGCCATCATATCTATCCACTCAAAGGCTCTATCTTTGACCATTCGAGTACTGAGCTAAAGCTATGGTTCTATGCTGTTTATCTTATGGCCCAAACCCGAGCCGGTATTAGCGCTAAACAGCTAGAGCGTGAGCTTGGTGTGACGTACAAGACCGCTTGGCGGATATTCAGTCAAATCCGTAAGCTTATGGCAACCGATGGCAACATCTTAACAGGCGATGTTGAAATAGACGAAGCCTACTTTCACCCCAATCCGCAGAAACGCACCACCGCTAAGTCCCACAACAGCCAAGTAGTCTTCGGTATGGTTGAGCGAAAAGGCAGAGCCGTAGTTAGGCACGTTAAAAGCTCTGGCGTGCGGGTACTATCTCAAGAGATAAACAAGGCCATCAATTCCAATGCAACAATCTACAGCGATACCCACCAATCCTATAGGCACCTTACTAAGGCTGGCTATATACACTTAACGATTAATCATACTCTAGAAGAATACGTTAGCGGTGATCGTCATACCCAAAACGTAGAGAATCTATGGAGCAACATCAAACGCGGTATTACTGGCGTCTATCGCCATGTTGATCCAAAATACTTACAAACCTATGTCGATGAATACGCTTTTCGTTATTCACACCGCCAGACACCAAAGTATATGTTTGATCTAATCCTTAGTAACATTGCCAAGTAGTAAGCTACTTGGTTTTATCGACAGATTTATTATCTTTTTTGGGCTTAGCAGCACGCTTTAGCAGTTCGTTAAAGTCAGACTCAGCACCTTTGCGGCCACCAGCTTTAATAAAGGCTTTTAGCTCTACATCTTGCTTGATAATCTTCTTTTTTGGCATGTTTGTATTCTAGCATTGCAGGCATTTAGCATAGTCAGAGTAAATAAGCCTAAACATTCACCCTATGCATTAAACTAATCTACATAAAACAAATAGGATGCATTACTTTATTCTCTCCTTTTTTCTTTATAAATAAAGTAGAGACTTTTATCTTTTTCATTTCCATCTTTATACGTATATAGTTGTGGGTAGTTGAAGTGATGGTGGTAGCTTGGAATATCGGGGTATCATCATAAGTAAATCAGTCAGTAATAAACCTAGCTTAAGCAGTAGAGCAGTAGCCAGTAAGCAAGCTGGTAGTGATTCAGTAGTAAGCGTAAGTAACAATTCTGTAGTTATAACTAAACAACAAATATTAATCTTGGCTTATATATACTGGTTCCGGTTTGTCAGTACCAAACAACTGCAGTTTCTCCTTGGCAAGAAACAAATCCAACAAGTCCAGCAACGACTAAACTTATTGCTTGGAAGAGGCTGGATTGGGCGTAACTTTAGTACCCTGGATCGACTAACTGGTCGGTATGCGTCTTACTACTTACTGCCGGGAGGCACAAAAGCTCTCAAGCGGTACAAGTTTAAGTTAGGTTTTGAGCTGGAGCTCGATCCAAAAGTCCTACATGCTATCTACAAAGATAAAACCGCCTCATCGCGCTTTATTAACCGTTGTCTAGGAGTTGGCGATATCAATTGCAGTCTTAGACAACTGCACGGCAATGAGCTGGAGTTCTTCAGCAAAACCGAAATAGCTAGTGATAACTATCTTCCTGAGCTACGCCCTGATGCTTACCTAAGGCTAACGAACAGTTCCAAAGTAAAGCCTAGTGAAACTGAATACTTACTGGAGTATTGTGAGGAGACTACACCGTTTTGGGTGCATCGTAAGCGCCTTAAACAATACATTGAATATAACGATGAAGGCCTGTGGCAGGATCAAACCGCTCGAGCCTTTCCGACAATTCTACTGGTCGCGGAGAATACTGTCTTGCAGCGAAGGTTGCAGAGGTTTATTAAGAGGATAACGGCTGAGATATGGGCAGATGATCTAAGGTTTTATGTTAGCAATAAGGAATTACTGGCTACTGCCAAGCCCAACGAAGCTATTTGGACGGAGTACGAAGAGGATGAAGAAGTAATGCGCCTACGCACTCTGGAGCAAGTCTAACTATTGGTTACTCTCGCGCTTTAGTGTCCCAGCCCGAACAATAGTAAAATAAGAATGATGGATTTTCTCCCTTTCAGTCTTCGTAATCATCCTCCTTCCGAAGGGCTTAAAATCGGTAGCTATCAAGCTGTGCTTGGAGAAGATCTTGATACACCGCTTGGTTTTATGACGGGATTGATCCTGGAGCTCCCTAGAAGCCTACCGAATATTCTTCTTCTTCCTAATAAGCAGTCTGAGTTTTATGTGAGTCAGAATTTCACTATAAAGAGCGGCCAAAGACTAACTCTAGAGGGTGACTTCAATAAATTTTTTCAGGTCTATTCAATCCCTGGTTATGAAGTATTCGCCCTAGAGGTCTTATCACCTGAGTTTATGCAATCTCTTATAGATATAGATGATAAATTTATCGTCACTTTTGCCCTTAATAACGTATACATCTTGCTACAAGAGCCCCAGAGTCTAACAGCCCAAAAAAAGGATGAGATTATAAAGGCTGCAGGGAACCTGGCAGGAAATATAGAGTTAAAACTGAGAAGCTGGTCTGAGACGGATGCCGAAGCCGCTTCTAGGCAAATGCTTGATTGGACTAGCACTCCAAGTGTTCGTCTCAAAGGAAAACAAATAAATTATCGAATCTACGCAGGCTTGGTGGCGGCTTTGGTCTTAATCTTTATTGTGTGGTGGACAGATTTAGTAACAAATAAGGGGCAGAAAGGGTCACCTGATATAAAAGGTGATTTATTATGGTCGGTAGCATTCCTTATTCTAGTACCAATATTTACTTATATTGGTCGACGAAAGTATTAACTGTAAATATGGCTTCTACGGGTAGTGTGGTAATCAATTAAAAGACGGCTCACTAAGAACCGTTTAAGACAGCTAGCGAATATAACGCTAAGGCAATAACCGCAATCACAAAAACACTCTGAGCAACCTTGCCCGCTCTTGCCACATAAGTCCATAATATCTGTCCGGCAACAAAGGCAACTACTGTGACTGCTAAAAATACTGCAGCTGAAGATTTATAGGCACCTACCACAGCAACGCTCTCTGCCAAGAGAGGTACATAAAATGCATTTCTGAACGGGTGCGGCAGCTTAAGCAAAAACTTTAATATAAGTCCCACCACCACCACAAAAGAAATGATTACAATAACGTATCTTGTTAATAGGCCGCCAGAATTTCCTATGTATTGAAGCCGCTGTTCAAGAGTGTGTGGGATAAATAAAGCTGCGACAATTGCCTGAACGATACCCAATCCCAGACCAACCAAGGCTGACTTTAACAAATTAGGGTGGTCATTTTTTTCATAGTCCATAGAATGAGGATTTACTCGTGAAGATTCTTCGTTCATATTGATTTTTGTCCTTGATAATTTATAAAGCTAGATTAGCACTCTTTTAGATAAATGTCTTTAAACAAGGAATATACAAAAACCCTACACTACTTCATACTTGTATTCAAGGGATAAGTGCCAATGTAAGCGTTAGTTTTTAAGGAGTTTTTGTGGTGGTTGAAGAGGTCGAACTATTAGTCGTTGTACTGCTACCGGTACCCAGATTAACCGGGGCGATATTGATGATCTTGTTGGTCGAAGGTCGGTATAGGTAAGCTTCTTTGGCCTGGGTGTAAATTAACACCTTGTCGCCATTCTTGGCATTGGCGAAGAAGGGTTGGCCGGCCAGCTTGGTAACGTCAGTAACAGTTGCCACAGTGGGTGTTTCACCGGTAGGCAAATCAGTTAGTTTACCAATGCTAGTAATTAAAGTCTTGCTCTGCTGTTGAGCGGTGTTAGCCGCCGAATTAGAGAGATTCTGGACTTGTTTCTGAGAGTCATTGTATTTGTTCCAGAAAAAGACGGCTGCCGCAACCGCCACGGCCAGCACTAAAAGCACAATTATAGCCAGTACGGCCTTACCGCCGCCGCTTTTGGGCATCTTAGGTTTTTTGCTTTTTGCCGGGGCGGCAAACTCGGGGTCGGCCACTGCCGGCTTGTCTTCGGTGTTTTGGCTTGGGTCCGGTGGCATCGGTGCGTGCGCCGGATTTCTAAACTCGTCCATAGATTAAAATTACTCCTCTTTTTCCTTCTCTTAGCTTGAATGCGCTTATGTCAATTGTAACGGAGTAATTTAGCCAATGCAAGCCAACAAACTAATCATGATGTACTTTCCGCAGTTGCCCTCAGGAGGTGATAAAAGTTGTTTAAGAAGTAGTTAAAGGTGTAGGTATTTCGTTCCTGGTATAGCCGGCAATTACTTCTTTGACCAGGCTGGCCACCTCTTTGGGGTCATGCTCGCTTTTGACGATGTATTTAACGGCACCCTTAGATAGGGCCGTATCGGCGTCTTGCTGGCCGGCCAAGTTGGTGAGCATTATAACGGGGATTGACTTGGTGGCTGGATTGCTTTTAAGGCTATCTAAAACCTGCATACCGTTCATCTTGGGCATCATAACATCGCATAGGATAATTGTTGGGTTCACGCGAGCAGCTTTAGCTAAGCCTTCCTCACCGTCACCAGCCATCTCCACTTCGTACTTCTCAAAGCTAAAGATTTTCTGGTACATCCGGCTCATTAGCGGATCATCTTCAATAATTAGTACTTTTGCCATGGGGTTTAAGTATACTCCTCTTATGCTTTAGAGTCTAAAGCCGGGGCGTCAGCTACCCCCGGTGGAGGGGACGGTATTAGATGATTTATCCTCGGGGTGATCCATGGGGTCAGCAATTGGTAGGCAAAAGCTAAAGGTCGTACCTACCCCAGCCGATGAAGTTTCCAATTTGATTCGGCCCCGCATCTGCTCAACTATCATCTTGGAGATATACAACCCCAGGCCGGCGCCCCGGACAGAGTCGCGGGTCAAAACCGTAGCGCCGGTCTGCTCAAACTTCTTAAACAGTAAGTTCTGGGCTTCAGGGGTCATGCCACGACCGGTATCGGTAATCAGTACTTTAACAAAACCGGCCTCAACAGCGAACGAGACGGTTATACTGCCCTGTTCCGTAAATTTCAGGGCGTTCCCCACGAGGTTAATCAACACCTGCTTGGTGCGATTGCTGTCGGCCCACACCATCGGCAGGAGCGTCTGGGGCGGTTTGACTTCTATCTGAATCTTCTTGCGCGAGCCAGTGACCTGGTACTCCTTAATGACAGTCTCGGCCGTGGCCACAACATCCACCGGCTGGAACTCAAATTTCATGTGCTTTTGCTCCAAGCGGGAGGTGTCCAAAAAGTCATTGACGATACCTATTAGGCGTAGCGCGGATTCGTGAATGTCGCCGACCATCTCGCGGGCATCATCGTCTGGCAGTTTGTCCCCATAATATTGCTGTATCAAGGAAGAGTTCCCCATGATAGCTGTCAGTGGCGTCCGGAGCTCGTGGCTGGCAATCGAGAAAAATTCGTCACGTGAGTGTTCCAGCTCGCGTTCTTTGCTTATGTCTTCAAAAACCGTAACGGCACTGGTTATCTGGCCGTTGCTACCCCTTATAGGTGCGTCCATAGCTCTAACCGGAACCAGAGTGCCGTCAGGCCGTCGGAAGATTAAATCATCTCTAAAGGCAGCTTTTCCCGTCCGCAGCGTTGTAGGCAGAGGCAGTTCGTCTTCCGGGTATGGATCGCCATCTTCTTTGATGATGTCGTATGACTTGGCATAAAGATTTTTATCGGTGCCTTCTACGAGTCCCCGGCCAGTTATTTGAGCGCCGACCTTATTCATCATAATTTGCTTGCCGTCTGGTGCATCAACCACCATTACACCAACCGGCAGGCTATCCAGGATTGTCTCCATGACCCGTTTTTGGTTGAACGATTCCTCGGCGTTCTGCTTTAAGCTGACATTGGCTAACTGCATCTTATCGGCCATATCGTTGAAGTCCTGGCCAAGGCTGCCTAGCTCATCACCGGATTTAATGGTGGTCCGCAGTGAAAAGTCTCCTTTGGATAACCGCCCGGTAACTTCTTTTAAGTCGACAATCGGTTTCAGAATTAAAGTTCGCAGGATTAACAGAAAAGCAATAGTTGACAGTACCAAAACGCCGCCAATGGTTATAAGAATAGTTTTGGCAAGCGTTTTGGCCGGCGCGAAAGCCACGGATTTGGGTGTTTCGAGTATTAGAGTCCAGCCATTACCGTGATAATCCAGGTAGCCACTCTCCTTAACATAAGAGGTGAGGAAATTTACTTTGGGATTATCCAGACCCGGCAGTACTCCGGAACCGGAAGTCTGTTTTTGAGCGGTTTGAAAGGCCGTTGTGCCACCATAGTTTTTAGACAATACTTCATTTTGGGTGTTTGACGTATTTTCGCCGAGCGATAAGCCCTTGTCGTTTATTAACGTCGCCTGCGTGCCGTTTGGGTCTTTTAGGATATCAAGAGTAGACTGCCAGGCCAGCTCGCCCACCAGTACTCCGATTATCGGCTGATCCCTAGCCTGATCGTCGCGCACCGGCACCATAAACAGCATGACCGGAGCCTGCCCGGGAATTACGGCTAGGGCATCGGAATATCCCCCCTGACCAGCTGCAGCGGCGGCATAGACCTTCAATACAGAGGGTTGAGCAGCCAGAGCGGTCTGAAGGCTCTGCTGCCCTGTGGGTAACGGTAGGCTGCCCTGGGCGTCTACTATAGTTAAATTACTCCAGGAGCCAGATGAAATTCTAAATTCATCCATTTGCCTGGCTAGAGTGGTCGCCGTAACCGGGCTGCGCTGAGTTGGCGGCAAAGACAAAAAATTCTGGATTTGTTGACGGTCAGCAACAGACTCCAAACTGGATTGCCGTTCGTACAAAAATCGGTCAATTTTATCCATCGTCTGTCTAGCCTGATAAGCCTGGTTACTACTAATCGAGGTTTGCAGAGCGTTGGTCGAGCTTCGGTAGACAAGGTAGGCCGTTAAACCGCCGGTCGCGGCGATTAGGCCAAAGACCAGCAGCGCGATTTTTGTTGAGAGGGATAGCTTCACGTTATTTCACAAACTGGGAAGTATAAACATCGTTAGTGCCGAAGCTAGCTTTGAGTAATCCAGCAGTTTGCACGCCTTCGTAAGCCCGGTTCCAGGGCACGAACTGCATGCTGCCTAGGGGCTGGTCGCCGGTCGTCCTAACCAGGGGGATTGTGCTTGATAAATCATACTTAACGTAGGCCGGGTCTTTATATAGAACGTTGTCATGTCTGGCTAAAATAGCTAGGGTTTCGGCTTGATGAGCTATGGCGTATTGCCAACCTTCCATAGTGGCCCGCACGAACGCCCCGGTCTGCACCGGGTTTTGGGCGATTTTATTGTCCGAGGCAATCAAAACATCGCCGTAAATCGCAAAACCATATTGCTCGGGGAAGATTTGGCTATAGGAAATATTGGCCTTATTTAACAAATAGGTTTGATCGTTACGGAAAATATCGACGGTATCAGCTTGATTGTCGGTAAAGGCTTTAACAGCATCAAAATCAACTGTTTTAATGGTCGCGTCGGTTGGGCTTAGGCCAGCACCAGCCATCAGCACGGCGTAGGTAACTTTAGCTTCATCGTTATTGCCAGAGTCTCCGAGTATCTTACCTTGGAAATCAGCTGGCGTTTTGATAGCCAGCGATTTTTTGAAAGCAATCGACCATGCCGATGTTTGATAAATGGCGGCTATGGCTTTATTGTTTTCACCTTGTCCTCGAGCCAATATAAGCTCCAAGGGAGTGCTGACGCCGTAATCTACCGTGCCGTCGGCCACCTCTTTGTTAATATCGCTACTATCCTGGAATTCTTTTAAATCCACACTTAGGCCCGCGGCTTTGTAGTAGCCTTTGTCCTGGGCAACATACATGCCGGCAAACTCCGGGTTATTTACCCACTCCAGCTGGACACTGATTTTAGTAAGCGGGATTGGCTTGGCTTTTTTGTTGCTAAGAAGATAGCCGGTAGTGGCAATAATTAGTAAGACAACTACACCGGCGAATAGCCATTTTTTGTTCCATCTTGGTTTGCGGCGCTGAGGGGCCACCGGGTTGGTTGACCCGGTAGTAGGTAGTCCTGGTTCTGTGGTCGGCATACCCTCGGGAATATCTGGGGTCTGCGAACTAGATGTCTGGTTATCTGCCAGCATTTTTTGAAAACTCCTGTAGTGGTTATGTTTTTAGCTTGCTAGTGCAGGGTACTCTTATAAAGTGGTAATAGCAATTAAACTGAAAACTCCTATTGCCTACTCTAGTTGGCGGGCCAAGTGCCTAGCTACCAAGTAGGCCGGAATTGTTGATAGCACCAGTAGTACCACGGCTACTAAGAAAGTCAGCTCTATGGACTGGCCGGCGGTTTTGAGCGTGGTGGCTTGCGGCTGGCCGATAAACAGCATGCCGACCACGCTGTTATCGGCGTCCTTTAGCGGCGTATAAACCGCTAAATACGGCCGGTTTAAAATGTTTAGCTGGCCTTTAAAAACTTGGTCATGCTTGAGTACGCGGTTGGTCACAGCTTTATCGGTTTGCTTGACGCCAATTTCACGCGATTTACCGTCGGGTGCCACAAAAGTTGTGGCCGATAGGGTATCGCTACTATAGATGGCACTGTCTAAGCCGGTGGAGTTTTTGATACCGTCAACCAGAGCATTGTTAGCGATTAAGCTGACTGAGACGGTGCCGATGATGGTATTATCCGAACTCCTTACCGGCACGGTGGTTTTGATATAAATTGCCGGTGCTAACACGCCTTGGCGGCTGACAACACTCGAGGTCGAGGCACCGACCACTGCCCGGCGGACCAGCGTATCAGAAGATAATGAATCACCCCAACGATTTGGATCCTCGGCCCGTAGTAAAACCTGGCCGGAGCTGGTGGTTATCACTAAACTGGACTGTTTTTTGGTTGCTAAAAATCCGGCGGTCAGCGCCAGCAGGCTTTTATGGTCACGGGCGGCTACGGCGTCGATAATTTGGGTGTTTTGCGATACGGTTTCGGCGTTGGCCCGGGTTTCGGCTTTTTTAGAATCGAGTGCGTAATTTAGGACATTGGCGGCGGTTTGTAGATTATTAAGCGAGTCGTTTTGGACATTGTGCATCAGCAGGAAGGTAAAGCTGACGGTAGTCAGCAAGAAAATGGCTAAGATAGAAGCGGTAAACATCATAAACAGCTGTGACATAAAACGCTCGGTCAAATAGTGCCAAACCCAGCGGCCCAGCACCAGCGAACCGGCCAGCAAAAAAGCGTTACTGGCGAACCACAGCGGCCCAAAAGCTTTAACCAAATTAAACAGCGAGGGGTTGGCGGTGGTCTGCAATAAACTGGTTAAAGATAAAAGCTCAAAAACAAACAATAGCAAAAAAGCAATGGCGACTGGCCTTAAGTGGCGCTCCAGGCCAACGGTCGCCCGCCGCCAATAAAGCACGCCAACCGCCAAAGCGGCAACCGGCAAGACATAAATTGCTCCAAACGAACTGGTAGTGGCAACTACTACCGGCGCTTTGGCCGGCGCGGAGGTACTATCGGCCGTTTGGTCGGCCTCAAAGTCGCCCTCAAAGTCTTTGGTCTTGGGCTTTTTTTGCAGCGGATCAAGCAGCAATCCGGCTGCAATGACCACATAACCGACCAGGCGTAACAGCGTAGCGATTGTCTCTGAGGTATTGCCGAATAATGACCGGCCCAGGTCCGATTGCTCAATCACAGTGGCATGAATTATAAAAGACAGTGACACTAGCAAAAAGCCGGCCCACTTTAGGATATCCCGGTTCTTTTTGCGGCTTTCGCCCAACCAGGCGTCAAAGTATAACCAAAAGACCGCAAAAAACACTAAAGCCGCGAATAAACTAATCGCGAAATGCAAATTTTGAGCAAGAAATTGTAAGGGCAACATCTAGCCCGCCACGTATATCATCAACTCTCATACTAGCTTAAGCATATGCATTTAGATATAGGGGTGCTCTGTTAACGCCAAAGCACTCGGCTATAAAATGACGCTCAACTACGTCAACACCTCCGGCAACAGCTAGGGGTTACCGCTTATTAATTTCAGAGTTTTACGTTGCCCTGGAATTTTATGTTGCCCTGGATGTGGGTCTCGGTCGGAGCGGTGGTAAAAGTGCTGATAGCGGAGGCGCTGCTCCAGGTGTTAGAACCCCCCGGATCTATGGCATAACCGCGCCACCAGTATTGGGTATTTTTGGTTAGGTACGGCGCTTGGTAGCTGAGGATAGCCATCTGGGATAGCGTGATGCTGGGGCTGCCGGTGTAGGCAGTCCCGGCCTGTTGGTCCTGCCCCGACCAGCCGGTTTGCGATGGGCTGCTGCAGGTAGCCGACGGTAGGTTACTACCGGTGTTGGTCTGGCAGATAGTGCGGATAATACTGCCACAGAGGTTATCGGCACAAACGTCTATCCAGTAGTGTAAATAGTCGCCGTTGTTCTCTGTGGAACGCAGCTGAAAAGTAGTCGATACAGAGTTGCCGTTAGAGGTAGTTATCGGGTAAACCAGTACCGGAGGCGCTGGCGAGTCATCGCCGGTGGTAAAGGTTTGGGTGGCGGAGACCGGACTCCAAGTATTAGTACCACCGGGATCTATGGCATAGGCTTGCCACCAGTACTGGGTATTCTTAGCTAGCGGCGGTAATTGATAGTTAAAGTTGGCCATGGTAGAAGAGCCAATGGTAGAAGAACCGGTGTAGGCAGTACTTCCCTGTTGGTCCTGCCCCGACCAGCCGGTTTGGCTGGCGGTTTGGTCGGCAGTAGTGATAACACTGCTACAGCCGCTATTAGCGCAGACTAATACCTTATAGCGTAGATAGTCGCTATCGGCATCGGTAGTCTTAAGCTGGAAGGTCGGTAAGGCGGACACACCGGTAGCGCCGGAAGATGGTGAAGATAGGGTTGGAGCGGCTGGTACAACATTATATGTAATGGTGAAGTCGGTTATCTGGCTGCGGGTGCCGCAAACAGCATCGTCCATCTTAAATTGTACCCATATATATCTTTCGGCCGAGCCGGGGTTAATGCTATAGGTAACGCCCGGTAGGCCATAGGTTATGGTTTGAATGGCACCGAATACACCGCTGCTGTCGGCAAAGCTGTAGTTGAATCTCATACCGCAAACCGCCCGGCCGTTGAAGGATATGCCGGTAATGAGCGCACTGCCACCCATATCTATGGTTTTTTCGTAGGTTGCGGCCTGTTCGGGGCTGTTCATAGAAGTAAACTGGACTCCGCCGCAGAAGGCTGTCGGACAGTCATTGATTCCCGAGGAAGATTCGCCCCCAATCACGTATAGATAACCGTTATACACCGCTGTGGTATGGTCAGATCGTGGGCTATTAAAGCCGGCCGAGAAAGTTGTGCCGTCGTCGGTGCCGGCGTGGGTGTAGTGCCAGACGCCGATGGTGCCGTTACTATTGATGGGGGCGAATTGGACGCCGCTACATAGAGTGGGAGTGCTGACGCAGTCGCCTAGGGAGCCGCTTTGGCCACCAATTACATAAAGATAGCCGTTGTAGGCGACGGAGGTGAACTCGTAGCGGGCAGTATTAAAACCGGCTACGAATGTGGTACCGTCATCGGTTGAGGCATGGGTATAGTGCCAGGCGCCGATGGTGCCGTTACTATTGATGGGCGCGAATTGGACACCGTTGCAGTAGCCAGTACCATTAGCACAGTCGTTGGTGCTGGTACCATTTGAACCACCAGTCACATACAGATAGCCATTGTAGGCGACTGTAGTATGACCATACCGTGGGTCTGTAAAGCCGGCGGAAAATGTGGTGCCGTTGTCGGCTCCAGCGCTGGTGAAGTGCCAGGCGCCGATGGTGCCGTTGGAATTAATTGGGGCAAATTGGACGCCGTTGCAGGGGCCAGTCGTGCAGTCGTCGGTGCCAAAAGCGCTTCGTCCGCCAGTTATATACAAATAGCCGTTGTAGGCTACGGAGGTGAATTGAGATCGGGCAGTTTTAAAACCGGCTACGAATGTGGTACCGTCATCGGTTGAGGCATGGGTATAGTGCCAGGCGCCGATGGTGCCGTTAGCATTGATGGGGGCGAATTGGACACCGTTGCACCAGCCGCCCGTGCAGTCGTTGGCAGAGGTGCCAGTGGTAGCGCCTCCCATCACATAAAGGTAGCCGTTGTAGGCGACGGTAGTGTTAAGATATCGGGCATTAATGAAGCCGGCTACGAAGGTGGTGCCGTCATCGGTTGAGGCATGGGTATAGTGCCAGGCGCCGATGGTGCCGTCGGTGTTGATGGGGGCGAATTGGACACCGTTGCAGTAGAAGCTGACACCCGTAGTACAGTCATTGGCGCTACTGCCAGCTGTACCGCCAAGGATATACAGATAGCCATTGTAAGCTACAGTGGTTTGGTCTGCTCGTGGGCTAGCAAAGCCGGCCGAGAATGTAGCACCGTCGTTGGTCGAATTATGGGTATAGTTCCAGGTGCCGTCGGTCCCAAACGTCGGCGTGCCGGTATTGATTTGCAGATACTGGACGCCGTTGCAGAAATCGGAGCTGCCTGTAGTACAGTCATTGGCGGAAGCGCCAGCCTCTCCCCCCATCACGTACATGTAGCCGTTGTAGACCGCGGCGGTATCGCCGGTGCGGGGCTGGGTGAAACCGGCCGAGAAGGTGGTGCCGTCATCGGTTGAGGCATGGGTATAGTGCCAGGCGCCGATGGTGCCGTTACTATTGATGGGGGCGAATTGGACACCGTTGCAGAAACCAGCAACACCACAGTCGTTGGCGGCGGTGACACTGTTATAACCACCAATGACGTACAGGTAGCCGTTGTAGGCAACGGAGGAGGCGGCATAACGGGGCTCGGTGAAACTGCTGGTAGAGTTCCAGGCACCGATAGTACCGTTGGCGTTGATAGGGGCATATCGGACATCATTAAAGTAGTTTGGTGTAGCCCCTCCACAGAGTCCTGCAATACCTGAGCAATAGCCCCCTGCTATATAAAGGTAGCCGTTGTAGGCAACAGCGGTGAGGCCGTCACGGATTAGGGGAAAGCCGCCAACAAAGGTTGTGCCGTTGTTGCCGCCATTATAGGTATAGTTCCAGGTGCCGATGGTGCCGTTAGCGTTAATGGGGGCGAATTGGACACCGTTGCACATGGGGACGCTGAAACCAGCGTCACAGTCGTCGCTGCTACTGCTTCTGGCGCCCCCTAGCACATACAGGTAGCCGTTGTAGACCGTGGTGGCAAAATTATTGCGGGGTTGGGTGAAACCGGCCGAGAAAGTTGTGCCGTCATCGGTAGAGTTATGGGTGTAGTGCCAGGTGCCGATGGTACCATTACTATTGATAGGCGCGAATTGGACACCGTTGCAGAAGTAGGGGCTACTGCCAGTGGTACAATCATTGCTGCTAGTAGTGCCAGAGTTACCGCCCAGCACATACATGTAGCCATTGTAGACCGCGGCGGTGAAGAGATCTCGGGGTTGAGTAAAACCGGCCGAGAAAGTTGTGCCGTCATCGGTAGAGTTATGGGTGTAGTGCCAGGTGCCGATGGTACCATTACTATTGATGGGCGCGAATTGGACACCGTTGCAGAAGTAAGAAAAACCACTACCGGAGGTACAGTCGTTGCCGGAAGCGTCCGAATTACCGCCCAGCACATACATGTAGCCATTGTAAACAACAGAAGTGAAGGAATAACGGGGTTGGGTAAAACCAGCCGAGAAAGTTGTGCCGTCGTTGCCACCATTATGGGTGTAGGCCCAGGTGCCGACTTTGCCCAGCGAAATGTTTCCCCTATCGATTTCATCAGCGGTCGAGTAGTCTATGTTGCCGTCGTCCACACCAGTCCTAAAGTCGGCAGTAGTGGTGGTCACTAGCGTTGGGTCAATGCTTAGCGGGTAGTGCTTACCGCTGCTAGTTAAATTAGTGGCCGTAAGGGTCAATACATTACCGTTTAAGCTGAACCTTACGTCCTGAGTGGATAGGTTCCCCTGACTATCCTTTATATATGGCGCCGGAATCATATATACCAGGCTGGCCTTGGCGCCGTTTTGGCGAGCATTATCAATCAAAGCCTGGCTTTTGGCGTCGCCGATTTGCAAGTTGCTACCTGATAGCAGTGGATTGGCCGAGTAGATACCGACGGAGCCATCACTGGCTAGCCTAGCCTGCAGTTGGCTGCCTAGCTCCAACTTCCAGGAATAGCTAAAGCTGTCGCCGGGAGCTTGGTTTAGGATTATGTCTTCTTTGATACCGTTGCGGCGCAGGGTATAAACATTGGTAGCCCCGTCCGATGGGTAAACCATGCGGCCATTTAAGTAGCGGCCATTGCCAGTAGAAGTGATGGGTACCAGCTTGAACGGTAGACTGCTGTCCGAGTTCGAAAACTGGATGCCGTCGCTGACTTTAGAAGCTAGGGTCACCTGATACGAATCTTGGCTGGTGGAATTCGTGGAGCCGGCCACGGTCATTTGCTGCTGACCGTCTTTGGCTTGGTGTTGTTGGTTATAGTTTAAGACGCCGGCCTTGAAGCTGACTTTGCCGGTGTCCACAGATGTGGCGGACAGCAGTTTGGTTTCGGCAGGACTTAAGCCATAGCTTTGGTTTAGGGTGAAATAATGCAAGAATACGGCGATGGCGGCTACTGTTGCCAGGCAGAACGCAAAAGTAAGCCACTGAGGAATGGCCGGCCGCCGGCGTCTGGGCGCCGGCGGCTCAGCAGCGTCAAAAACCTGATTTGGTACTCTGTGTTCCATATTAGAGTTTTACGTTGCCCTGGATTTTTATGTTGCCCTGGATATGGGTTTCCGTAGGCGCGGTAGTAAAGGTGCTGATGGGAGAGGCACTGCTCCAGGTATCACTACCCCCCGGGTCAATAGCGTAGGCTCGCCACCAGTATTGGGTGTTAGCGCTTAAAAGCGGCGGCTGGTAGTTATGGACGGCTAAAGTCGATAAAGTTAAAGTCGGGTTGCCCGTGTAAGCCGTTCCGGCCTGCTGGTCCTGGCTAGCCCAGCCGGTTTGGGATGGAGTACAGGTGCCGGGCACGCCGGTGCCTGTATTAATCTGACATATACTGCGGATAATACTGCTGCAGAGATTATCGGCACAAACGTCTATCCAATAATTGAGGTAATCGCCATCCGGGTCAGTGGACCTAAGGTTGAAAGTCGTAAACACGGTATTACCGTTAGAGCTATTGACTGGAAAACTAAGGGTGGGCACGGAAGGCGGACAATTAGCGCCACCCCCTGGAGCATTCGCATAAATTCTACCGGCCGTGATGCCTGAAGTTGAAGGTTCTATACAGGAAAAAAGCTTTACTGTGCCGCCGTTAGTTGTAGAACTCCCGCCGCTGGTATTTATAGTGCCGTTTATAGTTATAGAGCTCCCCCCGGCTGTACTTTTTAAAAGGACGCCGCCGCCGGCGCCATTACCGCCTATGCCGCCGGTGGCACTTGCACCGCCACCTCCGCCACCGCTGCCGCCCGTGCTGGCACCATCTACACCACTACTGCCGTTACCGCTAGGAGCAGTGCCCCCGGGGCCGCCGGCGCCCGGCGATGAACCGGTGCCTGTAACACCGGATGAACCGTTACTGGCAACTCCGCTACCACCAGACACTCCAGTGTTTGATACGCTACCAGAACCAGAAATAGTTATAGATCCAGTCGAATATAGTTTTATAATAGCGCCGCCGTCGCCGCCTGGACCACCCAGGCTGGCGCCGCCTTGGCCACCAGATCCGCCGTTGCCACCAGTGACCCCCGCCGCGCCGCCACCGCCGCCGGATCCTGCCCCGCCGCCGCCACCGCCACCGCCACCGGATCCCATAACCAAAGAGGTATCGGTTGTCCCGTCCCCATTCCCGCCAGCAGTCAAATAGCCGCCGTTCGTACCACTCGATCCATTAGTGGCGCCGGTGCCGCCGCCACCACCGCCGCCGTGGCCACCAGTTCCCGCACTCCCGGGGCTGGCATCATTAGTGCCTGCAGAGCCGGCAGATCCTCCAAAGCTACCGCTACCAGGACCGCCTCCGGACGAAGTTCCCGCACTGCCAGCAGTAGCTGCCGCTCCAAGTCTGACTCCAGCCGTACCTGCAGCACCACCTACGCCATAAATAACCACCCCGCCTGGGGAGCCACGGCCGACACCGTCAATAGCACCGGCCACAGTTATACTATTAGCGTGTATTTCTAAAGTTCCGCCGGTCTGGCCATTGCCAGCGCATACCTTAACAGTCATGCCAAGAACAATATTTACGGTGTTGTAGTACCAAATGCCGCACTTGACTACCGCATCGCCGCTGCTGCCGGTTAGTGAGCCCGTCAGTGAGCCGGTTTGGTTACCGGTATCTGTTACAGTACCAACGGTAGAGAAAGTAGCAGATTTTATAGTGTACGGAGACGCTGTGCCCACCTGCCACAGTATTGGCACATTAGCCGTATTGGGCATACGCTCGGGAACGTTAATTGAAGTGTTATTAAGATTATCAGTAGTGATGCTTGTTGGACTGGAGTCCCAGCTTGTACCATTAAACCTCTTATAAACCACGTTGTACGAACTGGACCCCACAAAAGACTGCCAAACCGCCCATAAATTTTGGCTGTCGGCTGTAATTTGGCCTACCAGGTCGCTGGCGCTGGCGGAGAGCGCCGTTGACGAAGAAAGTGTTCCGCTACTAATACTATAGGACGAATAAGTAATACCCGCCGAGCTTGATAGATAGAGGAAGTGTAAGGCGTCCAAACCATAGCTCATACTCACAGCTGACCCTACGGAAGAAAGACTAGTGGCAATATTCCAAGTACCGGTACCCGATGTATCTGCAAAAAGATTATATTGATTGATCAAAGGGCCGGGGCATAATCCCCAAAAAGAACTTCCGTCAGCAATTAGCGCGCAGGGCAATCCGCCGCCACTCGAACTTGTCCCCGACGCCGGGCTCCAGCTTGTTAAATTAGAGGAGTACCAAGCTTGGTTAGTCGAACTTAGTGCAATACAAGATGCCCCTACGTCTGCTAGATCGGCGCCCATTACCGCAACAACGCTAGTGGAATTAATGGCAACCGTCGGGGAAGTATAACTATCTTTCCTGTTGCCCGTACAAACGCCGGTACCAGCCACTACGGTATTAGAGCCGCCTATAGACCAACTCCCAGTACTATAGGTGAGCTTGATAATAAAAATACTTGAGGGCGCGCCGCTAGCATAAACGATGTATATATTGTCCGACCCGTCTATAGCCACGCTGAAATTACTGGTCTGGTTTGAGGTTACTTGGGTTGCACTACCCCATGTAGTGCCGTTGTCTGTTGACGCGGCATAGGCGATACCCGTAACACTTTGGGTGCCGGTATTAAAGAAAGCGACCATGGTTCCGTTCGAACTTATCACCTCGTGCCTTTGGGCCGGACTCCCTAAAGCTGCCGAGTCAGAACTACTGCCGACGGTGGCGGCGTTAGCTTTAGGCGTATTAAAAAAGAAGCTGTAGCTTATTACCGACAGTAGAATAATAAGCGCCATGCCAAAGTAGCCGGCCCGTTTATGTCTCAGCCAAAAAGACTTATGGCTAAGCTTTTTTAGGCTCTTTGAGCTAATCCTCCAAAAACGACGCATTACAACCATTTTACAGCTTACTTAAGCATTTTGGCAGTCTGGTATTGATTTAGAGATTGGATAAATTATTCAGGATTTCCTGCTTGGTCAAAACGCCGCTGATAACCTGTCTAACAATGCCTTGGCGGTCAATAAAATAGTTGGTCGGCAGGCTGGTGGCATTAAATAAATTGGTCAGAGTACTGTTGGGGTCGGTCAGCCAGGTAAGGTTGTAGCCGGCAATTTGGTCGTAGGCCACGGCCTGGCCGGTATCTTGCTGCAGGGCTACGGGTTCAATATTAGTATCGGGGTTCTTTTGCAGCTGGCTTAAGGATCCCAGCTGTTCGCTGACCGTCGGCGCCCAGGTGCTCAGCAGGCTCACCAGCGTTGGCTTACCCAGTAAGTCGGCGGCGTGGATAGCATGACCGTTGGTATCTGTTAAATTAAAATTTGGCAGCGGCCGGCCGACCAAACTATTTTGGCTATTGCCTTCAGAATTTTTAGCATCGCCTAGGTTTAATTTGACATTTTTACTTAAAAAATCCCAAGCCGATAAGTCAACCGGGCCCAATTTTAAGTCCCGGCCTGGCTTCATATTCAACATCGTTAAAACCGGCGTGGGTTGGCTGAGTTTGAAAATAGTACTAGATAAACTGTGGTAGCCTTTGGCGCTGGCTTTCAAATAATACTTACCGGCCGGCAAAAACAAGCTAAAGGTGCCGTCTTTACCGGTGGTTTGGGGGTTGGTTTGGGCGTAGGCGGCGCCGTCCCAAACCACCCAGCTGTCAGAATCAGGCTGTAAATAGTAAGCGGTTACATTAGCTACAACCGGTTGCTTAGTCCCCTGTTTTAGCGTTTGGGCCGGCGCCGAAACCGATACGCTATTAATTGTTTTGCTGGTCTTATTGGCGGCACCGTCCACAGCGTTAGCTACCAGGTTATAGGTGCCGGGTTTGCCAAAACTCAAAATCCCACTCCATAAACCGCTATCTATAGATTGGGTCAAGCTAAAGCTCTTAGTGTTTTTGGGGTCTTTAGGGTTTTGGGCAATTAAGTTTATGCTGGTCGGGCCGCCAACGGCACTGATGGTGATTTTTTCGTCGACGCCGGTTTGGGTGGTAATCACGCCGTTGGTATTGGGCTCTAAAACTTGCGGACCGATAGACACGATGTTGCCTCCAACTAGCGGCGGCAGTTGGTCTATGACAATATTTATAGGAGCCGTGGCGGTAATGTTACCGCCGCCATCAATCGCCCGGGCCAAAATTGAGTAATTGCCGTCATCTAAATTCAGCGGGGTAAAACTAAAGTTAACTGCTTTGGTGCCTAGCCCAGAGCTTACATCCGCCGGCAACCAATTAAGGCCGCCGTCGGTGGAATATTCTATACGCACCACGGCTACATCGTCGCTGGCCGTGCCGGAAATTTTAGGTATAGTCTTCACAATTTTTGGCAGTGAGCTAGTAATGGCGATGGTGGGCGGCGTTTTATCGGCAGGGTTGGTTACTTGGACCGCCAGACCCGGGATTGTGGTGGTGTTGGTTATTTGAGCCTGCTCCAGCGCCGTTAAAAAAGTGCTGTCCCCAGATGAGTTAGGACTTCCATTACTACCAGTTGCTACCACCTGATAATGGTAGGTCGTGTCTGGTTGTAAATCTTTGAGTACCATGCTGTGGTCGGTCTGCAGGCTATTATCAGACTTGCTGGAGCCATAAGCATCTGTTAGGCCGTAATCTATTTCGGATGTTGCAGGCACGTCGGTTTGCCAGGCCAGAGTCGCGCTGGAACTACTAATGCTCGATATGCCCAGATTAAAAATGGTTGGTGGCGGCGCTGGGGCTAACGGACCAGTAATCGCCATACTTAGGTCCCCACTACAACTTACCGGGTTTGAGCCGTCCGGCGAATCAGATACTTGTGCTACCCAGCTGGCCGGATCTGCGTCCACATTAGCAGACTGAACATCCATAGATACATCCATATTGCCGCCGGAGCTTAGATCTCCGCCTATTTCACCCGCCACATCGGTAGAGGTAGTGTTGGTCCATCCCGGAGAATCGTTGCTAACTATAAAAAAGTCAGAAGAAGGCCGGGTTATACTTACCCATTGAATATCAGTTGGATTACTGTTAGTTATGGTAACGGTGAATACATTTTCCGAAGAGGGAGTAACGGCGTGAGCGGACATAGAAGCTTGGCAGGATATCGCATCTGCCTTGACTATGCTGGGACTCCACAAACCCAGAGAGCTTAGAATTGCCAACGCAAATAGACAGTAGACCAGACGCTTTAACATAAGCTTATCTTATCACCTTATATGTTTAATGCTTTTTAATATTTCCAAATGTTTTGCAAACACGCCCGCTAATTTGCCTATACCTACATATATAGGTTAGATTAGAAACTGAAATGGAAGACGTGAGGCCACCGTACCGGCAAGAACATAGGCATGAAGCTGTGAATAGGCCACAGCCAGTACCACAAAATCATGAATCCCCTGCTCCACCCTCAAAAACCTCAAAAAAAAGCCGCAAAAAACCAATTATTCTATCCTTGGTCACCTTGCTTGTACTAATTGGCCTTGGCGCCGGAGGATGGTTCTATTTGCACCGAAATAACAGCCCGATTCCAGAGAATATCAAAACGCAAGCTGGTTTTGCCATTTACTACCCGTCAAGCATCCCAGATGGATACACATATGATAGGGGTTCAGCAAATATTAATAAGAAAATAGTTTCTTATTCGCTTAGTAGCGGTAATAATAAAATTATTGTCAGTGAAGAATCAGTACCAAGCACTCCACCGGATCTTTCGGCCCTGCAAAAGTTTAATCCCAGTTTTAAGGACATTGACGCGCCAGCTGGCAAAGCGGTCTCAGGTATAGACTCGGCTAGCGGTCGGCCGGTAGCAATAATAGAAACCAACACCACGCTAATTAACATTAGCGGCTCTAAGGGTGTACCCGCGGACGTAATCAGCAACCTCATCCAAAATATGAGTTCCCTGCCGCAATAATCCTACAGATTGGTGGTGGTTACATCAACCGACTGGGCTGTAATCACTTCGGCCGTGCCGGCGTTGAATGAAAGGCCAATTTTTGTACCGGCTGGCGTAGAGTCAAATGAAGCCTGCGTACTGTATGCCTGTACGACTGGCGAGGTGCTGAAACCGGTAATAGGCAACTGGTGTGTCAATGTGACAGAACAGTTGAGGGTCGTGCCGGCGCCGCCAGCCGTGGCATATACCGTAACGGTTAACGTCGCCCCGTCGGCTACGGTCGTGCCGGTTCCGGTACTAAAGGCTGTGCAGCGGAGAGTGTCGCCGGTTGTGCCGTTGGTACCAACCCTGATATTAAGGGTGGAAGCGACAGTGCCGGCGGCGGTTTTGCTTAATACTACGCGCCAGGTTATCTTGCTGCCGTCTTGCCCAGCACCGGTTGGGCCTTTAAAGCCGCCGGTCGGCAAAGGAATCAGCGAACCGGCAAGATA
>CAYUUT010000007.1:0-47279 GCA_964448095.1 uncultured Candidatus Saccharibacteria bacterium | reverse complement strand
CAGCAGTGTGACTTACAACCTCGCCTGCAACCCTTTTGGCGGTGGGGCGGCACAGACGGCTAGCGTGATTGTGACGGTTGCACCGCCGGCAGTCCCAACAGCCTCCATAACTCCCGCTACCCAGACCATAAACAACGCCAGTGGCGCCAGTTTCACCTGGAGCAGCACCAGCTCAACCAGCTGCACGGCTTCCGGCAGTTGGAGCGGCAGCGTTGCTACCTCCGGCAGCTACACTACTCCGGCCCTATACGGCCCGGCAACTTACACTTACTCCCTGGTATGCAGTGGCCCGGGCGGTAACTCGCCGACAGCCTCAGCCAGTGTGACAGTTAATGGAGTACCATTGGTTAGTAATTTTTCTGCCAGTCCGTCCAGTATTGCCTACGGTGCCGCGACTACCCTGTATTGGAACTCGTCCAATACCGCCGGTTGTTATTCGCCCAGCTTTGGCTATACCGGTACCAGCGGTTCTTGGAGCACCGGCGGTCTGACTAGCAGTACGACCTACAGTCTGGCTTGCTACAATAATTTGGGCGTCTGGACCAGTACGGCTTACACTACAGTCTTAGTCAGCGGTGCCCCTAGCGTTTCCAGCTTCTACGCCTCACCCAGCTCAATTGCCTACGGCTCCTCGACCGCTCTGTATTGGAACTCGTCCAATACCGCCGGTTGTTATTCGCCCAGCTTTGGCTATACCGGTACCAGCGGTTCTTGGAGCACCGGTGCGTTGCACGGTAACTCTACTTATGCACTGGGTTGTTACAACAGCGCCGGTGTCTGGACCAGTACGGTCTACGTCACTGTTGCAGTGGGTGGCCCGCCTAGCGTTGCTTATTTCTACGCCTCACCCAGCTCCATCACCTACGGTGCCTCGACTAATCTGTATTGGAGCTCGTCTAATGCCACCGGTTGTCTCATAAGTAACGTGGCTTGGGTTGGCGCCAGCGGCTCTTATCCTGTTGCTCCTCCTAGTACTACCTCTTACGCCTTTGCTTGCTATAACAGCGCCGGTGTCTGGACCGACACCTATTACACCACGGTTACAGTTGGCGCTCCCCCCAGTATCACTGCATTCTACGCCTCACCCAGCACAATTGCCTACGGCGCCGCGACTAACCTAATATGGACCTCCGCCAATACCAGCCAGTGCGTTATACAAAGCGTAGCTTGGGTCGCGACTAACGGCAGCTACTCCGTTGCGCCTTCTACCTACGCTACCTACGAGCTGGATTGTATCAACAGCGCCGGTGTCTGGAGTGGATCAGCCTACGCCACGGTTTATGTCAGCCCCCCGCCTAGTATCAGCTATTTCTATACCTCACCAAATCCTGTAAGTTACGGCAGTGGCACCGGTCTTTACTGGGGCTCATCTAATACTGTTGGGTGTTATATATGGGGCTACGGAATAGCCGGTTATGTAGCCACAGCCGGAGGCTGGTCGACACCAGCGCTTACCACTAATCCGACCTACTATTATCTTGAATGCTATAACTCCGCCGGTGTGTGGACGACAGTTTTGACTTGGGGGGCTAGTGTCAACTCGCCGCCGCCAACTGCAAGTATTAGCGCTTCGCCGACCAGTATTTCCAACGGCCAAGCCAGCACCTTATACTGGTCTAGCACCAACGCTACTTCCTGTACCGCTTCAGGCAATTGGAGCGGTAACGCAGGTACCTCGGGCAGCACTTCTACCGGGGGCCTAGGCGGAGCCGCCACCTATACCTATTACCTGTACTGCAGCGGCCCCGGCGGCAATTCGCCGCAAGTTTATGCGCAAGTCTATGTCAGCGCGCCACCACCACCACCAAACTGCAATGACCATGGCGGTTACGTCAATTACAGTGGGCACATAAGCTGGAGCTCTGGGATTACGGGCAATAATCCATGCGGTGTAACTATTTCCCAGTGCAATGCTTTTAACAGTGGCGGCGGCTCGCTAGGCCAATACGGCTCTAGCGGTAGCGTGAACCAGCCAGCCGCAGTTAGGGTAGGTTGCATGGATATCCAGGGCCACTGGTATTAATCTAAATCTGATCTTAGGTTAAATCGGCTGAGCGCTAGCAAAGGCGTCTTTAAGTGCTTGGTTATACTTACTGGTTTGACTATCGAAAGTCGCCTGAATAGATGGATCCTTGCAGGTTAATTTTAATCCAGAGCCTATTCGTTCTATGTAAAACCCGTTGAATTGTTTCATTAGCTGGGTATCGTCAGCCATTGCCTTGCCAGATATTTTAGTCAAGCTGGCGTAAGGCGTTGCGAAAGTATACTTACTTCCCAAACACCTGTTGACCAGAATTGAGTACTGCTCTAGTTTTAAATTTACTATTGGCGGAAGGGTAGATTTACCTGAAGTCTGAGACGCCTGAGTTTCGACAGTCGTGCCGGTAAGCGAGGCGGGCAGGGTTATCTCCGCCCCCAGATCCTTAATTACCAGTTTATTGCTGCTGGCCGACGAATTTGTGTTATTTGATAAATTATCGCTATGGTAAATGAAGACAAAAACTCCAACCAACACCAGGACTAGTATTCCCACGGTCGCCAGCAAGCCTTTATAGTCCAAAATTGATTCTTTTTGCATCAAACCGCCCCCCGGCATCATCATTAATTTAATAATAGCATAAAGACTTAGAGTTAAAGCTGCAGTGCGTTGCCAGCAGCCAATCAGTTAAAATCGCATTATATGCTTATGCTAAGGATAGTTGACTGCTTTATGCCTTGTAGAGCGGGTCATTAACCAGTCCATCTTGCAACCGGTGGTTAATAGCCTAAAGATAGACCAGTAGCCCTTCAAAGCTAAAGGGGGGTCGGCAGTTTTAGTTTTAGAGCTTTTGAGCGTTCTTGAAAGCGGCCTGCAAGGAGCTATTAAGGTTGCTGCTTAATTTATCCAGTTGGCTTTTGGTGGTGGCGTCTTGGCAGTTGGCGGAGGGCGGTACACTGCTACCAATATCGCTTATATAGAAATCACTAAATTGCTTGAGCAGCGTGACTCCCGGCTCAATTACTGGCGTACGACTATTTGTCTTGGCTAAAATAGCAAAATCCTGCTCAGTGTTATCAGCTTCCCCCAGGCACTTATTGGCTAAAGCAGTATAAGTGTCTAATTGTAATCTGACTGGGGGTGATACCGACACATTCGGTGGGGGTGTATCCACAGTGTAGGTCGTTTTAGATAAGCTTGCTGGCAGGACTACCTTTACGCCAAGTTCACTAATACTCAATGGTGTTCCCGAAGCCGCAGCGGCGGGAGTGCCGGCCGAGCCCGTACTGGCGGTTGTTGTCGTAGGTTTTGTGTGGTGCCGACTAACCACTATACCAACCAAAGCAACGATTATTATTACGAGGATTAGACCTATTACTGGTAGTGGCGTTGAACCAGCTGTGTTGTTTTGTTTCTTAAAGCTGCCATTAATCATAAGCCTATTGTATAGTCTGCTTTTTGTACTTGCAAGTAACTAATGCTCTGTCTCGCTACCTACTAATTCATTCGCCGGCTGGTACAGAATCCACTTGCTCTAACCTGTAGCTGCACCTATATGCTTATGTTATAATTCAGCCATGATAACCTCTGTACGGGGCTATACTCTTCTAGACACCAAACTCGCCATAGGGAGCTGCTCATCGTGAAGCTTCTTAAGTCTAGTGTTCACCAAACCGGCGACACCATTGTCGAGGTCATGGTCAGCATGACTATCCTAGCCCTAGTGCTGGGCGTAGCCTTTGCCACTTCCCGCCATAGCTTCCAGAATGGTCTGGACTCCAGCTACCGTGACCAAGCCCAAGCCTACGCTGAACAGCAAGCCGAACTCATCAAACAACTGGACTCCAGCGGCGCCCTAAGCTCAGCCTACCAAAGCAGCGCCGGCTTCTGTATTGACCCCACCACCCAAGCCCCAGTAGCCCTGGTCAACGGTTCTTGCCCCTTGCCAGTAGGTTCCAGCGGCAGTAGTTCCAGCCAATACACCCTGGTAGATAAATATGACGCTACCCGGATGAAGTACACCGTCTTAGTACAATGGCCTTCCGCCAACACCAGCGTCCCCAACAGTGTCACCCTGCAGTACAAACCACAAAACAGCTTTGTCACCACTCCCGGGTCCTTCAACCCGCCAGTCTCTACCATAACTACTCCGCTTAGTGGCGGCTGGCCCAGCTTGAGCACTGACTGGGCTGGCGCCGGCGGCCCCTCAGCCCCGTCCGTACCCTATGCCACCGCACTGCATCTTACCTGGTCAACTGTACCAACTGCCCAGAGCTGCAGCGGCTCTACCACTCCGCCCAACCTGGACGCCGGCTGGAATGGTGCCAAAGCCATAGCCGGCAGTTACGCCACCTCAGGTCTTACCAGCAGTGTGACTTACAACCTCGCCTGCAACCCTTTTGGCGGTGGGGCGGCACAGCAATCTAGCGTACCTATAACCGTCAGCGCCGAACCGGCGCCGGTAACTACCATAAGCCCCACCAGTCAGACCATTAACAGCGGTGGCACCGCTACCTTCAACTGGAGCAGCACCAACTATTCCACCGGTTGCACGGCTTCGGGCAATTGGAGCGGCGCCAGGACCGCTTCCGGCAGCTACACCACCCCAGCCTTAGCCGGCCCGGCAACTTACACCTACTCCATATACTGCACCGGCCCCGGCGGTAACTCACCGACGGTCTCGGCCAGCGTGGTGGTGAATGCGCCGCCTCCGCCGCCACCGTACGCTACTCTCTATCAATGTGGAACTGCTGGAGTAGCAGGCTGTAGCACGCCCTTCACCGGCTATAGCCAAACAGTTTATCAAAATGGCGCTGTAGGTTTAGGCACTCGTTACTATGGCTCTTTACAATTCTTCAACGCCGTATTTACCATTACTATTTACGATAACCGCGGTGTTTGCGAGTACTTCTATCACTACTCTGGCAACATGGGCGAGCACATTAACGGAGGAATTGATAAAGTCTATAGAAATCCCATGGTAACAATGTATGGTTACGTCACCGGGGGCAACTGCTCTAACCAAACTTAAGATGAGTAAATTATGGGACTAAATAACAATTCCGAACTAAACTCTGGCACTAAATCAATCTCTGGCCGTCCATTTAAGCGCAGAATCACGCTGCTGATAATTATCTTATTAATTGTTGCATTGGCTCTTACCGGGGTTTTGTATTATCGCCACCATCAGAATGCCCAGAAGGCTAAGTCCCCGACAGGGAAATACAGCTATACCTACCAACAGCTCGACGGCTATAGCTTAAAGTCTTCGCAAACTGGAACGGGCTCCAGTTTCAGCAAACCGGTACAATTTAAAGCACCCGCAAACCTGCAACTTTCTGCGGGTCAAGCAATGTTTGACCAAACGGCCACCGGCAACTCGCCCGTTATAATAGGCGGCCTCGGCAGCGCCACGGTGGTGTCATCACCGCCCGGAGCCAATTACTTATCAGACCTTAATCAAGCCCTGAAAACTTCAAATACTAATCAGTACCAAGGTCTAATAACCAACCTCGAGCAGTACGTAACGGCTAGGATGGACGGCTACTATGTTGCTTTTGAGAAGCCGATTGCGCTGATAACGCCTAATATTAAGTCGGATGCTTTCAGCCTGAATTTTACGGCTACACCAACCACCATGGGCAAAACTATGGACTTTCAGGTTATGCAAGGCGAGGCGGTTCTGGCTTTGTCGGGTCACGCCAGCTACTACTTCATGATCTTTAGCGTGCCCTACAACTGGCAGTCTAACCAAGCTGTATGGCAGCAAGTAATAGATAGTCTAAAGATAGACCAATGAATAAGGCGAACAATCAACCTAAACAGGCTGTAGCCGCCCTAAATGATTACAGAGGTGAAATGGTTTTTGCCATCGGTAAAAGTGCTTATTATTACTTTATGATCTACAATACTAGCTATAACTGGGATAATAACCCTCAGACTTGGCAGCAAACACTTAGTAGTTTGGGGATAGATAAATGAAATTCCGACTGAAGAAAAAAGCCGCATTAGCGCCAACCACAAGTAATGAGGGGTTCACTATTCTCGAACTCCTGATTGCCACGACGGTTTTCTCTCTAGTGCTGCTGGGCGCTATAGCTGGCTTCATTGAAATCGGCAATTTATTTTACAAGGGTGTTTCCAATATCAACACCCAGCAAACGGCTAATCAAGTACTGCAAGATATCAGTGAGCAGTTTCAGTCCAACGGCGACTTTAGCCGCAGTCCGCTCACACAAGTTCTGCCAACGTCCAGCCAAAGCACTTATGCCTATTACTGTATTGGTAATACGCGCTATACTTATATTATTAACCATGAGCTGGATGTTGCTGCTACGTCAGTCTTCTCGCCGCTGGCTAGTGGCGGTAATTTCGGTCTGCTCAAAGATACGCTTTCGGGCAGCACCGGCTGCGCCACGCCGTGCCCGCCAAGCCAGCCGGTTTGCCCGGCCGGCTCAGCGCGCTTTAATAATCCGGTCGAGCTACTGGGGGACAACATGCGCTTGAGCGAGTTCGAAATCACCCCGTCTTCTGGCGGTTCAAATTTTTATAACGTAACCATTGTTATAGCTTACGGCGCTGATAACATGCTGCTTAACACTAACAGTCCAACTCTAATAGGTTGCGACCCAACTGGCAATGCTGATGAATTCTGTTCGGTCAGCCGGCTTAATACCTCTGTGTTTAAGGGGCTTGGACTATGAAAAAGCTGACTTGGCATGTTCGCAACCAACAGGGCTTAGCCTCAATAGTTATAGTCGGCGTTTTGGTGGTTCTTCTGACGCTCGTTAGCCTGGGTTTCGCCCGGCTGGTAGAGCGTTCAACCGTTAATTCCACTAACCGCCAGCTTAGCAGCGCCTCAACCTACGCGGCCCAGTCAGGCATAAACGACGTTATTGCCTATATGAAGGCCTACGCTAAAAATCCGGTCAATGCTTCGGCGCCTTATGTGGCCTCCACGCAGTGCACTGGCGCTAATAGTTTGATTGGTTCATCTGGCAGCCAGGGCCCGTTTTATAACGACTCCAACATCTCGGGCGATGGCAACACCAAGTACGACTGTATTTTGCTCAACCAAACTCCAACGCAGCTGATCTATCAAAATATACCCGACCTCAAATCTCAGGTGGTCAAGCTGACGACCTCGGCTATCGGCGGTGCCCTGGACCAGTTTATGTTTTCCTGGCAACCTAGCGTCAGCTCTACTTTCAGCCCCAATTACCCACCCAACACACTGCCACTTTTGGATGAGAATACTTGGAACAGCGACCCGAACAACTATATGCCTATTCTTAGAGTTAGCCTGTATCCGGTTCCGGCGAGTGGCAGTGTCAGTGATCTACAGAAAAATTCCAAAACAGTCTATCTTTACCCGCAGCCAGCCGGTGGTGGTACTATCGTCCAGCATTTGGCATATTCAAGCCTGAGTAACGGCCAATTGTTGGCTGTGCCCTGCGACCGAGCGCAAACAACTGGCACCGGTTTCACCGGCACCGCCAACTACAGATGTAATATGATAATAAGCCAGCTCACTCAATCAGTTAGTGCGCCCTCAACCGACCCGATAAATTATGTTTACGCGCGGGTGACGCCAATCTATGGGCCACTGGACGTAGCTATACAGGCCAACGACATCGACAGCACACAACTTAAATTTATTGGCGACCAGGCCGTAGTAGACGTTACGGCTTCGGTTTCTAACGTCTCCAAGCGCTTGCAGGCCAGAGTAGACATTAGCACTGAAACGGCTTCCAATAACGGCATTGACGATAATGTTTCAGCTACTGTTAACGGTATTCCGGAAGCCGGTATCCGTTCGGCGGACGCGCTGTGCAAACAAATTACCGCGCACCAAGGGCTATATCCTTATATATCTTTTGATGCCTCATCCAGTAATATCTGTAACAACTCCGGTACGGTGATACCCACGCCAGGGCCGACCCTAACGTTCACGATCACCGGCAATGGTGGTACTGACGCCGGCAGGACTGTCGACAGCGAAGCTGCCAACCCTGATACTCCGCAAAGTCCGGTACAAAACGGCACGGTGTATATTAATTCCGGCAGCACAGCAACCTTTAACTGGACAATGGCCGATGCGACCAACTGCAATGCCACCAGTACCAGGAGCGATCTTACCGGCAATGTGCTGGTGTCGCCCTACAACACCGTAACTACTTATAGCCGCGACCATTCCAGTTCTATCGGCTCATGGACTACTCCGGCCATTACCTCCGCCATGGGTATTCAAAAGTATAATCTGGACTGCAGCGGCCCCGGCGGCACGGCTGCCCGTAAAACCGTTACGGCTTGGCCTTATCCCATAGCCTCTATATCAGGCCCCGGCAGTGTACATGCTGCTGACAATTATACTATTAGCTGGTCATCCACCAACGCCGTTAAGTGTGTTCTGAGTGGCGGTTCTTGGACTAATCCCGGTAATACTGCGACTGCCGGTTCAGAAACTATGACCTGGCCCTATGATGATAATTCTTCAACCAGAACCTTCACCGCAACCTGCACCGACCCCATTGGGCGCGCAGCGGTTGTAAGCTGGACTGTTAGTACCGGCGGCCAGACCCAGGTGCTACCGCCCAACTGCTCGGCCAGTGTTACGCCGGTTGATAATGGCAACGGCACAGGGTACTTCACCTGGAGCGGCAGCTGCCCGGAAACTAACCCGCCCGGCCCTAGCGTCGGCTATTACCAGCTGTACAACTGTGTGAATGTAGACTGTGCTTCCATCGGTTCAGGTGGCTGGGTCGGTACTGGCGGAACCAGCCCAACCTTGGGTGTAGGGCACTACTGTGTATACCTTCAGGCCGGTGTTAACCCCTGGGGATGGCGGGCTTATAGCCCGCAGGGTTCGGCAGGATGCTTCGATATTTACTACCCGCAGGTTGTAATTAATAGTTATACTGTTCTGGCTTGGGACAACGGGCCGTATGAATGCGGACTTGGCACAGGTTTCTATCAACAATGGATGTGTAGGAATGGCGACAATGTTTATGCGGATCCTGACGGTGTAGTTCGCGCACATACTCTCGGCGGCGGCGGCGGATGGGGCTGCGCTGATTCTAGCCACCGGTTTGGCGTATGCGGCGGCCAAGATTATTGGAGCGTCACTGGTGCCACAAGCTGTACGGAGAGCTCGTCAGCCGGCCCATATGATACAAAGTCGGGCAGCGGCAATCAATCATCAGGCCCCTGGCAATGGGTTAATGTGGGAGGAGTCTACCCGTTTACCCTAACTTGTAATGGTCCCACCCCTGGTCCGGGCGGCGGGCCCAACAAAGACACTAAAACATACAACGGTTAATTATTTAGAAAAAGGACCCCTTTCGGGGCCCGCGATTCTTCCTGGTCTACTGTGCTAACTTCTATCGATCTCACCCAGACGGGCGGCGGCTGCCGCCCGTCTGGGGTAGACTCGTTCGTACTCCCGGCCTAGCTTCCTTGGAGCTCGTAGACATTGAGCCCGTAGGCGCCGATTCGGTCGGCGATGATGCCCTTCGTGGTGCTGACGTTCCGGCTCTGCCAGAGCACCTTCGCGTTCTGGCTACTGCCGCCGACCTTCAGCTTGGTGGTGGCCGGCTGTCCGCCGGTATTCAGGGCGAGGACATAGGTGTTGCCGCCCCACTGCCAGCCCCGAACCTTCACGACCGCGCTGCTGCTGGTTGCCGTGGACGCTTTTCCGCCGAAGATGACGGGGTAGAGCGTGTCCAGGTGCTTGGCCTGGAGCCCGGCCACCGCCTGGACGTCGTTGTTCACGATGATGCCGTCTTCCGGCAGTGCGTACTGCTGGGTCTGGTACTCAGCGCCGTCTGCTCCTGCGAGTACTGGTGTCCAGAACAGGGCTGTCATCCGCTGGGCGGTGAGACAGGTGGGATTGGTGCCGATCACGTTGGTCAGGAAGCTGTCGAAGACCACCGGGTGGTCATCGGCTTCCGTGGCCAACCCCTGGTACAGCTTCGTGCCGGCATTCCCCGGCCCATCACAGCTGTAGAGATTCGGGAGATTGCCGACGACCGTACCGACCTGATGGATCGGGCTTCCCTCGATCTGGAACGCTCCCTGCAGGTTGATGAGCTCCGGCAGACTGTCCCAGGACGGCGGTTGCGTGGGATTGATCCCTACGCGCGGACCCGCTTGGATCCAGCCGACCTGATTGTTCAAGAGCCCGTGAAGTTCATCAGCTGCGAGCCACCTGATGTCGTGATTCGCGTCAGGGCAGCCGTACCACGTGCTGTGGTACAGGATGTTGACGCCCATCGACGTGTCGTCGCCGACCACCTGCTGGCTGGGGCATTCGTTGAAGGCCATGGCCATGATCGGGTAGAACCGCACCTTGTTCAGGTACAGCTTGCCGTTCTGAACGGCCAGCGTCGGCTGGCCGTCCCACTGCGTAGTGCTGAACTGCCCGCTTGCACTCGACACCACGCCCTTGTTGCTGGTCGCGGTGACCTTGTAGAAGTACGTGGTGTTCGGCGCCAGCGGCGCCAGCTTGAAGCTGCGATTGCTGGCCGGCGTGTCGCCGTGCCAGGGCTGCATGTTCTGCGTGTCCGTCCCTTCCCAGACGACCACCTTTGAAGTGGTTGCCGTCTGGATGGTGAAGTTGGCCGTGTTCAGCCTCGCGGTGACGTTCACCGCTAGGGCTGCCTTGTTGCTCGCCTTGGCCGCCGCGGAAACGGCGGCGAGGCACACGGCGATGAGCGCCACGAAGCGCCACACGTTTGACCCGCGCACGGGAATCTCCTTCGTCGTAAGGCCTCATTACTTACTTGAGGTGAATGGGCGGCAATCGACTTAAATAACCGCACTTTCACCCCAAATAAGATGAGTAAGAGTTAGCTAGTTGTAAAAGATCGAGCGCGTTAAAATATAAAATCAAGCGCATCAAGACCTCACTAGGAAGATCTAAGTTTATACTACAACAATCTGGGCCTAAAGAAAATTGCTTGTGTTTTAAATATTTTGAATGCTTTTCAGTACTTTATTAACCACGTCGTAAACGTTTTTTGTGATGCAGCCGGTCATTGAATCCGGCGAGAATTTATTTTGGCTGCAGGTTTGGCTGGCGTTTTGGATAACGTAAGTTGCCCGGACAGCAGTAACGTTTGCGGTATTTAAGCTAACTATTTGCTGCAGACTCATAGCTTCCGCAGCCGCCGTTGGCCCGGAGGTGACGATGGCGTCTGAGTTGTTATCATAGGCGGTGAGGCTTGATTTATTAGTGCTCAGGCTCTTATTAATATCGCTTGCCGTAAATGCTTTATCAGTAGTACAGTCAGTGGGTTCGTTCGCAGTACACACCTTACGGCTCAAATCTTGACTATCAAAAACTATCGAAACCAGGGGCTGCTTAGCTAATTGAGCCTGGGTCAACTTTCCGTCAATAAACTGGATTGCATAGGACTGGCCCTTTTCCGCCGGATTTACGGATAGATTCGGCGTACCCCAGTCGTTAGGGTATATAAACTCGAAACCATACTTAGTATTTGAATAACGCGACCAACCGGCCGGAAGGGAATTGGCCGTTTGGTTGCTAGTTTTGTGGTCATGCCAGTACCAAACCACTCCGCCAACTACTAGGACAATCAGTATCAGGACCACTAAGTTTAGTGGATTGAATTTTTTAGGTTTTGCCGCCGCTGTCTCTGCCATAAAGCAATATGATTATGCTTAATTATTACACTTAAGGGGCCAAAATAAAAGGTTGAGTAACACTAAAGTGGTTTAATTGAACCCAAAGTGGTATTTAACTGGCTATAAACAGCTTGGCTGATGCAGCCCATGGCATCTGACCCAAAACTTGTCTGCGAGCATTTTGTAGAGCTGGCCTTCTTGGCGTAAGAGCCGCTGGCGGCGGATATATTCAAATCGGGCAAGCTGACTATCCTATATATAGATAAGTTATTGAATCCACCGCTGGTGCTGAGCGTTGCGTACGAGTTCGCGTCTTTAGCCACAAATTTGTAGCTCGGCTTATTTAACTGCTGCTTCACAGAATCGCTCGTCAGTGTGGGCACGGTCTGGCAATCGCCAGAGGTCGAGCAAACTTTTTTAGCTACGTCGGTCGAATCCATAGCGATACTTTCATTATGCTTGGCGGTCGCTGGCGCCGCGAATGTAATTGAATACTCTTTGCCAGGAGACAGGCTTATAACCTGTACCTGTGGTTTGCCCCAGGGGTCAGGGTAGGTAAACTGGAATTTATCAGCAGTATCTTTATAGGTATCCCATTTGACTGCCAAGTTGACATTTTGGCCACTGTTTTTGTGGGTGTGGTTATATTCATACCAGCCGCCGATGGCGATGGCTACAATTACCACCAGGGCGATTATTAGGTTGGGTCGACCAAATTTCTTGACGGTTTTTTCCATTAATCCAAGCCTTAAACAAAACTGTTAAGCTTAATTATTACACTTGTGACCATCAATTAAAAGACTAATTTTAAGCTTGTTCGTGACTGGCCCGATGGAACTTTTCGTGCACCGCTTTTAAGTGCGGGTCGGTAACGTGGGTATAAATCTGGGTGGTGGCGATATTGCTATGGCCCAGCATGGCCTGCACGCTGCGCAGATCGGCGCCGTTCATCAGTAAATCGGTAGCGAATGAGTGCCGCAGAGTATGCGGACTGACGTGTTTGGTAATGCCGGCCAGCAGGGCATAGCGGGCGATCATGCGCTGTATGGAGCGGGCAGTCAGGCGGTGGAAATTGCCTGATAAATCAACCTTTTTACTGCCGCTGTATCTGATAAACAAGGGTTTGGTGTTATCTTGGCGCATTTCCAGGTATTTTTTTATCCAATCGGCGGCTTCCACGCTGATAAAAATCGGCCGGTCTTTTTGGCCTTTACCGCGGACCATGAATTCCCGCCGCGAAAGGTTAATGTGGTCGCGGTCCAGGCCGACTAGTTCGGATACGCGCAGACCGCTGCTAAACAGCAATTCTATGATGGCCCGGTCGCGCAGGCCATTGAGTTTATTAGTGTCGGGTTGGTCGGCCAAGCGCCCCAGCTCCTCGGGGGTTAAAAAGGTTACTTGCGGCCGGCGGGTCCGGGCCAGCTCAACTTTGTCGGCCGACATCACTTCATAGCCGCGCTTAGAGCAGTACTTCAAAAAACTGCGCAGGGCAATCAAGTGGTAGTTTTGGGTGGACTTGCCAAGCTCATCAGAGGTGTTAGTCGGCAAACGGTTCAGCCACAGCCGCCATTTGCGGATAAGTTCATCGTTAATATCCGAGACTTTGATGTCGCCGGCAAAATCGCTCAGCCGGGTCAGGTAGTGGCTGTAATTCTGAATGGTCTTGCTGGAGCGATTTTGCTCCAGCTCCAAGTATTCCAGAAATTGTTCTACAGCTTGTTCATAAGGCATAAGCGTATTGTAGCAAATTTATTGTGCGACGCAGCAACTATCTACCTGAACATAAATAATATTCAACTTGTGCTTAGAAACCAATCTGTTAAAATCATATTATATGGAAAGAACACTAGTTTTATTAAAGCCCGATGCTCTGCAGCGCGGGTTAGTGGGCGAAATTACCAACCGTTTCGAAAAGGCCGGTCTTAAAATTGTCGGCTTAAAAATGCTCAGCCCGGACGAAGGCCACTACCACAAACATTATGAAGACATTGGCACGCTGATTTCCCGGCGTGGCGAAGAAGTCTATAGGCGTAACGCCGATTTCATGATGACCGGTCCGGTAATTGCCTTGGTCTTAGAGGGCGTCCAAGCTGTCGCCACAGTGCGCAAAATGGTCGGCGAAACCGAACCGCACAAGGCCCAGCCGGGAACTATCAGGGGTGATTACGCTCACATAACTATGGAGCACGCCAACGAAAAAGGCGGTGGCTTGGCCAACCTGGTCCATGCCTCAGCCGACGCCGACGAAGCCAAAAAAGAGATCGACCTGTGGTTTAAGCCCGCAGAGCTATTTGACTACAAAACCGCCCACCAGCACCTGACGTCTTAACTTAGCCCTTTATTGTAATTGTAGCCGCGTTGATTCTGGTCTAAAATTTAACCATTATCATAATGAGAAAATATAGATTGGCTCAGGGGGGTTTCACTATCATAGAGGTAATGATTGTGCTGACTATAGCCGGGCTAATTCTATTGATAGTCTTCCTGGCTGTTCCGGCCTTGCAACGCAATGCGCGCAACAACCAGCGCAAAAGCGATATTGCCAGCTTGCTCGGAGCTATAGACGAATATATAAGCAATAATAATGGGCCATTACCTCAAGTCTGCTCCCCGGCGAGTACCAGTAATCAGATAACGTGGGGCGCCAGTCCTGCGGTGCCCGCACAAGCAAATGTTAGTTTTTATAATCAGGGTTGTTGGAGCGGCTTCGCGTCTGGGGGAGCTGGTTCTATCAAACTCTATAACGTAATAGAATTGGGGGACCAGGGTCCGTTAAATGGCTCATCTAGCCAAGATTTTGCAGATGTCGTTATGAGGGCTCAGTGTAGCTTATCTACCCCTGGTGCCGCTACCGTGGGAAGCGCCAAACAGGTAGCTGTGCTGTATGAACTTGAGAGTAGTTCAGGTTTCAAGCCTATGTGCCAGAATTCCTAGCTAGCATATAGTTAATTTGGTGCCCCCACCAGGATTCGAACCTGGAGCTTCTCCTTAGGACGGAGCTATTTTATCCATTGAACTACAGGGGCTCGTCGGAGTCGACGCTTCGACCTCCGTAAGTTAGTATTCTAACTTACTTTCGGCCTCGGGTCGCCTCCTCCTCTCAATTTTGCAAAGTACTGCAGCGATGCGGAACTTTGCAAAATTGGCAAGACCAGCCTAACCCTTAAAGCTATTTTTCGTTACAATACTAGCATGAGCGCCAAACCGGAAAAGCCAGAACTTCAAGATACCGAAGACTTGGAAGATATGGTCGAAGAAAAGCCCAAGCACTTCAAAGAACAGTTTGAAGACGAAGAAGTCTTGCTGGTTTTCCGTAAACACCCGGTGGTAATGCGCAAATCGTTGATATTATTCATGCTTGCCATTCTGGCCGGCACTGTTCCAGCGCTAATTAAGCCAACCTACGGTTTCTTTTTTGGCGGCCTGGCCGGCGGCCTGATACTCGGCCTAATCCTAGCTTTCCCAGGCTGGGTGCGTTGGCATTTCAGCGTCTACATCATGACCGACAAGCGTTTTATCCAGCAAACCCGCAGCCTGTTGCAGGTCAACGTGGTAGACATCGGCCTGGAGCAAATCCAAATGATTAATTATCAGATTTCCGGCCTGCAAGAGACGCTGCTGAACTTTGGTACAATAGTTGTGCAAACCTATGTGGGAGATTTAGTCATTCGCGACGTCCATCGTCCGGCCCGCGTCCAGAAGGAAATGGTTCACGAACTGCGGGAAATGGGTATCCATCCGACCCAGCGGCCATTCACTCAGGGCGATGAGGACAAACGCACAATTGAAACATGATTCGTAAACTTACAGATAAGAAACTACACAAGAAGTTCCATAAGAGCCTGCGCCGCAAATCCAAGCAGGTCAAAGATATGGTGCCTGACTCCGTGGTGGAAAGGGCCGCCGCCCTCAATCCTTTAGCGGACCCGGAAGTACCGGCGGTAAATACTAATGTCGAGCCAATCACCAACGAAACTATCGCCGAACATCGCGAAAATGTGCTTTCGGGCGCCCGCAAATACATCTATCCGTTGCAACACTCCAAACATCGTATCCTGGTTATTAGCGCTACAATTGCCGGTGCGGCAGTGGCTACCTTTTTAGTCTATTGTTCGCTCGGGCTATACAAGTTCTACCAGTACAATACCTTTTTATACCGGGTCACTCAGGTTGTACCATTTCCGGTCGCCAAAGCCGATGGCCGTTACGTTGCCTACGAGAATTATTTATTCGAACTGCGCCACTACGTTTATTACTACCAAAACCAGCTGGGTCGGAATTTCTCGGGCGACGACAAGCAGCAACTAATTACTTTCCGCAAGCAGGCCCTGCAAGACACCATCAACAATACTTATATAAAGATATTGGCTGAGCAAAATCACGTCAGCGTATCTAATAAAGAAGTCAATGAGCGCATTGACGAAGTTCGTGACCAGAACCGTCTGGGCAGTAACAATAAGGTGTTTACTGATGTACTTCATGATTATTGGGGCTGGTCGGTCAGCGATTTTCGCCGCGCCCTCAAACAACAAATCTTAAGCGAGAAACTGGTCGCCAAACTGGACACCGCCACTAGCACTCGCGCCAATGCCGCCTTGGCTCGGCTGGCTTCCGGTAGCGATTTTGCCGCCGAGGCGAAATCGGTTTCACAAGCGCCAGACGCCGCTAACGGCGGTGATTACGGCTTTAGCATTACAGACTCCAACCCCAACGTGCCGCCACAAGTAGTGGCTCAGTTGTTCAAAATGAAACCGGGCGAGATTTCCGGTGTCATCAATGCCGGCACAACTTTGGAAATCGTCAAGCTCGATACCCGCACCGGCAACAGCCTCACAGCCTCGCACATCGGCTTCAACCTGCAGCCAGTTTCGATCTACGTCAAGCCGTTAGAGAAAAAAGATCCACCTCACGATTATGTCCATTTTTAGTTCTCAAAAAAGGTTGACTGGATAGCGCTCCGGCTTGCCCAGCTCCCGCTGGCCGCGCGGGGCTGACCCGCCGCGGGTTCAAATCGCCACAACCAACCCAGTGCCAACAAAAAAGCCCCACCTAACGGTGAGACCTTTTTGTTGGCGGGGTTGACGGGATTTGAACCCGCGACCTTCTCCGTGACAGGGAGACGAGCACTCCGCTGCTCCACAACCCCTCGTCGGAATCGACTCTGAACTTACGCAAATGAATTGTCAGTTTGGAACAGGGTTAGTTTAGCAAAAACAGGGGTAAAAAGCAAAAACCGGGCCACTTTTTTGGTATACTCATATCTGTAATTTGCCACCTTAGCTCAGTTGGTAGAGCGGCGCTTTCGTAAAGCGTAGGTCGCCGGTTCAATCCCGGCAGGTGGCTCCAGGCGGGATTAGTATAGCGGTAGTACGTTTGCTTCCCAAGCAAGAGGTACGAGTTCGACTCTCGTATCCCGCACCAGTTTTTAGTGTAAACTTAAGTATAAAGCTATATGGATACTCCCAAAAAATACTTGCACGACCGGTTAGTATTGCTGCTGATTACCACAACTGCCGCTTTAGTGGTGATTGGCGTGGCGGTGGTATTGTTGCGTTTTGACGTTTCCAAAAACCCTACCACGATTGTGGCTTATCGCCCCAATATCTCTGGCGCCGCCTATCAGAGCGGCAAGCCAATCGACATCTACAGCCTGGCGGTTTTCATGGTCGTCACAGCTGTCGCCGCCATAATCCTTAGTTCGCGCATTTACGAACTGCGCCGGTCTGTCTCCATGTTTATCTTGTCATCCAACCTTTTATTACTCATCCTGGCTATCCGCGTGGCCTGGAGCATCATATCTATCCAATAGGCGCTTGCAGATGAGATCAATCGAAATACCGCAGCCCGATGAGCGCGATTGGCGCTACCGCGCATTCGAGATTTTACCCGGCGCGCTGACCTGGGTAATCTTGTCTACCCCCGTAATCCTTAGCTTGATTAGCCCCAAGCTGGCAGCCTATTTCATCATCGTCTATCTACTACTGTGGTTTGTGCGGGCTATCGGCATCAACCTGCGTTCCTTCCAGGGCTTAAAAGTTGTTAATGAACACAAAAATGCGCCATGGGGGCAGCTCAACCAAGATCTGGAAAATCTGACGCCCAGCGCCGGCACACCTAAGTGGCATATCCGCAATCTGGCCCGCGTGGAAAAATACATTCCCGAGCACAACCGCATCAAGCCCAGCGAGGTACTTCACGCGGTTTTTTTGGCCTTTTATAACGAGTCGCGCGATGTGGTCGAACCCACCGTCCAATCTGTTTTAGCCAGCAATTATGACCCCAAGAAGATTATTTTAATCCTGGCTTTCGAAGAACGGGGCGGCCCGGAAATCGAAGCCATGGCCCACGATTTAATAAAGAAGTACGGCCCTAAATTCTATTACGCCGAAGCCATTAAACACCCGGCAAATATCAACGGCGAGGTAATCGGCAAGGGGGGTAATATTACTTTTGCCGCCCGGCCTTTCCAAAAATATCTGGAAAAAAACAAGATTGACCCGCTGCGGGTAATGGTCACCACGCTGGATGCGGACAATCGGCCGGACAAACAGTACTTTGCGGCTCTGACATATACCTACTGTTCAACCGAGGATCCGCTGCGCTCTTCCTACCAGCCGATAACTATGTATACCAATAACATCTGGGATGCCCCGGCGCCGATGCGGGTAATCGCCACCGGCAACTCCTTCTGGAACGTGGTTTTGAGCTTGCGGCCGCACATGCTGCGCAATTTTTCCGCTCACGCCCAACCGATGGCGGCCCTTATAGACACCGATTTCTGGAGCGTGCGGACTATCGTAGAAGACGGCCACCAGTACTGGCGGACTTATTTTCGCTACGACGGTAATTACGAAGTCTATCCAATCTTCGTGCCCATCTATCAGGACGCAGTTTTGACCGAGAGCTATAGGCGCACACTCAAGATGCAGTTCATCCAGGTCCGGCGTTGGGCTTGGGGAGCCAGCGATATCGCTTACGTAGCTAACCAGGGTTTCTTAAAGAAGAATAATGTCCCGCGCCATAAACTCTGGGCCAAATTCCTGCGCCTGCTGGAGGGCCACCTGAGCTGGTCCACGGCGCCGATAATCCTGCTGCTGGCGGCGCTGGTGCCATTTTTCTTGTATCCGCAAAGCTATGTTGGCAACCAATTACCGCAGCTGGCCAGCCACCTACAACAGGTCGCCACGCTGGGTATTCTGGTAACTCTTTATCTGAGCTTGCGGGTCTTACCGCCCAAACCGGAACGCTACCGCCGCCACCGTACTATCTGGATGATGGTCCAGTGGATTTATCTGCCGGTGACAACTATTATTTACAGTTCCTTCGCGGCTATTTATTCGCAAACTCGGCTGATGTTTGGCTGGTACCTCGGCTTTATTGTCACCGAGAAGGCAGTCAAGAAGTAATTAAGTCTGAAGAGACGGATGTTCGGCGGTGTAGCGCAGCCAGGCCTGCTCATCCAAGCGGGCCAAAACCCTCGAAGCGGCCAGGGAAATCTGCGGCGGCTTGAATAGGGGTTTGTCCGGCTCTTCCAATAACTCGGCCACAATGGTCGAGGTAACCTCTCTAGCGGCCGTATAACGGTCTTTTCGGTGCTGCAAGGCCAGAAGTATCTCCGTAAACAATAAATCGCTTAAAAACGGCTCTGGCTGGCTATTGGTTTCCACCAGCAGAGCAGAGGCCATATCTACCATCTCATGAGTAGTAAAAATCGCCTTACACTTTAAACATTCCCGCCGCCGCCATACCTGGTTATTCCGTTTTTGTCGCCGGCTATTAGTAACTTTCGTCTCAGACCCGCAATATATACATACCATGTCAACATATTGGCATAACCCTGTTAAAAATCCAAGTGTATAACTTTCTCTATCTGTGTGTAAGTTTGAGCGAACTCCTGTCTTTGACCGAACACCTGACAGAGAGCTTATTAGCCGGAAAAGCCGGCGTTCGGGGGAAGATAGGGGTGAGCATCATGCCTACGTCTGTTATTAGGTACAAAAAACCACCCGGTAAGGGGTGGTTTTTTGCTCTCACAAGAACTTTTTAGTTGTTTACGTTGGCTTGCCGCAACCGGCGAATCCGGTTTGTAGCCGGCTTGACGCTCACAAGTTCCTCGTAAAATAGCTTGAACTGTTCAAGCTGCGTAGCTTTTTTGCTACTCAAAATCTACCTCACGATTAACTCGACCATCCTAGCACAACAACAACTTTTGGTCAATCGGCTGAGGCCCCTATTCTGTTACAATTAGGTCTATGTCAAAAGCCAGGTTTAAGGAGTTAAACGAGCACAAGAACGAGGGTCGGGCTGGTATTCTGGAAACTCGCGCCGGCCAGATCAAGACGCCCTTTTTTATGCCGGTAGCCACCCGTGGCGCCGTTAAGGGACTGGAGCCGGCTCAAGTTGCCGCCACCGGCGCCCAAGTATTGCTGGCTAACACCTACCATTTGCATTTACAACCGGGTGAGAAGACCATCAAAAAACTGGTAGGCCTGCACCAATTCTCGGGGTGGCAGGGGCCGATGCTAACCGACTCCGGGGGTTTTCAGGTATTCAGTCTAGCCAATGTCCGCAAGATTACCGAAGAAGGCGTTAGGTTCAAAGACCCTAAATCCGGTGATGAAGTCTTTATCACCCCTGAAAAATCAATGCAGATTCAGCTCGATTTAGGCGCCGATATCATCATGGCCTTCGATGATCTAACCGGCCTTGACCCCAGTAAAGCCAAGGTCAGGGAAGCCGAGGCCGTGGAGCGTACTCACCGCTGGTTATTGCGCTGTATCGCAGAATTTAACAGATTGACTAAGGATATTCCCGATGCCAAAAAGCCACTGCTTTTTGGCATCGCCCAAGGCGGCCTTAACAAAGAATTGCGCCGAAAATCGGTTGAGTTTGTCCAGTCCCAAGCCGTAGATGGTCTGGCAATCGGCGGTCTGTCGGTCGGCGAATCCAAAAAAGACATGCACGCTATGCTCGATTTCTTGCAGCCTCTCCTAGACTCAACCAAAGCCCATTATCTTATGGGCGTAGGCGAGCCCGGCAATGTGCGACACGCCATCGAACGCGGCATAGATATGTTCGACTGTGTCCTGCCGACCCGCAACGCCCGCCACGGTTCGGTCTGGACAACAGGGGATAAACGCCTAAATCTCAACAATGCTAGCTTCGCCAAAGACCCCGGTCCAATCGATAAAAAATGCGACTGCCACAGCTGTAAATCCGGCTATAGCCGGGCCTTCCTGCGCCAAATGTTCAAGACCGACAACCCGCTAGGCGGCAGCCTAGCCAGCATCCATAACCTACGCTACCTGCAGCGCATCTGCGAGTCCTACCAGTAGTTAAGATTAATATTTTTTAAGAATTAGTGTGGCGTTATGCCCGCCGAACCCCGAGCTATTTTTAATGCCTATCTCGACATCGGCCTCGATTGGTTCGCCCATCACTGTAGGGTATTTACTAACTATGTCTTCAGGGTCTGTCATATGGACAGAGGCCGGTACGATACCTTTCTCTATGGCTAAAGTCGTGAATATAGTTTCCAGAGCTCCGACCCCACCCAGGGCGTGACCGGTCTGACCTTTGGTACCATTAAAGCCTACAGTCTGTTCGGGCTCCAACATGTCGGTGAACGCGCTGGCTTCTCCGACGTCAGCCGGTGTACCCGGTACGTGGAGATTAACGTACGCATTGCTGATTTCCGCGGCATTTAAGCCAGCCATACGCAAAGCCCGAGTAAAGGAAACTTTGATTCCTCTTGGATCGGGTTCGACTGGATCATGGGCGTCTGCCGAGGTACCCCAGCCGATAAGTTCGGCGTATATGTGAGCTCCTCTAGCAGCGGCGTGACCCAGCTCTTCCAGAACTATAACCGCGGCGCCCTCGCCAAACACAAAACCAGTCCGATTTTTGTCCAACGGATTTGGAGTTCTCAGATGGTCATCGCTGGCACTCACAGCTCCCTTGTGTCTTTCAAAGGCTAAGATCTCCGGAGGCAACATCGCAGCCTCAGTCCCGCCGGCAATCACAATCTTTGCCCGGCCCAACATTATCTGATCGGCTGCGTCAGCTATGGCTTCTGTACTGGCGGCACATTCAGCCGAGCTCATTTTTTCAAAAGCTTTGGCTTGCGTAAGGAGCGAAATAATTTCGGCTGGTCTGCCGTAGAGACTCTGCTGCATATGATAAGGCCGGACTTGGCCCCTAGTCAGCTCCCTTATTTCATCTTCGGTAAGCTCGGATAGGCCAAGAGCTTGTTGCCTGACTCTCAGGTATTCCAAATAGGCTTCTACTACCTCTTCGCCTAAATTGTTTCTCAGCTCAACATCAATCTTATCCTGGGCATCTATTAAAGCGTCACCGCCCGCCAAGCCCGAGGCCATATATACTCCAACTTCGTCATGGGCAACTACGGCCGGATCAATCTGGAGGGAATCCGGTAGCAGCAATCCAGCCCCAGTTTCACCGTGGCCAATGGCTTGATAGGCCGCCTCAAGTCCCATATCAGAGCTTCGATGGAAATTTTTCTTCTCTTTGGCTACATTGACGGGTTTACCGTCCGGGTTCGTATATTTACCTTGGAATAAGGGGTTATTCATAAGTTCGAAACCAACTACCGGCGCCCCAATCTTTGTAGCCATCACTCTTTGATATGGTCCCAGGTGGCTATCTCGGATATCCCTCACGCCTGTTTCGCCATTGATTAGATTATTCCAAGCCGGCATTACTTGATGACCTAACGAAGATACAACGCCTAAACCAACCACGGCGATCCGCGGTCGTTGTAGATAGGGGACTTCAGCTACAGATTCTGTCATATAACTCCTTCAATATAAAAATGGTGGGCACGGAGGGATTTGAACCCCCGACATCCACAACGTCAATGTGGCGCTCTAGCCAACTGAGCTACGTGCCCGGCCCAGTTAATTATACTATCTCAAATAAGGTATCACATAACAAACCATATATGATATAAAAATTAGATAATGATTCGGCTGAAAAATCTAACAAAAAGCTACTAGCCAAATACGGCTAGCCTATATATACTCTTAGTTGAGGTTAAGTTTTGCCGAGTTGTTAACGGCACGAGAAGCCACAAAAATCCTTGAACGCCATTGCGAGCGCGCTCAAGGATTTTTTTGATTGAGACCGACTGTCCAAGGTGTTATGATGTAGTTTGAAAGAAGTTACTTATGGCAGAAGATGATAAAAAACCTGACCACCGCCGAATAGGCAGCGACTTAGACCTGTTTGTCTTTTCTGATTTAGTCGGCTCCGGTTTACCGCTATTTACCCCTAGGGGAACCGTCTTGCGTGACCAGCTTTTGGGCTTTTCTGAGGAGTTACAACGCAAAAAGGGCTATCAAAAGGTAGCAATTCCGCATATCACCAAGGACGAGCTGTATAAGAGGTCAGGGCACTGGGATAAATTTGGCGAAGAGCTGTTCCTGGTCAAAAGTCAGGAGACTAAAGACCAGATGGTGCTCAAGCCCATGAACTGTCCGCATCACATCCAGATTTATGCCTCTCGCCCCCGTAGCTACCGTGAATTGCCTATCCGTTATATGGAGAACACCATCCAGTATCGGGATGAGAAAAAAGGTGAATTAAACGGGCTGAGTCGTGTGCGGGCTATCTCTATTGATGACGCCCATATCTTTTGTCGGTTAGAGGAGATAGAGCAGGAATTCACCACAATTATGGAGATGATTAAGGAGATGTACGTTGTTTTTGATATGAAATTCCGGGCCCGGCTGTCTTTCCGCGATGACGGAGCCGGTTACCTGGGCGACCAGGCCAACTGGGACAAAGCCCAGACAATTATTGAAGACGTAGCTAAGAGGCTGGGTTTGCAGTACGACATTGCCGAAGGCGACGCCGCTTTTTACGGCCCGAAGATAGATATTATGGTGGCCGATTCGCTGGGCAGGGAATGGCAGTTGGCTACAGAGCAGTTGGATTTTGTTATGCCGGAGCGCTTTGGCCTGACTTATATCGACAGCGACGGCACAGAGAAGACACCGGTAATGATCCATAAAGCCCTGCTGGGATCGTTTGAGCGTTTCTTGTCGATCTATCTAGAGCATACCAATGGCAATTTACCCCTATGGTTGGCACCGGAGCAGCTGCGGGTAGCAACACTTAATAATGAAGAGCCGGTGATGAAACTCGCTCAGGAAATCGTTGATAAGGCCAGGGAAGCCGGCCTGCGGGTGGAATTAGACGATTCTAACGAGTCTGTTAGTAAGAAGATCCACGACGCCGCAGACATAAAAGTGCCTTATACAGTGGTAATCGGCGGCAAAGAGGTAGAATCCAAGAACTTAAGTTCTAGAAACCGTGCAGATCTGCCTGAAATCCCAGAGTTATCTATTGATGAGTTTCTGAAAAAACTGTCCGAAGATGCCAAAGCCCGCAAATAAGCCGATTATCGCCGTTGATATCGACGATGTTATTAGCAATCAAAACGAAAACATCCGGTTGTTTATTAATCGTCGCTACGGCCATGATCATACGCCGGAAGACTATCTGAAGGTCGATGCTCCTTACTGGCACTACTGGGCTCATGTCTGGGAAGTCACCAAAGAGGAACATGATCGCCGGGTCGATGAATATAACGGTAGCGAGGAGCTGGTTAAGCAACCGGTGGCGCCGGGGGCCATTGAAGCTCTAAAGAAACTAAAGCAGGACTACGAGCTGGTTATAATAACTTCCAGAAAGGGCGTGTACCTGGACCAAACCCATCAATGGCTGGATAAACACTTCAAATCCGTTTTTAGCGGTATACATTTTTCCAGGCTAAAAGAGGGCGCCCCAGAATTGACCAAAGCCAGCATATGCAAAGACATAGGCGCCAGTTATCTTATCGACGACAACCCCGGACACTGCAATTTGGCCGCGGAGACGGGAGTCCAGGCACTTTTATTCGGTTTTTATGGCTGGAATAAAAACGCTGAACTTCACCCTGGAGTTAAGCGAGTAAGAGATTGGCCGCAGGTTCTGGAGTATTTTGATGGACGAGGTTAATGAAGACTTTCGGCAGCGGGTTTATGCGTTGGTAGCGCAAATACCTAGAGGTAGAGTGATGACTTACGGGCAGCTGGCGGCACTGGCAGGCAGTCCTTACGCGGCGCGGATTGTCGGCGGGATTGCCCATTGGGGCAATCCCGCCCTGCCATGGCAGCGGGTAGTTAAAAAAGACGGCTCGCTGGCCGAAGGCTATCCCGGCGGCGTGACTGGGCATCAGGCCGCTCTCGAGGCCGAAGGCATAGAGTTTAATAAAGAACACCGCTTAAGTATCGCTGAATTATTATGGTCACCACCAAATCCAAAGCAAAACTCGTTGCTATAGTCGGTCCGACGGCCAGTGGTAAATCTGACTTGGCAATGAAAATAGCCAAGGAGTTTAACGGTGAGATTATTTGTGCTGATTCGAGAACAATTTATAAAGGCATGAATATCGGCACGGCCAAGCCGTCAGCCAAGGACCGGAAGGAAATCCGTCACTGGGGACTGGATTTAGTCGAGCCCGGTCAGAGCTACAGCGCCGGCCGGTTCAAAACTTACGCGGAAAATGCTATCAAAGACATTCAGGATAGAGGCAAGCTGCCAGTCCTGGTAGGTGGCACCGGGCTGTACTTAGACGGCGTACTGTATGATTTTTCGTTTGTTAAAACCTATCGAATCCATCGCATGATTTATGCCGGTTGGTCGGTCAATAAGCTGCAGAAAGTGCTGTCTCAGAGAGACTGGCCGCTGCCTGCAAACTTGCGGAACCGGCGGCACCTGACGCGGGCGCTTGAGCGCAAAGGCAGGACTGGCAGTCGCCGTCAGGAGCTGCCGGAAGGCGTGCTGATGGTGGGCCTGATGCCGCCGGACGAAGAGCTGAAAGCCCGCATTGCCAGCCGTGCGGAGGCAATGTTTGAGCAGGGAATTGAGGGAGAGACTAAAGGCCTAGTCGCTAAGTATGGCCGCAGAAAAATCAGCGGCACAGCAGGCATCGTTTATAAAATCGTCTTGCGTTTTTTGGATGGTGAAATTAGCGAGGAGCAGGCTAGGGAATTATTTAAAACTGCTGACTGGCAATATGCCAGGCGGCAGAAAACTTGGTTCAAAAGGAACACTGAAATAAATTGGTTCAGTGCTCAGGAGGAGGTCGAAAAGTTCATCAAAAAACAGCTACTGAACACATAAAAATCTGTTCAAGTAACTTTTTCTGTTACAATAAAAACAGGGAGAATGTCATGTTTGAGCAATTGTTTGGATCAAAGACCCGGGTGAAGTTGTTACAACTTTTTTATACGAACCCAAACCGTTCATTTTATGTGCGCGAAATCACCCGCAAAATAGATGAGCAGATTAACTCGGTCCGTCGCGAGCTATCTAATTTATTGAGCATAGGTATTATCACTTCGGACGCTAATAATAACCGCCTGTATTACGAGGTCAATCAAAAATACCAGCACTACGCGCCACTGGCGCAAATCTTTGGCAGTATGTCGGCGGCCGCGCCGGCTAAGACCAAAAAGACTGCTGGCAAGGCCGCCGACAAGTCCGAAGAGCCAGTCGCAGCTGTAGACGTAGCGCCGGAACACCCAATGGCCAAAGGCATCCGCGGCACCGGCAAGGTTGACCTGGCAATCCTGACCGGCCAATTCACCCGTGATGAGTCAGCCGGCATCGACCTGATGATTGTCGGCGATGTAAACGTCACCAAGGCCGCGCGTTTTATAGAAGAGCTGGAAAAATCGGAGAACAAAGAAATCCGCTACACGGTTATGCCGCTTTCGACCTACCAGTACCGTGTGCAAATCAATGACCGTTTCATCAACAACGTGCTGGCGGCCAAGAAACAAGTTATAATTAATAACCAGGATCTACTGGTTGAACAATAAACAGCGAGGGTGAAATGGAGTTAACTTATTACGGGGCGAACTGCTTGCGCGTAAACACCAAAAAGGCAGCGATTGTCGTCGACGACAATCTAGCCAAATTGGGGCTTAAAGGCGTTACCAAGCCTACGGACATTAGCCTGCACACCTTCAAGGGCGTGCCGACCGCCGAGAGCCTGTTCATGGCTGATATGCCTGGCGAATATGAGATTTCCGGTGTCATCATCCACGGCGTACCAGCGCGGGCGCATATGGACGAAGAAGGCAAGCACAGCGCGACCATCTACACTATTGAAGCCGACGACCTTAAAATAGCGGTAATCGGCCATATTTATCCGGAATTATCAGAAGACCAGCTGGAACAAATCGGCCTGGTAGATATTGCCGTTGTACCAGTGGGTGGCAACGGATACACCTTGGACGGGATAGGAGCGTTAAAGATTATCAAAACCATTGAGCCTAAGGTAGTCATTCCGGTGCATTACGCCGATAAAGCTATCAAGTATGAAGTCCCTCAGGCTGAGCTAACTGATGCCCTCAAGAACGTGGGCATGCAACCGGCTGAAGAGCTTGATAAATACAAGCCAAAAACCACCGACTTAACAGACGCCACACGGCTAATTGTCCTGAACCGGCAGTAGGCCTATATAAGTCCGCGTTTTTTAAGGGAGCGCAGGGCGTTGGTACTAATTTTGACTTTGACCTTTTTGCCGTCGACGACTAGAGTTTTGACCTGCAAATTAGGCTTCCACACTCGCTTGGTGTGGCGCTGGGAGAAGCTGACGTTATTGCCGTGCTGCTTGCCTTTTTTATCAAAATCTAAACGTTGCATAATTCAAAGGCCTATTTTACAGATACGGACGCTTAAAGTCAATCATCTTGAGCTATACTAAATTAACATGAACACCAGCCTCCAAGACTTAGCAATCTTCTTTATCGTACTGCTATTCAGCATGTCAGTGCATGAGATGATGCACGCCTTCACCAGCGATTGGCTGGGTGATGATACGGCTCGGGTCATGGGGCGGGTGAGTCTTAACCCACTGAAACATATTGACCCGTTTTTAACTATCGCTTTACCTCTGTTATTGCTGATTTCTCACAGCCCGGTGCTGTTTGGCGCCGCCAAACCGGTCCAAGTGAACTTTAACAGATTAAAATGGGACGAGTTTGGCGGCGCGATTGTTGGAGCTGTTGGGCCACTAACCAACTTCGTACTGGCCGCGGCCGCGGCGCTGGCGTTCAACAGCCTTAACCCTATATGGGGTACCACCGCCTACACTTTCTTTCAATACGCCATCATGCTGAATGTCGGGCTGTTTGTCTTTAACCTAATACCTTGGCCGCCGCTGGACGGCTCGCGGGTGCTTTATGCTTTTGCGCCTAAGCCACTGCAAGAAGCCATGCAGCGCATAGAGGGCTTAGGTATGATTGGCCTGGTGTTCTTTGTGCTGATATTCTACTCCTTAAATGGCTCGCTGGGCGGGGTAATGAACTCGGTCATACACTTCCTATCGCCGACGCTCATAACCCAGCTTTAATTCATAATCATCATGCTACAATAAAATTGGTCGGTGAGAGACTAGCACAATAAATTTTCTCAACAGTTAGTTTATTGAGGGAGCCCAATATTTGCATCAGGCCGAGGCCAGAGCGTGAGAGCACCCACTTTGTGAAAGCAGAGTAAATTGAGTGCTTACACCGACCCACAAAAAACCGGACATCATCCGGTTTTTTGTATAATCAGGGTATGAACAGCAAATTTAAATCCGGAGTGACTTACGGGATAATCGGCACGCTGTTCTATGGACTAGTCGGTGTTTTCGTCAGGGAAGCTGAGGTTGGACTGGGGCCGGTAACACAGAGTTTCGCGCGAATCTTCTTCGCTTTCGTTTTTATATCTGCCTACCTCTTGATAAAGGGAGGGGTATCTCTAAAAGTTTCCCAACCAAAATTACGCTGGCTGGCGGTTGTGGCATTAGCCGGCGTAACCATCCAGGCGATGGCTTTCACCCAAGCCGTATCCAAAACCAGTATCGCCAACGCCTATTTTTTACTATATTCAGCACCAATCTTCGTCGTGTTATTCGGCTATATCTTTCTCAGGGAACGAGTGTCTAAAGAAGTTCTGGGAGTGGTGTTGCTTAGCATGGTGGGCGTGGCACTAATGTTTAACCCGTCGCACTTATACCAGCATCTCAGCGGAAACTTATTTGGCTTCACTACTGGCTTAACCTTTGCCATCTATCTGTTACTCATAAAGCACAAGCTCAAAAGTGTCAGCCCCGTGGCCGTAACTTTTTGGACTTTAGGTTTTGGCGCTCTCGGACTGCTGATAGCCAGCCTGGCGTTTGAGAGAAATTCAGTAAGTTCGATATCGGCCAACGCCCTAGGCTGGACGGTTCTGGCCGGCGGGGCGGTCTTTCTCGGAACTATCTTCTTAAACCTCGGCCTGGATTTACTGGCGGCTTGGCAGAGCAGCATCGTCAGCCTGTTGGAGGCCGTCGGTGCTCTATTCTATGGATTGATTATCTTTGGTGAAGTCCCGCCGTTAACGACGTTCCTGGGGGCTATAGTTATCGCTATGGCCGTTCTGCTCCTGGCGCATGAGCAAAAGCAAAACAAGTGGATAGAATAAAAAGATAAATGGTCGGGGTGACAGGACTTGAACCTGCGACCTCACGGCCCCCAGCCGTACGCGCTACCAGCTGCGCCACACCCCGTCGTCGGAGCCGACATGCCGGCTTTCGTAAGCGCGCCATCGCTTGCTTACTTCAGCCTCAGGTCGTCTCCTCCTCTCAATTTTGCAAAGTACTGCAGCAATGCGGAACTTCGCAAAATTGGTAAGAGTTACAGACATATTATATCTGATAAGATAGGTATATGTGGCTAGAAAAAGATGGAGCATTATACCGGCGGATCGATTTTAAGGATTTCGTGGAGGCATTCTCGTTCATGATAGCTGTGGCTAAAGTCGCCGAAGAGCAGAAACACCACCCAAAGTGGCTAAATGATTATAATAAGGTGGAGATTTGGCTTTCTAGCCATGACAAAGGCGGCAAAATAACCGAAAAAGATAAAAAACTAGCCGCGGCCATCGACAGTATTTACGGAGTATAACAGATGAAAACCCTAAAATTCGACCACGAACTAGCTCAACTTATTTTGCAAGGGCAAAAGACCTCTACTTGGCGATTATTTGACGATAAAGACCTGTCGGTTGATGATCAGCTTAAGCTAATAGATAAGGTTAATCCCGACGATTCTAAAACCTGGCAAGTAATTGGCCAAGCCAAAGTTACGGAAGTTATAGAAAAGAAACTTGCAAGTCTTACATCAGAAGATATGAAAGGTCATGAGCCTTTCAATAATCAACAGGAGGTGCTTGATGAGTATCGCAAGTACTACGGCGCCAGAGTTTCACTGGATGATGTGGTTAAAATCGTTCGCTTTGAATTCGCGCCCACAGCCGGCGAGATACCCTCCGGCGCGATGCTTTTAGAGCGGGCAAAAATGTATACCGACGGCGGCTCGCGCGGCAACCCGGGGCACTCCGCAGCCTCCTTTGTCATCTGTAAAGTAGACGGAACTGTTGTAGAAAAGTCTGGACAGTACATTGGCATCGCTACCAACAACCAGGCCGAATATTATGGCTTTATTCGTGGCCTGGAGCGGGCGCGGGATTTGGGCATCGATAAGCTTAGTTTAATGTCCGACAGTCAGCTGGTGGTCAACCAAATGAAGGGCCTGTACAAAGTTAAGAATCAGGAACTGGCGCCGCTGCATCAACAGGCCAAGGATCTGGCTGATTCGTTTGAAGAAATCAGTTTTAATTATGTTCCACGCGAACTGAACAAAATCGCCGACGGCGAAGTCAATCGCATCCTCGACGAGCAAGAACGCCACAAAAAGCGATGAACCCCGAGACTAGCCTGTCTAATCAGCAGATTACAGAGATTTTTAAGCAGCATAAACTGGCCCAAAACCCCAAGATTGCCCGAATCAATGTTGGCTTTACTAATGAAGTCCATCAGGTTGATGACTACATACTGAAGGTCTGTGTACGGCCGAGCTTTGAGGCTAAGTTTAAGAATGAGGCGAGACTTTACAAGAAGTTACAGGGCAAAGCATTGGTGCCGGAACTTGTTGTAGCTGATGATTCGAGGACGCTAATAAACAAGCCGTACATGATTTATAAGAAGATTCCGGGCCAGCCGCTAGGCTACCGCTGGCATCTGTTAAATAATGCTCAGCGGCACCAGATAATCAAGGATTTCTGCGCCCAGCTGAAAATAGTTAATACTCTTGAACCAAATCCCAAGCTGACGCCGGGTCCGACCTGGCTGGACAATAATTCAAAAGCCTTTAAGGGAGACCTCGAGGTAATAGAACGTAAAAAACTCTTACCGCCAAGCAAACAAAAGGCTGTCAAAGCTTATATAGCAGCCAACCAGCACGTTTTAACGGCGGAGAACCTGGCTTTCAGCTACTGGGATCCCCATCTGGACAACATCATCGTTGACGATGCCGGTAAAATGGCGGGGATAATAGACTTCGAGCACGTAGGAGTTATTTCAATCGATTTCATCTTGAGCATGGTCAAACAGATTCAGGAATACCCCTGGCTGACTCTGAGTTTAGAAATGGAAAAGTATGCCGATAAGAAGGACTATCGGCATCTGATGGCTTGGTATAAGGAGTTCTACCCCGAGCTGTTTGACTTTCCCAATCTGGAAAAGCGCCTAGACTTATACGAATTGCAGAGCATTCTGCACCAGCTGGCTAGTTTTCCGAAGGCTAAACAGCTGCACAACAGGCTCAACCGCATCCTCGGGCAATCATAAGGGTCTTGTTATCAGGGGTGGAACGTGCTATAATCGTTCTTAGCTCAGATTATCAGCTGATTGCGTGCGAATCGTAAGATGAGCACGAGGAAAGTCCGGGCAGTACATGGCAATGGCAGTTGCTAACGGCAACCGGGGGCAACCCTAGGGAAAGTGCCACAGAAACGACACCGCCTGATCCCTAAAGGATTCGGTAAGGATGAAACGAGTGAGGTAAGAGCTCACAGCTCTGTTAGGCGACTAGCAGAGGAGGTAAACCCTGCCTGCTGCAAGGAGATAGCTATCGGACCGCCTGTCACGCTATCGATTGAACCGCTCGAGCCTAGTGGCAACGCTAGGCCTAGATAGATAATCAGCCTCGACAGAACCCGGCTTACAGATAATCTGGCTGACCAAAAACTCCCCTTAGCAGGGAGTTTTTGATTTATTAAGGTCTTGCTAAGCATTTTTGGTGACAGCTCACGCGCGGGAGGAAGCTCGACACTACTTTTTCCAGAGCTGCTCACGCGCGGAGGGTGCTTCGCCTGAGCTGCTAAGTTAGGACATTAGCATCTCCGCTCAGCACCACTACCGGCTGCGCTGCCGCTGACTCTCTGTCAAAAGAATGTCTCGCTTAGTGCCTTAAACTAACAGGGGTGAGCTATCTTGACAAAGATAAGCAAAAGAGGTATAATGTTCGTAATCTGATCTACTAGAGGTGGATTGGGTGGAACTTTTACAGATTGAAGCCTTGAATTCCAGGTTACCTTATAGAGGTGTGATAAACAGACCTTCATAAGGTAACCTGGACTAAACTCGACCGGGAGGTCAACCGTGAGATCGTATCAAGAGAGGCAAGAGGCCCAGAGCATGGCGGTCTGGTTCTTGCTGTGGTCCAGCATGGCAGGAGCTCTCGCTTTGGGCGCCTTGGCGCTCGGCAACTCCGAGCCCAACCACCAGTTCCAGACGACTCCGTGGCTCTGCTATGCCGCCGCGCTAGTCATGGCGGTGCTGGCTGTCGGTTTCGTTGTCGGCATGGCCGTCAACCTTCGGAGAGCTCGCTACTAGCGGCCGGAAAGGAGAAGTTCCATGATTGAACTCGGAAAGCGTGGCGAGATCTTCGGAGAGGAACTGCTTAGGGATCTCGATCCGCTGGAAAGCAGAAGATGCTTCTCCGACTACAGCTCAGGGAGGCCAACCGCCTTCCCTCGACTACAGGAGGGCGACAGCCTGATCTGCGGCTACGACCAGGGACTGGGCGAGCGGCTGATTGTCTGCGAATCGCTCGAAGAGATGCAGCAGCTGTACGAGGCCTACGCCGCCGGCTGGGCTCTCCACATCAAGTGGTACACCGGCGAAGATGTCGGCTTCGTGGCAATGATCGTGTCCTCGCAGAACTAGGACGATACGATCTACAGGCTCAACATGTTCGACGGAGAGGTGTGTGCGCTTCACGCGCACACACCTCTCCTAGCACTACTTTTGAATCACATTACTGAAACTTACGGTTTCACAGATGTGATCCGAAAGGATCGCAATGTTTCGCACCTTGATATCGAAGCCTAAGCCTAGGGAGGAGACTTGCTGAACTGGTTGAAGTATCTGAGCAAGGCCCGGTACCTGCACGCCGCCGCCGGCATCTTCATACTGGTGGTCGGTGTTTGCGGTGTGGCTCTGGTGCTGCACCAGGTTCAACGCCACCAAGTGAGCACTATTCACGCCACACTGGCCCTGGTTGGCGCAATTCTGATCGGCGCCTGGGGCCTTGCACTGACAGCGACCTACCTTCGGCCTTAGCGGCCGGGAAGGAGAAGCAATGGATATCGTCCAGTTTCTGCTCGTTCTCATCATCGGGGCAGTGCTTCTCGTGCTGCTCGACAAGGCATCAGGGACGACCTACAGAGGCGCGGGGCGGCAACTGATCCACGTTGTCGCTTACGGGTTCTGGGGAGCATTCCTCTTTGCCTCGTTCCACTGAGGCTTCAACGAGTTCGCAAGATCCGCCGAACGGCGGGAGCGCGCGGTCGCCAGCCGCGCTTAGAGAGAGGCGGCCCACTGCGGTGGGCCGCCTCCTCACCGTTCGTTCCAGGCTTCATAAGTTCGCAAGATCCGCCGAGAGGCGGCGATAGGTAGACCAGAATCGTGCGTCAGCACGGTCTTGGACTACCGTTATATAGGGAGAGGTGCCGCGCGCGGCGCGGCACCTCTCCCATACGGACCCGGACCGCCACGGGTCCTTTTTCACGCCCAATTTAAGGCAGATTACTTCTTAGTTGAAGCTTTTAGAACAGCTTCGAAAGCTTTTGGTTCGTTAACTGCCAGCTCGGCGAGTATTTTGCGGTCCAGCAGGATGCCGGACTTCTTGAGGTTGTTTATAAATACACTGTAAGTAGTACCGTGTTCGCGGACGGCGGCGTTGATGCGGGCGTTCCAGACCTGGCGAAAGGTGCGCTTGCGGTTGCGGCGATCGCGGTAAGCGAATTGCAGAGCACGAGTAGTGGCTTGCTTACCGCGCTTGATACTAGAGCGGTTAGAAAGGGTCATGCCCTTAGTGGCCTTGCGGATTTTTTGGTGCTTCTTGTGCGAAGCCACGCCTCTTTTAACTCTCATAAACTAAATTCCTAGGTTCCTTTTGATACTTTTGAGCTGGCCGCCGGTAATCTCTTGTACGCCAGCAAAAGTGCGCTTGCGGCTGGCGCTTTTCTTCTGCAAGAAGTGATTACTGGTGGCACGGCGGCGCATCACCTTACCTGTCTTGGTAACGCGCATACGCTTGGCAGTACTTTTATGAGTCTTTAGCTTTGGCATTAGTCTTCCTGACGACGAAGGTCAGCTGCCGTCCGGCAAACTGAGGCGCTGAGTCAACTACAATCCCTTCGCCCAAAAGCTCGGTAATGCGGTCGGCCAGCTTGAAACCCAACTCTTTGTGAGCCAATTCTCGTCCCCTATAGACTACCGCAATTTTCACCTTATGTCCAGCGTCCAGGAAGCCGCCAACTTTGCGCAGTTTTATATCCAAATCGTTTTGGCCGATGCGCAGTCCAACACGCATTTGCTTCATCTCTAGCGGTTTGGACTTGGACTTCTGGGCTTGTTTGGTGCGCTGGTAGTTATATTTGCCCCAGTCGACTATCTTGGCTACCGGCGGGTTGGCATCGGGCGAGACTTCTATCAGATCGAGTTCGGCGTTCCGGGCAGCGGCTAGAGCTTCGGAACGGCTTAAAACACCTAATTGGCGGCCATCTTCACCGATTACACGCAGCTCAGAGGCCCTAATGGCCTCGTTTCTCCGCGGATCTTTAGCTATTTCGTAACTCCATCGTTCTTAGATGAGAATAATAACAGAGAGGACTAAGCTTTTCAATGTTAATTAAAGAGTTTGGCTCTGGGCGCGGTACTGCAGGGCTTCGGCGATGTGCTCGGGCTTTATATCTGTTGAGCCGGCCAAATCGGCGATGGTACGGGCGACTTTAACGCTGCGCACGTAGGCCCGGGCAGAGATGTCCAGTTTGGCGGCGGCGCTGTCCAGGAGGTCTTTAGCGTCGGCGGTTAAGTTGGCCTTCTCGCGGACTTCTTTGTTGCTCATGGAACTGTTGAAGCGGGCGGCGCCAAAGCGCCTCTGCTGCAGCTGATAGGCTTTTTGGACGCGGTCTTTGATGACAGGTGTCTCACCGGCGCTTTGGCGCTTTTCTAACAACCGTTTGTGCTCTACGCCGTGGACTGGCAGGTGTAAATCTATGCGATCCATAATCGGCCCGGAAATCCGCTTTTGGTATTTGGCTATGGCAGCAGCCGAACAAATACAGGGGTGGTCAGTGCCGTAGTAGCCGCAGGGGCACGGATTCTGAGTAGCTACCAGGATGAAATCAGCCGGGTAGGTGGCAGAATCTCTGACTCTGGCCACTGTTACTTGGCCATCTTCCAGCGGTTGGCGCAGAGCTTCCAGACAGTCGTGGCGGAACTCCGGCAGCTCGTCCAGGAATAAAACGCCGCGGTGAGCCAAGCTGGCTTCGCCCGGTTTGGGGTTAGCGCCGCCGCCCACCAAAGCCATGGTGCTGGCGGTGTGGTGCGGGCTGCGGAAGGGCCGGGTAGAGATGATTTCGCTAAAACCGCCGCTGCCAAGTGAATGCAGATGAGTAACCTCTAACACCTCAGAACGGTCTAAATCCGGCAAAATGCCGCACATTGCCCGGGCCAGCATAGTCTTGCCGGTGCCTGGCGGCCCGTGCAGCAGAATGTTGTGGTGACCAGCCGCGGCAATTTCCAGCGCCCGCTTGGCGATTGGCTGCCCGGAGATTTCTGAAAAATCAATGGCAGCCGGCGCTGTACTGGCGGCCATCACCTTGCCGCGGCCGGTCTTAACAGCTTTAAGCGGCAGCGTAGCCGATAAATCCAAGTAAACATCGCGCAGGTTTTGAGCCGGCTTGATGGTTAAGTTGGGTACCAGCAAGGCTTGCTCCAGGTTGGCAAGCGGTATGTAGAAAGTAGTACGAGCCTTGTTTTTAGCTGACAGCAAGCGGCCAATCAGCCCGCGTACGGCATTCAGCGAGCCGTCCAGGCTGAGTTCACCCAAAAAGATAGCCTTATCCAGGGCGGCGGTTTCAATCTGTTTAGACTCGGCCAGAATGGCTACGGCCATGGCCAAGTCTAAACTCGTGGCATCCTTTTTAGGGATATCCGCTGGCGACAAATTAAGGGTGATACGTTTTTTGGGGAACTGGATGGTGCTGTTGGCAAAGCTGGCACGCAGGCGTTCTTTAGCCTCGTCCACAGCTTTGGAGGCGTAGCCGATAATAATAACTGAGGGCAGCCCGTTGGTAATATGGCACTGCACGTCTACGTAGGCGGCGCTATTGCCTGAGTAGTCGATGATACTGCGCGTCATAAGATAATTTTGCCACTAGCCGGCCAAAAGGTTAATTGCTCAAGCTTAAGAAAATCTAAGAAACAGCTGACTAGCATGAGCGTAAAGCTTCCCATGCGGGTCGCAAAACAAAGCACCCGCCTTGTGGGCGGGCGCTTTGCGCGTTTGTTGGAGTTTGGAGGTTTGTTATTGGGCTGTTTGTTTATCAACCTTTTTTCGATGGAACAACCGCTTGCGAGAAGCGGTTGTTTCAATTGCTTTTTGTTTTTGAGCACTTTTTTTACTCAGTGCTAAGTAACATCTTATAAATACCATATTTTTATGTCAACAAGATTTTTATGCTTTTTTCATAAACTTGTGGATAACTTTTGGTAGACTTAAAGCATGACGCGAGATTTTGGCGAGGACGTCTTTGCCGGAGCGGCGTTTTATTATGCGAAATACCGCCCGCGCTATCCGCAGAAGCTCTATGACGACATAGCGGCGAACTTCAAGCTGGACGGCCGCGGACAGTTATTGGACTTGGGCTGCGGTACTGGCGAGCTGGCGCTGCCGTTAGCCAAGTATTTCAAAAAAGTCCTGGCGCTGGACCCGGATATCGGCATGCTGGCGGCCGGCCGCGATAAAGCCAAAAAGCAGGGAATCGCTAATGTCACCTGGCAGAAAGGTTCTTCTAAGGAGTTAATCAGTTTAGAAGACTCGTTTAGGCTGGTAACTATGGGCCAATCCTTCCATTGGATGGACCAGGAGACAGTCTTAGAAGAACTGTACCCCTTGGTAGAAGAGGGTGGCGCTTTAGCCATAATCGGCGCTGAACCTGTAGATCAGGGATTGCAGGCTCTGGAAGAGGACAAAATAATCAAGAGATGCGTAAGTAAATATCTGGGTCCGGATAGGCGTGCCGGCTCAGAAATTTATATACCGCCGCCACACAAGTACGAGGAATTGCTGGCTGAGTCGCGGTTCAAGAATCTACAGCAACAACATTACGACCTTGTTTTAACGCGCGGCGTTGATAAAATCATCGGCCATTTATTTTCTATGTCGTGGGCGCTAAAAAGTCATTTTGGCGACCAGCTTCAAGACTTTGAAAACGAGCTAAGACAAGAGCTTAGAGCGATTTCTACGAACGGCAAAATAACCGAAAAAGTTCGCTTTGGCTTATATACCGTGACCAAGCGGTGCGCTGGCCCCGTAAGCTTAGCATTGACGTTTGTGACCTATATCTTTGCATTGAGTACAACATAAATCTTACAATGAAATATGGTGTATAAGGTGCCTCTCAATCTATGTCATTGTAAAAAATATACAAAAGAGTATTGACCCAGAAGAGTTTCTTTGCTATAATGCTCTGCAGTAAGTCAAAAACAAAAACTTACCGTTACGAGCTTGCAATAGCAGCAAAAACCGGGCCGGAGTGCCCGCCAAAAATCGTCGCTCCAAATGCCCTAAAGGCATGCAGAGCGGTCAGTCACAAGACCAAAGGCGAAACGCGGTAAGCGCTAAATATTAAATATTTTTAGAGCGCCTTTACCGCCGCCTTAGGTCATATTCCAGCTTCCGCGAAACATGCGGAAGCTATTTTACTTTTGGCGATGTTCTATAATTGGATTAGTGAAGTTATTACGTAGACGCAATATCCTACCGGCAGCCCTAGTAATTAGTAGTTTTGCCTGCCTGGCGTCGCTGGCGATGTTCACTGACCCGCTAAACAGCGTGGGAGTGGCGGTAATTTTCTTTGTAACGTTGATGATTTTTTTGGCCGGCTTGGGCTACATTGTCACACTTATTCAAAGTGGCCAGGTTAGCCCCAAAAGCCGCCAGCGAATTTTTGGCCTAAGTATTTTTTTGGTCGTTCTGTTGATGTTTAGAAGTGTTGGATCGCTGAGCTGGGTCGGCGGCCTGATACTGCTGCTGATTGCTGGCGGCTGGTTTTTTTACGTTAGCCGCCGGGCCTAAGGCTTTCGACAGACCCATCGTGAGTCAATTGATTATTGAACATTTGTCCAATAGGCGTTGATGCTCGTATAATAAAGGTTATGAATCCTAACAGTGGAGAGGGAGCGTCCCAGCCTGGTTTTGAGCAACCGCTAAAGCCGGAATCCCGACCAGATGGTGGTGAACTTAAGAGTGGGAATGCCCTGGAGCGGACAGCTCCGGTAGAGGGCGGCGCGGCTCGCCAGCAGCCAGCGGTGGCAAGCCAAGCCCAAGCCTTGGCTTTGCCGGCCGACCAGAGTCAGCCGACTACTGATGACTCCGCTGCCCCGGCGGCCCACCACCTTAGTGATAACACGGCCAAAGAAGGTGACATCATTGAAAAAGTCTGGATTGATAAGGCCAAGGCGATTGTCGCCCAAACCCGGAACGACCCCTTCGTGCAAAAGAAACAGATGAGCCTGGCTAAGGCCGATTATATCCAAAAACGCTTTAATAAAACGATTCCGGTGGACGATACGGCGGCCAAATGAGTGCGCTGCTAGTGTTCCTGGCTTTTTTGGTTCTGATAGCTGCTGGCGGTGCGGTCGGCTATTTTTACGCCCGGCGGATTTTCCGCGACCAGAAGAATTACGAACGCGGTCTGAAGATGGTGCCGGTATTAATACACCTGCCGCCGTCCAGCGAAGACACTGACGGCCAGGGCCGCGATACCCGCGATGTAACAGAGGAAAATATCTCGCAGGCGCAGGTGCTATACGGAATTTTGGCCAGTACTTTTAAGAAGGATTTTAAGTCGCGCTTTTACGGCCAGCGACACATTGGCCTGGAGATTATCGCTGGCCATGGCACGGTGCATTTTTACGCCGCCGTGCCGGTGCCGCTGTTGGGGGTAGTCGAGCAGGCGATTGTCAGCGCTTACCCCTCGGCCAGCCTGGAAGAAGTGCCCGAACACAATATTTTTAGCTCAGTTGGCCGGCTGACCGGCACGACCGGCGGCGAACTGGTGCTAAAAGAAAGCTTCGCCTATCCGATAGCCACCTACGAAGACTTGAAGCGCGACACTATGCAGTCGCTGTTGAACGCTTTATCAACGCTGACCAAAGAGGACGGCGCCGGCGTGCAGATTCTGCTGCGGCCGGCGTCACCAAGCTGGCGCAAGAAAGCCGTCGCCGAAGCCAAGCGCAAGGGCGGCAAAAACGCGCCTAAGGGCATAGAGGCTGGCTTTTGGTGGATTAGCCAGGTCTTAGGGGCGTTCTTCAAGCCGCCGGAAAACCGCGATGATAAAGAAGATAAGCCCAAAGAAGTTTCCGGGCTGGATCAAACCATCGTCCAAGCCATAGAGCAAAAAACCACCCAGGCTGGCTACGAAGTGATGATCAGGCTGATGGCCAGCTCTAACGTCAGCCACCGTTCGCAAACTATTCTCAACAACCTGGTCGCTACTTTTGCCCTATATGACGCGCCGGGCAAAAACGGCTTTAAGTTTGTGCCGGCCAGAGATATTGAAAGCTTTGTGACGGCTTATATCTTGCGCTTCTTCCCGCCGGGAAACAGCAAGAATATCCTTAACATCACCGAGCTGGCCACGCTGTTCCATTTCCCCAATCAGCAAAACATACCTACCAGCCAGCTGGAGCGCCAGGCCTCCAAGCAGGTCGATGGTCCGCGCAACGCGCCGGAGGAAGGCTTGCTGCTGGGCTATAACGTCTTTAGAGGAGCCAAAAAAGCTATTCGCCTGACCGAAAATGACCGCCGCCGCCATCTCTATACGGTAGGACAGACCGGTACCGGTAAATCGGTATTCCTAAAAAACCTGGCCGTCCAGGACATGCTGGCCGGTAAAGGCTTTGCCTTTATTGATCCGCACGGTGACGCCGTGGAAGACCTATTGGCAATGGTGCCGCGTGAGCGCACGGAAGACGTCATCTATTTTAGCCCGTCCGACATGGACTACCCGCTGGGTTTGAACATGTTCGAGTGGAGCACACCGGACCAGAAGGACTTTTTGATCCAGGAAACCATCAACATGCTCTACAAACTCTATGACCCGGGACACACTGGCATTATCGGGCCGCGTTACGAACACTTGTTCCGTAACGCGGCCCTGGCCATCATGGCCGATCCCGATGGCGGAACCTTCGTAGACATACCAAAGTTGTTTCGTGACCCGGCTTTTGTGCAACAAAAACTCAAGCATGTAACAGATCAGAACGTGTTGGAGTTCTGGAATAAGGAAATGCCCCAGTCGCAAAGAAGCAACGAGTTTGGCGATGTGGTCAGCTGGTTTGTCTCCAAATTCGGCGCTTTCTTATCCAATGAAATGATGCGCAACATTATCGGTCAATCTAAGAGCTCATTTGATTTGCGCGAGGTGATGGACGAAAGCAAAATCTTGTTAGTCAACCTTAGCCGCGGGCGGGTGGGCGACCTTAACTCCAAGCTGCTGGGCATGATTTTTGTAATGAAGTTTGAGGCCGCGGCCATGAGCCGGGCTGACCTCCCGGAGGACTTTCGTAAAGACTTTTGTCTCTATGTCGATGAGTTCCAGAACTACAGTACCGATAGTTTTGCCGATATTCTGTCCGAAGCTCGAAAATACCGGCTTAACTTAATAGTAGCCAACCAGTTTACCACTCAGTTGACGGAGGAGGTGAGGGACGCGGTGTTTGGTAACGTTGGCTCAGTAGTATCTTTCCGGGTAGGCACTAATGATGCCGAGTTCTTGACTAAACAGTTCCAGCCAACCTTTGATTTGGACGATTTACAGTTCCTGCCCAACTACAACACTGTCGTGCGTATGATGATTGGCGGTGTGCCGGTGCAGCCGTTTAGCATGGCAACGCTGCCGCCGCTGGGCACGCCCAACGCCGAACTGGCCGGGGCGCTGAAGCAGTTGTCGGCCGCTAAGTACGGCCGGCCGCGGATGGAAGTGGAGCAGGAAATCTTTAAGCGACTGGAGACCCAGCCGCGGCTGCCCACGGCTGCTCGACCCGGGTTGCCTGCCGGACAGGCTGGTTTGCCACCAGCTTCGTCGGCCTTTGGTTCATCTGGCTCGGCCTTTTCGCCACCGCCGGGCTTGTCAGCTAGTCCGGCTACTGCCTTGCCACCAGCTGCAGCTGGGCCGATAGCGCCCGCGTCCGGTTCTTCATTCTTGGATGAGTGGCTAGCCAAGCGTAAGGCTAGTGGTCCGGCGCCGCTGGTGGCCGGTTCATCCGCGCCGAGCGCCCCAACGGCTGCCCCGGCGTCGGCAGTGGCGCCCCAGCCAGCACCAGTAAGTCCGAAGCCAGCAGACCACGAGTTCAAGCTCAACCGCGATGATAATGGTTCGGTGCAAGAGCACGAGGGACAGGCCTTGCGCATAGACAAAGACGGCAACCTCGGCTTATAAAACCAGCCGGTAGTAGCTGGCAGGTAGGTCTGCAGAAAGGCTGTTGTAAAAGGCTCAAAATAGTTGTTTTGAGTGCCTAATTTTGCTATAATATTTACAGAGTGGAAACAGATAAACAATTCCTAGAGAGGGTTAGTTACTAATGAGCGCCGAGAAAAAACCGCAGGGCCACAGGTATGACGCCAGCCAGATCCAAGTCCTGGAAGGTCTGGATCCGGTGCGCAAGCGCCCCGGTATGTACATCGGCTCTACCGGTCCCGAGGGTCTGCACCAACTTATCAAAGAGATTGCCGATAACTCGGTTGATGAAGTAATCGCCGGCGAGGCTACGGAGGTGCATATTATTTTGCATGAGGACGGCAGCGCTACCGTATCTGACGATGGCCGCGGTATTCCGGTGGAGATTCACCCAAAAACCAAGAAAAACACCTTGGAGACAGTACTGACCACGCTGCATGCCGGCGGTAAGTTCGGCAGCGGCGGTTATAAGGTGAGCTCCGGTTTGCACGGTGTGGGCTCATCAGTCGTTAATGCTCTGTCGACCAAAATGACGGCGACTGTTAAGCGCGATGGCTTCTCTTGGACGCAGACTTATGAAAAGGGTGTGCCCACCTCTAAACTCATCAAGGGCGAGCCAACCAAAGAGACCGGCACCAGCATCACCTTTATTCCCGACGACAGCATCTTTACCACTACCACCACCTTTGACTACAGCTGGGTAGTGGACTATCTGCGCCACCAGGCCTACCTTACCAAGGGTGTCAAAGCTACCGTTGCCGATGAACGCAGCGGTGAAAGCTACGGCTTTTACTTTGAGGGCGGCATTGAAAGTTATGTCCGCCAGCTCAATATCGGTAAGGATGTGATTGATGAAGACATTTTCTATGTAGAAAAGGACATTAAAGAGGCAATGGTTGAAGTTTCGATGCAGTACAACGACGGTTACAACGAGACCGTCATGGCCTTTGCCAACAATGTCTATAACCCCGACGGCGGTATGCACCTGACCGGTTTCCGCACAGCGCTGACGCGTGTCGTCAACGACTACGCCCGCAAGAACGGCTTGCTGAAAGAGAAGGAAGAAAACCTGACCGGCGAGGACTGCCGCGAGGGACTAACCGCTGTTATTTTGGTCAAAATCCCCGACCCGCAGTTCGAGGGCCAGACCAAGAATAAGCTGGGCAACCCGGAAGTCCGCGGCTACGTAGAGCAGGTGATGAACGAGTACTTTGCTTACTACCTGGAGGAGCATCCGGGCGTGGCCCGTAAGATGATTAATAAGGTGCTGTTATCGGCCCGGGCGCGCAAGGCCGCGCGCGCCGCGCGCGACAACATCATTAGAAAAGGCGCGCTGGAAGGCGCGGCCTTGCCGGGCAAACTGGCCGACTGTGCTACCCGTGATCGTTCCCAGGCCGAACTGTTCATCGTTGAGGGTAACTCCGCTGGCGGCTCGGCCAAAGATGGCCGCAATAGCTTCTATCAGGCAATCCTGCCGCTGCGCGGCAAAGTGCTTAATGTCGAGCGGGCCCGGCTGGATAAAATGCTCGCCAACCAGGAAATCCTCAACCTTATCAAAGCCATGGGTGTGGGCATCGAAGAACAGTTCGACATGGAAGGCCTGCGTTACGAGCGCATCATCATCATGACCGACGCCGACGTCGATGGCAGTCACATCACTACGCTGCTGATGACCTTATTCTTCCGCCACATGCGTCCGATTGTAGAAGGCGGCCACCTTTACATAGCTCAACCGCCGCTGTTTGAGCTAATCAAACCCGGCCGCAAGAGCAGCATTTTCGTGCAGAATGAAGAGGAACTGGCCACAGTGGTGAACGAAGGCTTGGAACGCCGCAAGCAGGAAGGCGTCAAGATTAACGCCGACGAGGAAATCTTCAAGCAGGCTGGCTTCCTTGAGCAGAAGCGCTACAAAGGCCTGGGCGAAATGGATGCCGAGCAGTTGTGGGACACCACCATGGATCCGGAAAATCGGGTGCTGGTGCAGGTTCGGATTGAAGACGCCGAGAAGGCCGACGCCATTTTCTCCAAACTAATGGGCTCAGAAGTAGAAACCCGCAAGAACTTTATCCAGAGCCGGGCTAAATTCGTGAAGGACCTGGATATTTAGCCATGGATCCCCGCGAAAAGAATATCCCTACCGCCGAAAAGCACTCCAGGATTGTCTTAGACCGCAGTGTCGAAGACGAGATGGAAACCAGCTACCTCCAGTATTCCATGAGTGTGATTGTGGCCCGGGCGTTGCCGGACGTGCGTGACGGGCTCAAGCCGGTGCACCGCCGGATTTTGTACGTCATGGACAAGAACGGGCTTAGAGCGGGCTCTAAACATACCAAGAGCGCCCAAATTGTCGGCGACGTGATGGGCAAATACCACCCGCATGGCGACACCGCCATTTATGATGCTATGGTACGCCTGGCTCAGCCATTCAACACTCGCTACTTATTGGTAGACGGCCAGGGGAACTTTGGTTCGATGGACGGCGACCCGCCAGCCGCCTACCGTTATACCGAAGCCCGCATGACCCGTGCCGCTGAGGCGCTGCTGGAAGATATTGATAAAGACACTGTGCCATTCCGCGATAACTTTGACGGCTCGCAGCAGGAACCAGAGGTACTGCCGGCCAAGTTGCCGAATCTTTTATTGAACGGCCAAATGGGTATCGCCGTGGGCATGGCCACCAACATCCCGCCGCACAACCTGACCGAACTGGTCGATGCCACTATCACCCAGATTGATAATCCCGAAGCCACGCTTGATGATTTGCTGGAACACGTCAAAGGTCCGGACTTTCCGACCGGCGCCGTGGTTTATGGCAAGGAATCCATCCGTAGTGCCTTTGCCACCGGCCGCGGCGGCGTGGTGGTGCGTGGCGTGGCTGACATCGAAGAAACCAAGGCCGGTCGTCATCGAATAATTATCACCGAAATACCGTATGCCGTGAATAAGGCCGGGCTGGTAGAGAAGATCGCCGACCTGGTGCGCGACAAGAAAATTAGCGGAATTTCGGATCTGCGCGACGAAAGTTCGCGCGGCAACGTGCGGGTAGTGGTGGACCTGAAAAAAGACGCCTACCCAAAAAAGTTGCTCAACCAACTTTATAAATTAACACCTCTCCAGACAGCTTTCCACTACAACATGCTGGCTTTGATTGACGGTATCCAGCCGCGAGTGCTGGGGTTGCAAGACATCATCATCGAGCACATTAAGCACCGCCAGATTGTGGTCCGCCGGCGCACTGAATTTGAGCTGCGCAAAGCCCAGGAGCGGGCGCACGTTTTGGAGGGCCTGAAGGTTGCCCTGGACCACATCGACGAAGTTATCAAGACCATCCGGGCCAGCCAAACCACCGAAGAAGCCGAAGCCAATTTAATCAAGAGATTCAAGCTTTCCCAGATACAAACCCGGGCCATCCTGGCTATGCAACTGCGTACGCTGGCCGGCCTGGAGCGTAAGAAAATCGAGGACGAACTGGCCGGCCTGCTGAAGATTATTACCGACCTGCAAACCATTCTGGCCGATGAAAAAAAGATACTCAAAATTATCAAAGAAGAATTGGAAGACATCAAAAAACGCTTCGGCGATGAACGCAAAACAAAAATTGTACCCGCCGAACTCGGCAAACTCAGTGACGAAGACCTGGTTCCGGACGAGCAAGTCGTTGTCACACTAACATCAGCCAACTACGTCAAACGAACTTCCATTGCTGATTATAAGAAGCAAGGCCGGGGCGGCAAAGGCCGACGTGGTATGGCTACGCGTGAAGAAGATGTCATCGAACACGTTGTGAATGCCTCAACGCATGACTTCCTGCTATTCTTCACTAACAAGGGCCGGGTGTTCCGGATTAAGACTTATGAAGTGCCGGCGGTCGGCATGAATGCCAAGGGCGTGGCTATCGTGAACCTGCTGCAGCTGCAGCCCGAAGAAGATGTTAGCGCGGTTATTAACGTTAGCAAGTCCAACGCCAGCGCCAACCTATTAATGTGTACCACCCGTGGCGTGGTCAAGAAGACACCATTTGAACAGTACCAAAACGTCCGCCAAAGTGGTCTGATTGCCATCAACCTGGACGAGGGCGACGAGTTGAAGTGGATTCGCATGACCACCGGCGATAACGAAGTAATTATCAGTACTGCCCAGGGTCAGGCTATCCGTTTCCACGAGTCTGATGCCCGGCCAATGGGCCGCGTTAGCCGCGGTGTGCGCGGCATTCGCCTGCGCACCGGCGATCAGGTTATCGGCATGGACGTAGTCGAAAAAGACACCTCACTGTTCGTCATTAGCGAATTTGGCTACGGCAAGCGTACCAAAGTCGAGCAGTTTACTGCCCACAAGCGTGGCGGCGTCGGTATCCGCTCGGCCGTGGTTAACAAGAAAACCGGCCCATTAATAGGAGTTAAGAGCCTGATTGGTCTGGATCAAGAGATTATCATTATCTCGGCTAACGGCCAGACTATTCGCCTTGGCATGAGGGATATTCCCAGCCTCAGCCGGGTAACTCAAGGCGTTCGCATTATGCGTCTCAACGAAGGCGACCGGGTAGTCTCGCTGGCGCTAGTTGATAAGATTGACGACATCGAGGAAGATGAGCCTGAAGAAGAAGCACCAACAGTTAAAAAGCCAGCCACCGCTAAGCCTGCTAAAAAACCTGCAGCCGAATAACTAAAGATATGAAGAAGCGCCAGGGCGCTCAACTGCTAAATGCAGGGGCACCTATGGCGCTGGGGCAGTAGGACCGGGGGTCCTACTGCCCGCGAACACTCGCGGCCTAGGCCGTGAGCGGCTGCAGCTTGCCCTCGAGGAGGAGCTGCCGCCACATCTTGTCGTCGAGCAGCTCCGGCAACGGCAGCCTGGGATTCGTCTCCAGCTTCCAGTTGTTGCCGCTGTAGATGATTCGGGCGATGGAGAAGCCCATCGGCCCCGTGGCCGCGGTCTCCTCGCCGGCGAAGATCCATTCGGTGTAGACCGCCGGTGCGGCTTGAACGGGTTGGTAGGGCTGGATGCTAATGGCTCCTGCCATTTCTACTCCCTTCAGATCGATTCCGCTGGTGCTAGGTCTGGCTGTTGGTTATAGAAGCCGGCAAACTTCGGCGCGAAGCCAAGGTTTGCCTGGAGCTTCCTGCAACCGAAATTCAAGCGATACTTTACCATAATATCTCCAACGCATCAATCTGTTAGTGATGTAGCTTCTGCTACAACGAAATACGCTTGACTACTCCTTAACTTATGCGTTATCATAGGGCTAGCTTTAAGGGTGCCTGGTTTTGAGTGTCTAAAGAAAACTACTGAAAAAAGACGCAAGAAAAGAAGCCTGGACCACCGCCCGACCCACCAGTCGGAACGCGGGTTATCCCTTTAAGCGTTCATTGAAAACTGAGTAGTGCAAATCAACGTCAGTTTTGTTGGTTTTATTTAAAAACCAACGTTTTCTGAGTAATATCAGGGGCGATTTTACACTCCACGTGTAACATCGTTTTTTGTGAAGAGTTTGATCCTGGCTCAGGATGAACGCTGGCGGCGTGCCTAATACATGCAAGTCGAGCGCCTGGACGGTTTGCTCAATCCGGACAGACAGGACGCGGGAACTTTTCGAAGAAAAGTTAGCCGCATCAATCACGAAGTGATTGAATGTCTGGCCGACCTCTCTACATATAAGTAGAGAGGCAGATTGAACAAAGCGTCCAGGAGCGGCGGACGGCTGAGTAACGCGTAGGAACGTACCCCAAAGTGAGGGATAAGC
>CAYUUT010000006.1:0-53602 GCA_964448095.1 uncultured Candidatus Saccharibacteria bacterium | reverse complement strand
AATGCTAGGAAGATGCGGCCAGATGGTACGGGGTTAGGCCTGTTTATGGCCAAGAAGGTGGTAGTAGCCGAAGGCGGGGCGATTATCTTTAAGAGTAGCGAGGGGAAGGGCAGTACCTTTGGTTTCAGTTTTCCGCGTAAACCTAAAGAAGTGAAAGCCGGTGAAACCCCCAAGGCTGCCCAACGTCCTTGATGTAGTTCATTTAATAGGTTATAATAATGGGCCTGGTGAGCGCTTTTTTGGGAAAACCAAGAGCCAGCTCCCACGTAGTTTGAGGAATTACCGACGTTTTTAACTTGGACGGTAGGGCAAGGTTACTGCAAGAAGACCTTGTCTGTAGAACCGTCCAGTGTGGGCAGGGTACTCAGCCTTAGCCCACCCTCGGGGGACGAAGTACCTTGGCACGCGCCACACCAACAGTGATCACGGTCCTGAATATCGTGATTCAAGCGTGTTTTTGGGTCCCCCGCAGGTCCGCGACAGCGTGGTTGCTGTCGCCGAAGGACCATCCATGGTTCTGAATCCACAAAGTACGAGCGCTTCCGACGTCTGCACAGAAGAGACGGATAGCCGCCCGGCGCGTGGTGAAAGAGGATGGTCCGACGTTTGCGGTTCAGAAGTTTGAGCCGCGCAAGAGCTGTCACGCCCCCGTGACAGTGAACCAACAACCCCCACAGGGCCGACCCCGTCTGGACTGACGGCATCACGGCGGGGTCGTCCCCTGTTTATGGTAATTCCAGTTCCGCGTTAAGCGTATTGAACCAAGCTACAAATTTACGCACCCTGAAAAAGGTGTGCGAACCCCCGCTCCAGCAAGTCTTGAGCGGGCGCTTTCTTTTTAAGGGCATTTGACAATTTTATGAAGCTTGTGTTTTTCGCATAATTATACTTAAGCATGTTGACATAGTTGACTTCTTGTGGTAGAGTATGGACATCCTCGCTTCACAGCGAAGAGGTGGAAATCTCTTACAGGGGTACAACAGATAGGAAAGTTGCTCTGGAAGCGGTAGCAGGTGAGGTGTTACTTAAAAATTAGAAAAGTTTGTTTTTGAAAAAAAGCAAACTAGATAGTTATGGGTCTTTAAACCCGCTTGAGCATTTTTTGCTCGCGGTTTTAGACCAATAATCGACTACCAATTCATTCAATGATTATCCGGTGCTTAAGTTGTCCTTCGTTGGACAGAACAATTTGGCGGTGAAGATTTCGCCGCTGTGTTGTTCTGTCCAGCATCATCGGGCAAACACACAGCACGGGAAATGATCAAGCCTGTGCTGTGTTTCCTTGTCCTCGATCACAAGAAAGGTACGGTGAGCGCACCATGCGTCGCATGCGTAAGCTCCTCGTCCTGGCCAGCGTGGTCGGGGCGCTTCTGATGGTCGTCGCGAGCACCGCGTTCGCGAGCACCAAGAACACGAACGACAACAGCCCGGCTCCGACTTGCCCGAAGGGTTACAGCTTCGACAAGCCGAGCGCAAGCTGCAAGAAGATCCCGCCGCCCTCGGCGGGACAGACCTGTACGACCGCCGCCAACGGCGTCACCTACTGCAACCAGGTCGCCCAGATGACCTCGAGCGAGAGCGACCGCAAGGTCGCAACCCTCAAGGTCAACTCCGGCGGCGTCATGCAGCTCCGCTGGGCTTTCCCCGCCGGCTGGAAGCCGACCGTCGGAGAGCAGAAGAGCTGCCACTGGGTCGTAGGGGGTACGAACTCCTACGTCAACTCGGCAGGCAAGACGATTCCGATCCCGTGGGCCGGGAAGAAGGCCTACATCTGCCCGAGTGCATCCAGCCCCTCGGGCTGGCGCAAGGCAGGCGGCCCTCCGACCTGGGAGGACTGCGGTAACGTCTTCTGGCCGAAGACCGCACCCCAGCCGAAGAACATCTACTACGGCAGGTACAAGATCGTCCAGAACTTCAACTACACCGTGACGCTCAGCCTCAAGCTGACGCTTCACGGCACCGTCAGCGCGTCCGCGCGCTGCACGGTGGGTGACGCCACGAACGGCGCCTCCGCTTCTGGTACCGCAACTGGTACCGACAGCGAGTCGATCGTCGTGAGCGGCACCGGAACGGGCAGGACCCTGATGCAGGCCACGAACATGGCCCATCAGGCGGCGATCAACAGCACGCAGGCCAACAACCTGCGGGCAACGGTCACCGCAACGGCGAGCTACAAGATGACGGCGAGTGCTTCGGCTTCGTGCCAGGCTCCGCCGCCTGTGGCTCCGACCTGCACCGATCACTCCGCCACGAACTACGGCGGCGCGCTTCCGTGCCAGTACCCGAACCCGTCTCCGACGGGATCGGGCGTCTGCACCGGCCTGACGTCGCCGTCACTCAGCGGCAATACGGCGTCAGTGACGGCGAACTACAGCCTCAGCGGGACTGCGACCTTCCAGGACGCATCGTTCAACTGGGGCGACGGCAACACCACCGGAACTCAGGCGTCGACCACCGCGTCGCACACCTACGGGTCGGCGGGAACTCGGACCATCACGGCCACCCTGCGTTTCGGCACGCCGAGTGGAGTCCAGTCGAGCTCGTGCTCGACTTCCGTGACGATCAACACTCCGGCGCCGAGTCACGCAATCGCGATCAGCTCGAGTACCACCCTGAACGACATCCCGGCCACTGTGCCTGGAACGACGCCGACGGCGCCGAACCAGAACTTCACGGTGACCTCAACGGATGCCTTCCAGGTGACGGTGGATCCGGGCATCGCCAAGGTCGCCCAGTGCAGCCAGACGCCACAGGCTGCGGTTCTGAACTTCAGCCAGTCGGCTGGTACGAATGTGCCGTTCTGCCTGACGTTCGTCGGACCGAGCGACCCGAGTGCGACTTCCACGACAATCACCGTGACCGTAACGATCCCCGGAACCTCGGCGATCGACAAGTTCACGGAGACCGTGGCGATCTCGCACTCCACTCGCCCATAGCGAGCAAGCACGAAATGATGAGGTAGTCGATTCATCGGCTGGTCCGCGCCTGCGCGCGGACCAGCCACTCATCACTTTAAAGTCCAATAACTATCTAGTTTGTATCAATATTAATTAATCAATTAAGTGCGCTCATTCGAAAGGAGATCGACTATGAAAAGTCTTTCTAAAATAGCTGCTGTTGCTACCGGCCTTATTGCCGTAGCAGCTCTCAGCATGTCTCCGGTTTTAGCCGCTAGTCCGGGCCAGCTTGCTGGTGGCACAGGTCTTTACCTGGCTAAAAACCTGACTCAAAGCGGTTCTTACGCCAGTTCTATAAGTGCTGCTTGTGGTGACGAAGTTCAATACAGCATGATGCTGAGTAACGTCGAGTTTGGCGATCTTACAAACGTAAAAGTCAACGCCACACTGCCAAGCAATGGCGGAACGAGTACTTTCACTGCTACTACCGACCTTGGTGGCGCAAGTGGTACTTCTGACTCCGCCACCGTTAATTTAGCCTCAGGGAATACCATTAGTTACGAAAATGGTTCTACCAATCTTTACGATGGTAGCGGTCACCTAATTCGGACTCTGTCTGATGGAATTACTTCCGGCAATGTCAATATTGGCACTGTCAGTGGTTCCACTACTGAGTTCGTAAACTTCAAGGCTCAAGTTAGCTGCCCAGCTCCCGCCACTTTCACTGCTACCGCTACTGCTACAGCTACGGCATCTGCTACAGCCAACGCTGCTGCTACCTGCAATAAGGGTTCTGCGAACTCTACTGCAAGTGCCAGCGCTACGGCTTCGGCTTCTGCCAGCGCCACAGCTTCCGCGACCTCTACGGTCTCTCAGGCTGATGCCAACGCCCAAGCTCAGGCCAACGCCCAAGCTCAGGCCAACGCCCAAGCTCAGGCCAACGCCCAAGCTAACGCTCAGGCCAGTGCCAGCGCCGCCGCTAAGGCAAAATGTACTACCGGTGCTACAGTAACCACTACGGTTCCGCCTTCTTTGCCCAACACCGGTCCTGGCGATGTAGCCGGATTGTTCGTCGGTACGTCCGCCTTTGGTGGAATTGGTCACTACCTGTTCCGCCGCGGCCGCCGCGGTCTTTAAGGATAGCGCAAAAGTCACCGTTTCCTGTGGATAAGCATTTGCGAAATCACGGAAAACATGCTAGCCTAGTTCTTAGGACAAAAGAGTAATCGTGACTGACCGCTCTCCAAAATAAAAATCTAAGAAACACCATTTAATCCCTCGTTTGCTGTGGTGGAGACAGCACGGGGGATTTTTGGTACCCAAGCAGAGGTAATTTTGCTAAAATACCTCTGTTCTGGCCCCGTCGTCTAACGGTTAGGACACCAGGTTTTCATCCTGGCAACAGGGGTTCGATTCCCCTCGGGGTCACCAATGAAAAAAGACCATCTTTTGGATGGTCTTTTTTCATGGGCTATACTTATCACTAGACTAAGCATAAAAGAAAAGGGTGGGGCATGTTCAGCAAAAGGACCGTCAGGGAAATCGACCTAAAAGGCAAGCGGGTGTTGTTGCGGGCTGATTATAATGTGCCGCTAAAAGATGGGCAGATTAGTGATGATTACCGGATTAAGCAGTCGCTGGAAACTGTTAAATATATTCTGGATCAGGAAGACACCAGTTTGGTGATAATCTCGCACTTGGGTCGGCCGGACGGCAAGGTCGATCCAGAGATGAGCCTGGCGCCAGTTGCTAAAAGGCTGGGCGAGTTATTAGAAAAAGAAGTGGCATTTGCCGCTGACTGCATAGGCGATGAAGCCAAGAATGCCGCTTCGGCATTGCAACAAGGCGGAGTTTTGCTTTTAGAGAACCTGCGATTCCATCCGGAAGAAGAAAAAAACGACCCAGAATTTGCCCAACAGCTGGTTGAGGCCAGCGGCGCGGAAATCTTCGTTCAGGACGGCTTTGGCGTTGTTCACCGAGCGCATGCCAGTACCGAGGCTATTACCAAGCTGCTTCCAGCCGTGGCCGGTCTGTTGCTGGAGAGGGAAGTGGATACTATAACCAAAACCATGCAAGACCCAGCCCGGCCATTGGTCGCGGTGGTCGGCGGCGCCAAAATCAGCGATAAAATCGACGTGCTTAATAAACTGATAGAGATAGCTGATTGCGTAGCCGTAGTTGGCGCGCTGGCAAATAACTTTTTGTTGGCCCAAGGTCACAAGGTGGGCAAGAGCTTGATTGAGCCGGAAGCATTAGACACTGCCAAAGATGTATTGGAGCAGGCTCGGCAGGCCGAGAGCCGGCGTGAGTTTAATTTCTTGGTACCGGTGGACGCGGTGGTATCAACTAGCACGGATGGCAAAGCGCCAACTCGCGTAGTGGACTTGTCTAGTAACACCTTGGCCGATATCCAGGCTTATCCTAAAGTACCGCCGCCGGAAGCTTCGGCGGTGGCGGCTGAAGAGATGGTCCTAGATATCGGCCCCATCAGCGCCGCTTATATCGCCGGCGCTATTAAGACTTGTAAAACAGTCATTTGGGCCGGACCGTGTGGCGTCACTGAGACTAAGGGGCTATCCGGCGCCGAAGCCCCATTTGCTCACGGCACCAAGATTGTCGTTGATGCAATGATTGGCAGCACTAACAACCATACCAATAAACCCTTTAGCTTGGTGGGCGGCGGCGACACGGTGGCCTATGTTGAATCCGAAAACCTGGTAGAAGATTTCAATCATGTCTCAACCGGTGGCAGTGCCAGCCTGGAGCTGATGAGCGGCAAGGCTTTGCCCGGTGTGGAAGCACTGTTGAATAAAGAGGCCTAATACAGGTACAATAAGCCCTATAACGCTTACGTTATAAAACCTAAGAAAGGTGGGCAATGCGCCGGGTTCTGATTGTCGGTAATTGGAAAATGCATTTGAATGCCTCGCAGGCCAGTTTACTGGTGCACCGGCTGCAAGAGCGCGTCAAAATCTACCAAAATATAGAGGTAGTTCTGGCTCCCAGCATGCTTACGCTGCAGCCGATGAGCGTGCAGATTGATCGGCGTAAATTCCGTTTGGCTGCCCAAAATGCCTATTTTCGTGACGAAGGCGCCTTTACCGGCGAAGTAAGCTTCACCATGCTGCGCGAGCTGGTGCACTACGTAATTATTGGTCACAGTGAACGCCGGCATATTTTCCATGAAGACTTAGACATGATAAGGGATAAAGTAGCGGCTTCGGTGCGCAATGAAATAACCCCTCTGCTGTGTATAGGTGAGACCGAAACTGAACGCAAAGAAGGCGAAACCAAGCAGGTTCTACACGACCAATTGATGACTGGTCTATCCGAGCTAACTGCCGTTGAAGTCGGGCAGATGGTTGTAGCTTACGAACCGGTTTGGGCTATCGGCACAGGCGATATAGCTAAACCGAATCAGGTAACAGAAGCTATCGGTTACGTCCGCAGTTATGTAAACGACATTTTTGGCCCCAAAGCCGCTAAAAATATTCGGCTGCTATATGGCGGCAGTGTAGTACCAGACGTAGTTGGCGGATTTTTGAATGAATCCGGTGTCGATGGTTTTTTGGTGGGTGGCGCCAGTCTAAACTACCACCAGTTCGCCGGCATTGTTGAAGCTGCACGGCGCTGGCAGCGCGATACTGGAGGCATAGACGACGATGCCCAAGGATGATGAAGGTCAAGTTTTTGATGTTAGCAAACCTAATCGCAGCGCGCCAAATCCGACGTCGCGGCCAATAATTGTTGGTCATCAGCCAATGATGAGCGACCCAATGGTCAAGGATGATAAGGATGACTCTGCGCAACTGCCGCGACCCTCGGAGCACAAGACCATAACCATCAATGCGCCGGACGACGATTCGGCTTCCGAAGTGCCTGTCACTAACTCTGCGCCACCGGCGCCAAAGGTGGCGTCGGAACACCCGGAGAGTATAGCAGCAACCGCGGCGGCGGCTCCCATAGCTGAGCAGGCTGCGCAGGCGCTGCCACCCGGCGAACTGCATCTCACGCCGGTGGACGACTTAATCGGCCACCCGCACCATGCCAATTTACATCACAGCAGTCACCAGCCAACTCATCAAGTAACCGAACCACAACTGCGCCATCAGACTAAAGATAAGAGTAGTAAAAAGGGCCTGTGGGTACTATTGCTGCTATTACTTCTGGTAGTGGCTAGCTATTTAGTCCTTGACGCGCGCCTAATAAAAACTTCCATTAAACTGCCGTTCCATGTTTTCAAGCAACCCGCTCCGGTTACGGTTCAAACCGTGAATACGCCAGCTTCTGCATCTACGGCGACCAAAACACCAGTGACTACCGACCCTTACGCTAATTGGAAAACTTTCAAACTTTCAAATGAGGGTCTGTCCTTTCAGTACCCGGGCGCCTGGACCATTACCGATAACACCGCGAAAGTTAACGATAAGGGTGACAGCATCGTTATTCGCGGGACAAACGGCTTTCAGCTAACGGTTGACACCGGCTTAGAAGACTACAGCCTACCGGCGGGCGGCGCTACGGTTGATTCAACCGATCCCATCGCTTTTCTGAGTCAGCAAGCTTATATGGATCTTTGCCAAACTGGCTCGCAGAATACCAGCACAATATCTTTCACCAATGTTTCTACTAGCAATACCGACCCTACCAAGTTCATGGCCACTAAGAATATTTCCGGCAGCAGCATCAAAATCAGTATGTATTACCTGGGCTCGGACGGGAAGTCGGTGCTGGCTAAATCGCAGTCTTTTGTTAAGGCCGATAGCAACTATATCGACGCCAAGCTGATGCTCCAATCCATGCACTACTAAGCGGACAAAACACCTCTGGGACTGTTACAATTAATGCATGGCGAATGAGGTTTTGGACAAACTCTTAGAGGGGCTTAATGACGAGCAAAAACGGGCGGTGCAAAGCACCGAAGGTCCGCTATTAATTTTGGCCGGCGCCGGCAGCGGTAAAACCAAGACCCTGACTCATCGTATTGCTTATATATTGGCCAGTAAAAAAGCCACGCCGTTTAATATTTTGGCGGTGACTTTTACCAACAAGGCCGCCGGCGAGATGCGCCAGCGTATTTCCCAGTTGGTTGGCCAAAATCCCGATAACCGCGGATTCATGCCTTTTATGGGGACTTTCCACGGCATTTGCGTCCGGCTGCTGCGCCAAGACGGCGAAACCGCGGACGTGCCGCGTAATTTTGTAATTTGGGATGAAGGCGACCGCACGGCAGCAGTTAAACAAATCAGCAAGCAGCTAGGAGTAAACGAAAAGACTTATCCGGCCCGGATGTTGAGCTCAATGATTAGCGGCGCCAAGAATGAAATGATAAGCTCGGCCGAATATGCCGCTATGGCCAACGGCCCAGCGCTTCACGCAGCGGCCAAGATCTTCCCGGTTTATGAAAAGGCTCTGCGTGATGCCGGAGCCTTGGACTTCGATGATTTAATTAGCCGAACAGTTCAGATGTTGTCAGCCGACAAGGCAGTTAGGGAAAAATGGCAGCAGCAATTTAAGTACGTAATGGTGGACGAATACCAGGATACCAACGCCGCGCAGTATCAGTTAGTTAAGCTCTTAACGGGCTCGCACCACAACATTGCCGTGGTCGGCGATGACTGGCAGAGTATTTATAGTTGGCGTGGCGCTAACTTTCGCAATATCTTGAACTTCGAGAAAGATTATCCCAAAGTCACGGTTATCAAACTAGAGCAAAATTATCGCAGTACCAAGAATATTCTGGACGCGGCGCACGGCGTAATTAGCCAAAATCATCAACGCAGTGACAAAAAACTCTGGACGGCGGCCGCCGCTGGACTGCCAGTGCAAATTTTATCCGTTGGTAGTGAACGCGCCGAAGCGGAGTCGATAGTTAGGCGCATGCGTGCGGGTGTAGACTCTGGCAGCCGCCGGTATCGTGATTTTGCTGTACTATACCGCACAAACGCTCAAAGCCGGGCGTTGGAAGAAGTTTTCGTGCATCATAACCTACCTTACCGGATTGTTGGCGGCGTGCGTTTTTACGAACGCAAAGAAGTCAAAGACATATTGGCCTATCTGCGCTTAATTTATCAGCCTAATGATGAGGCCAGTTTTTCACGAATAGTTAATGTACCGGCCCGGGCTTTGGGAGCAAAGTCTTTGGCGACTTTTAATGACTGGCGAAGCGCCCAAGGCCTGGGGCTGTATGACGGCCTAAAGACCGTGGGCGCTAACCCCGACCTCAGCCCCAAAGCCCGGGCCGGCTTTACCGAGCTGGCAAATATTATTACCAGCTTCCAGGCGCAGATGGACTCACTAACTCCAGGCGGCTTGATAGACAGCCTTATGCGGCGCCTAGATTACGTGCGCTTTCTGCAGGACGGCACGCCCCAGGGCGATGCCCGGATAGAAAACGTCAAAGAACTGGCGAGTGTAGCCGCGCAGTACCAAGACGCCGGCCTATCCGCTTTTCTGGAAGAAATCGCCCTGGTCTCGGACTTAGACAACGCCGATTTCGGCAGCGATGTAGTTACTTTAATGACCCTGCATTCCGCCAAAGGTCTGGAGTTCCCGGTAGTCTTTATAACCGGATTGGAAGAAAGCTTATTCCCGCACAGCCGGGCGCTTTATGACGCCACCGAAATGGAGGAAGAACGTCGCTTGATGTACGTAGGAATGACCCGCGCCCGTGAAGAGCTCAATCTGCTGTACGCGACCGAGCGTACGCTTTATGGCGGCCGCCAGCACAATCCACCCAGCCGCTTCCTGGCCGATATCGAGAGCCAGCCTGTTAGTCGGCAGCAAGAACCATTTTCCAGCTCGCAACCAGAGGAGCCGCGCTACGTCCCAGACTTAAATGAGGGCGACGGTGTTAAACACCAGGTTTTTGGCCTTGGCACGGTGCTGGACATGGAGGGCGACATCGCCACCGTTTACTTCAAAGGCAAAGGCACTAAAAAACTTGATATTGGCTTCGCGCCACTAACCAAAGTCGAATAAGCTTCAATGAAACTTTTCCGTAAAAAAATTAACCAGCAATATCAAAGCGTCCAGCGAACCGGCAGACGCCATTTGCGTAGCCGGCCCTACATAATTCCAATTTTTGGCCTGCTGCTGGGTGGAATTATCGTGGCCGCGGCGCTGCTAACTAATAATAGCCAGGTCCTGCTGCGGCCGGATAGCTCGCACGTGGTGTTTTTGTTCGATGAGGGTCGGCGGGAAACTTTGGATACCAAGGCCGCGACCGTTGGCGATTTGGTTAATAAATTACCGCTGCATCTGATACCGCAGGACGTGGTGGAGCCTAGCCGCGATACACCAATTTTTGACGATAATTTCCGGATTAATATTTATCGGGCGCGGCCGGTGACGGTCGTAGACGGCAGTAGCAAAACCGTTACTCTAACCGCCCAAAAAAGCGCCCGCCAAGTGGCGATTGACGCCGGCCTAAAGCTCAACGCCGAAGACATCGCGAATTTTGCGCAGGGCAACATATCGCAGAACATTATTGGCGAACAGGTTATCATATCGCGGGCGGTGCCAATCCAGCTTAATCTCTACGGCTCCCAGGTACCTTCCTATACTCTGGCTAAAACCGTACAGGGCATGCTGGAAGAAAAGCACATTAAATTAGAAAATGGCGAAACCGTATCACCGACTGTTAAGACGGCCATTACGCCAAACATGTTAATTTTTATTCTGGCCAAGGGCACGCAGGTAGTCACCGAAGAATCTACCATTCCCACTCCGGTTCAGGATGAAGCTGACGCGTCCTTAAGTTTTGGTACCACGGCCGTACGCCAGACCGGTGCGCCGGGCAAGAAAGTCGACACCTACTTGGTTACAGATCAAACTGGGACTAATCCTGGGCGTAAACTAATTCAAGAAGTTGTAATCCAAGACCCGGTGCCGCAGATCATAGCCGTTGGTACAACTATCGACATTGATAGCGCCAAAGTTAAGGTTATGGCTGCCGCCGGCATCTCGGCGTCGGACTATCAGTACGTGGATTACATCGTTAGCCGCGAATCTGGCTGGTGTCCAACTAAGCTACAAGGTCAGGTAGGCTACTGCCCAGCCGGGCCGCCAGACTATGTGCCGGATTATCTGGGTTATGGTTTGGGCCAGGCTACACCCGGCAGCAAAATGTCAGCCGAAGGCGGTGACTGGGAGACCAATCCGATAACTCAACTAAAGTGGGCCACGGGCTACGCAGACTCGCGCTATGGCAGCTGGCGTTCAGCCTATAACCACTGGGCGGCGTATCATAATTGGTAGTACAATCTAAGCATCATGCCGAGTTTTAGAGTCCGCTATCTGTTGTTTGCAAACTACCTAAATCTTTTCGCGTTTGCTTTTTTTACGCCGCTTTACGCTTTGTTTGTTCTAAATATTGGCGGTGACGCTAAGACCGTTGGTCTGACATCCGGCCTTGGAACTTATGCCGCAGCCTTGATGATTCTATTCTTCGGTAAGTGGGAAAATAGCCAAAAGCACCAAGAACGTCTAGTGGTGATCGGATTTTTTTGGCTAGCTGTCGGTGCCGCCGCTTATATTTTGGTTCACCACGTGTGGCAGCTTTTTGCTGTACAGGCGTTCAACTCAATTGGCACCGGCATGCTTGTACCGGCACTTAGGAGTACCTACGCCAAATGGGAAGACAAAGGTCGGGAAACCCAGGAATGGTCATTTTGGGAGGGCGGCAACCGTATCTTTGCGGCCACCGGCGCGATAGTAGGCGGTTTTCTACTCAGTGCCACCGGCGGCTTCAAAAGCCTCTTTGCGTTAATGTCGGCAGTTCAGCTGGTTGCCGCCCTTATCTCCCTTAAACTGCTTAAGAAAATATGACAGCCGATAAAAGTTTGGGTCAGCACTGGCTGGATAACGTTGAGGCGTTAGAGGCGATTACCGAATACGCCGAGATTAAGCCAACGGATACCGTATTAGAAATTGGACCAGGACTAGGGAGCTTAACACGCTATCTGGTTAGGCAGGCACGACACGTAATCGCTGTGGAGTTCGATAGTGAATTGGCGCTCAAACTGCCTGAAAGAATCTCGGCAAAGAATCTGACGGTCGTCCAGGCGGACATTATGGAATTTGAACTGGACGAGCTACCCATCGGCTATAAAGTTGTCGCCAATATTCCTTATTACCTTACTAGCAACCTATTGCGGCGGTTGGCGGAGGCCGCCAATCCGCCGCACTTGATGGTGTTGCTGGTGCAAAAAGAAGTCGCCGAGCGACTTTGCGCTCAGCCTGGGCAGATGAGCCTGCTTAGTGTCAGCGTCCAACTTTATTACGCGGCTGGACTAGGTATAGGAGTGTCTAAGGAACTTTTTGCGCCGCCGCCCAAGGTCGACTCACAGGTTGTCATTTTAATTAGGCACCCCAAACCTATATTTAAAGAACTTGATACTCAAAAATTTTTCCAAGTTGTCAAAGCCGGCTTTTCCGAGCGCCGCAAGAAACTGCGCAGCAGCTTAAGCGGCGGTTTAGGCCTTAGTAAAGAACAGACCGACCAACTTCTAAAACGTGCGGGCATCGATGGCGACCTCCGCGCCCAAAACCTCACCCTCGACCAGTGGCATAAAATCTACAAACACATATAAGGCGGCGCAGGGCGCTATTTAGTAGGCACACCCGCAGGCAGGAGGATGTAAAATATTTCATCTACATCCGTATAGCCGAGGATAGTGCCAACTAAGTTGTGCCCGTTAGCCGTTGACTGCCCTTCCCTTTCCCAAAAAATACTTGACTTGTTAAGTATTTTTGGACTACAGTAAAATCATGGCCGACAATGACTTAGCTCCCGTCCACTCACCCACTCCCCTGCACCAACTGTCGTTTGTTTTACAACAGATAGCCGACGACCTTTTGATGGTCAAACTTGGGGTAGGGCTTAGCCATGCACGCATCATGGGAGTGCTCGATAAAGACTCTACTAAGTCCCAACGCGTGGTTTCAATCAAGCTGCGCCAAACCGAAGCCAACGTTAGCCGCCAGCTGCAAGTCATGAAAGATGATGGCCTAGTGACCATCACTAAGAATAAAAAAGATGGCCGCCAGCGTGACGTTAAACTTACCGCCAAGGGCAGTCACAAAAAAGACCAAGCCGAAAAGCTGCTGGCTGACCAACAGACAGAACTTCTCAAGCTACTGGTAGGAAGCAGCACAGAAGTAAAAGAATTTATCAAAATGACCGAGCGTCTGCTAACCGCATTCAGCGCCGAAACCCGCCGCAACCAAAAAATCTTTGGCACCGACTAGACCATATTGCTTATTCTTTAGCAAGATGATATAATATTTGCATGGGGTTGAATTTTATTCGACGAATGGACTTTAACAAGCTGAAGTGGCAGGTCGGGTCGCACTGAACGTTATCCGGTGCACCAAGATAGATGTAAAAAATCTTTCTGTAAGTGTCAAAGAAGCGGTTGCAAACTTGTTTGCTCCTCGCCAATTGGCCTTCAACGTAGCCTAATTTTATAGGCTACCGCTAATCGTCTGACATCAGATAGGACGAAAAGCGCTATATTTTCTGATTGCTTAAGTTGCCGGGTTTGTCCGCCCGTGCTTACTAAGATTAATGGACTTTAGCTTTCCCTTTTTTGACTGTTTTTATGGTTGAGCTTAAGAAATTTCAAACAGCCTAAACCTGTAGTCACCAAGCATGTTACCAATCGGACGAGGGTGCAATTCCCTCCAACTCCACCAAAAACGCATCAGAGAAATCTGGTGCTTTTTTGATGCGAGATTGTTTTGTTCTACAGAGAGTAGTACCTCAGCCTCTCGACTGCGTGCCGCAACTTCCTTCTTTGGTAATATATATTTTCTATTAAGCCGGCAACAAGTTCCGCCTCGGCTCTACCGCGCTCGACTCCATCGTGGATGACATCCTCTGGTTCTTTGAAATTGGCTAAATATTCTCGGTAGCGCCCCTTACTACTGGATGTGTGTGACATAATCCTGCTTTCTTTTAGGCACTGTATTTATAGAACGCTTTGCAAAAATACCCGGCAGTTTAAGCAAGACTCTCCTTCGAATAACCCCTCAAATCCTGTCGACAAGCTTAAGCGTAAGTGCATTAGCCCATTCTTTAAAAGTCTGTGTCAAGCATCACAATATTTATCAAATGTGATAAGTGTCACGTTTTTAAAATGCAAATACCTATACACTAAAGCTATGCCCATAAGAGCACTGGCAGCCGTGCCGACACGCAAACCCGATGACGATAGCATAGTCGCCCACTTTAGCGACGGCCATTTAATGAACTTTTCCAAAGACGAAGTGATTATCCAAGGCTACGCGGAGCCAGAAGGTGTCTATCTAATTAAATCCGGATTTGTTAAGGCATACACAATTTCACGCAATGGTCAGAACAACCTTTTGTTAATCCACAAAGCTGGCGAGTTCATCCCGCTACCTTGGGCTTTAGACGGAGCTCACGCCACCGGCATGTTCTACCAAGCAATGAGCGACGTCAAAATGCTAAGGGCCAGTAAAGATAAATTGCGTTCCTCGCTGGGTAGGAACACCTGGCTTTCTCAAGAGATACTGAACCAGACCGTCAACATCATTAGTATTTACACGCAGCGGATCCAAACCCTTGAATATCGATCCGCCCGCGAAAGAGTTATCGCGGAATCAATATGTTTAGCTGAGAGGTTTGGCGAAAGGCGTGGTAAAGAAATTCTTATTAATGCGCCTATAACTCATCAAGAAATCGCCGACTCTATCAATCTATCCCGAGAGACGGCCAGCCGGGCTTTAGAATTACTTTTCGAAGAAGGACTAATGGGTCAAACCGACCATCTATTTACTGTCATTGATGTCGACAAACTACAAGCAGCTCTGGGCTAAGACTTAAACTCCAAAAACTATTGCCGGCTGAGGATAATAAAATCTGGTCCGAGCGCCTCAAGATTTGGCCCGACAATTAGCGCGAGTGGTATTACGGTATCCGATGGGCAGTTCAAGTTAGTTAGCAGATGATTGGAGTCTAGGATTAAACAATTTCCGCTATCAGGGTCAACAGCTACCGGTATTGGCCGGATATCTTTAAGCGAGGGTATAATTCTGCCCTTCGACTCCAAGCCCCATTTCTTGGGATTCTGCCGGGCTTCATAAAGGGTGATTAATTTTGAGTTGAGGTCATTCTCCCTTTCTTCTATGCCCCGTGTATCCGGCAAGCCGTTTTTCACTGTTCGCAGAATATAAAACTCCAGCAATTCTTTAAATGGCAGTTTTTGCTCAATGACTTTGATGCTGTTGTCTTTTGAAAAAACGTTATCGTGAAAATGAATGCTGAACAAGGGCAAATACTTATTCAGAAAATCAGACTTATCCATACTTAGACTAAAATCATAGCAAACTAGGAGTTCAGCCTTAAATCCCCAAAAACAAACTCTCCCGGGGGAGCAGGGAATACTTAACAAGTTAAGTATTCCCTATACTCTGGCTAGCTGGATTGGGTGATATCCATCACTGTCGCGTTGGGCAACTTGTGGAACGAACTACCAGGAACCAACAGTTTAGACTTCCGTAAGCCGCTGCCAATTACTGCGTGAGCAGTTTTGGCTACTGCGCTATCCACCAAAATAGGCCAATCCAAGGGCAGACCTATAGGTGTAATTCCGCCGTATTCCATCGACGTGATTGATGTGGCTCTATCCATCGGGGCAAAAGATATTTTTTTGGCGCCCAGATGGCGACGTATCACGCCATTAACATCGGCTCTTGAAGTCGCCAATATCACACAGGCCGCGTACCAAGTTTTATCCGCTCGCTTCGCTTCAACCACAATGCAATTGGCCGATACTTCCAGGCCAATATTGTAATATTCGCAAAAGGCGGCCGTGTCAGCCAGGTCGGGCTTAATCTTGGCTACTAAAACATCGCTTAACGCTTTTTCCTTGATCGCTTCGCCAACTGGCTCAGCGACCAAATCTAGCCTATCTTGCACGGGAACAAAATCTAATTTACCAAGTTTCATATTTACTCCTTAACATTAAAATATTGCCGACCAAGGCCGGACTTTTGGCTGAAGTAAGGAGTAGGCTAGAAGCCTTTGAAAGTTGCCATTTAATTTATCATACCAGATTCGCTCCGGGGCTTGGATTCCCCAAAGACTATATTTAAAAAAGAGCCTCCTCACAAAGGGGCTCTTTTTGCGATGTATCGAACACATCCGCCTATATAGGGGCTTGTCTCAGTCTCTCGGCTACACGCCGTAATTTCCTTCTTTCGTAATAAGCATTACTTATTAAACCAACGTCAAGCTCTTCGTCTGCTATTATGTCGTTGAGAGTCTCCCGTGGTTCGTTAGTATTGGCTAGATATTCTCGGTAATGGACTTTGAACTTCTTATTGCTGAATGTGTGAGACATGATTAGTACCTTTCTCTTTATGTTGTTTTCCCTTAGAGCGATTTTGTACAAAGACCAACTCTTAAGTAATGATCTCCTTCAAATAGTGCACCTATTCCCATCGACTAATTAAGCATAAGTATATTAGTCCTGGTTTCTAATGTCTGTGTTAATAGTCACAACATTTATTACGCGTAATAACCGTCACATATTTAAGCAAAGGCCACCCGGGACCTAAATCCCGTTAAACAAAATTCTATCCTCTGTGTGAGCGTATACTTCAGTTATGAGTACTGCTCCTAATAACAAGCAAGATAGGGTGGGGAAATTTTGGGGAGTGCCATATGACTGGCGCTGGCCAACCTGGGCAAGGTACCGCTCGCGGCTTTGGAACCCGGATGACCCGCGTATATGGACCCCGCGCGCCTTTGGCTGGGGCTACGACCTAAATTTCTACCACCTGTTCCACCCAAAGAAAAAATAAGTAGACGTCTTAAATCTCCCCAACCCAAAATTTCCCCCGGTGGGCGTATAATCATGCTATGGGTATATTTAGTAGCTTTAAGAAAAATTTAACTCACGGTGGGGTGAAGGTTGAAATGCAGGCTCCTGCCAGCGTGTCTATGCAAGACGCATCGCTGCCGGTCAGCGTAACTGTGACAGCCGAAGACACTCAAGTACAAATTAATAAGGTTACTGTTGAGATAATTGCGCAATCTCAAAGCCTCAACTTTCAACAACCAACGAAGTCAGGCATAGACCCAGTTAATGCCACCACTTTCCAAACAGTTGCCCGAGCTGAAAACACCCAAGTTTTTAGCCTGGCGCCGCAGCAGTCCCAAACCTTGCAGCTGAGCATTGTCATGAACGCCGGGGCGGCAGTAGAATCTCAACTGCCTGAGGGCAGCGCCGGTCAAGCAGTGGCCCACGGTCTTAAAGAGCTGCAGTCACTTAGCGAGGTATTCAACTCAAACAGTTATACGTACACACTGAAAGCCTCGGCGGATGTTGAAGGAGTGGCTTTGGATCCTTCAAAGAGCCAGCCATTGCAAATATTAAAACCCGGGCAAATTGGCGGAGCCTTCAACCTAAAGCTCTAGGATATAAATTCCCAAAATTAACTGCGACTCAAATCACAGTACGGTTCAAGAAAAACACTATACGGCTTATGAGACAACTCACCTCTACAAAAACACTCTATAAAATACTAACTTTCGGAGCCGCTATTGGCTTTACCGCATCTTTTCTGCAGATGCTGGAAAAGATAACACTGCTCAAAAATGCCCACTCGGTACTAAGCTGTAACCTAAGCTCGGTTTTTAATTGCTCTAATATTCTCAACGCTCATCAAAGTTCGGTTTTTGGCTTCCCTAACTCGATGCTTTGCATTAGTTTTTTCGCGATTATGTTCTCTGCTGGTCTAATCGGCTGGACGGGCGCCCAGATTAACGCCAAGCTGCGCCTGGTCTATCAGGCTATGGCCCTATTTTTCATCGGGTTTGGTTTTTGGTACTTCTGGCAAAGCATTTTTAACATCGGCAGTTTGTGCATTTACTGCGTTTTCTGTTACGGAGGAGTGCTGGCGATTAGTGGAGCTTGGTTTAGATTGAATTATAAAAACCTACATCTTAGCGCGCGTTACCAAAAAATAGCAGACCGCATGGTAGCCAGTGGTCTGGATATATTTATCTGGTGTCTAATCGCTCTAGCCATTGTGCTAGAAGCCATCATAAAGTTCTCCTAAACTTAGCCGGCAAACAACCAGCCCAAACCCAAAATTCCTGGGTCATTTGCTATGATTAGCTTATGTCTTGGGTTGGCTATAGTCTGATGATGTTCTTCGCATCGGTGGCGATGTATTTGAGTGTCCGTAAATCCTCGCTGCTCAAGACGCCCATACATCTGACTAACTTAGCGATGTTTGCTCTTCCTTTAGCGGCGTATCTAGTCATTGGCGTGGGTGGCCAGCACAGCTTGCATATTTCCTGGTGGCAAGCGTTGGTCATTTTGGTGACAGCCGTCATTTTTTCCTATGGCGGCAATAAAGTTTCACTCAAAGCCATAAGTATCGCTCCAAATCCGGGCTACAGCTTGATGCTTTCCAAAAGTTACGTGCTATTCACAACCATCGTTGCGGTAATTTTTCTGAATGCCGACCTTACTTGGCGTAAAGCTATAGCTATCTTGGTCATTGTGGGTTTTTCGGCGCTTATTACCATCACTCCTAGGGCTGCCAAGAAAGTTTCCAGCAACAGATGGGTTTTATTGTCATTCGCCGCGTTTTTTGCCTGGGGATTTCTGTCGCTGTCGTCCAAGTATCTCTTTAACCACGGCGTGGATACCATGGCCTTCCTTATTTATATTTATGCGATTGTCACGCTCTGCATTATTGTGGCCGACAAGGTCCGCTTAGGCTCAATAAAGAAACTGACGGCCCAAGAAGGCTGGCTATTGCTGGCTACCGGCGTCTTCTCCACGCTTTTTAACCTAGGTAATTTCGAGGCTATAAAACTGGCGCCAAACGTTGGCTATGTGAATGCTATCAACGCCGGATCAATTTCTTTGGTAACTATCCTGGCGGTCTTATTCTTCCGGGACGAACTTACATATCGCAAAGCCGCCGGCATAATCGGCGTTACGGCCGGCCTATGTTTGTTACTGCTATAACCCGGAGCTTAAATCCCCCCAAACTTCCTCTTCTTGTTTTTTTGAGTGTTTTATTGTAAAATATAGCTGAATTTCGACAATATCAGCCTTGAGTTAGTCTCGGCTGATGCCGAGGTTAGCACTTGTCTTTTGAGGAGGAAGCTTTGCTTCAGAACTACGACATACCCAAGGGTCTGAGAAGACTCTGGGCGCGTAAGCTCGTCGAGCTCATCATCCAGCCGATCGGAATTGTGGTCTTCGCCCACTACTGGGGCTGGATGCCCGCAATCGTGTTCGAAGCGTTCTGGATGCTGACCAACGTCCTCAACCTCCGGCGCTATTCGCGCCTCTGAGTCGAAGGGAGAAGAGATGCGTATTTCAGATATTCCGCTTCTCATTGTCTCGACAGCGGCGGCAGCTTGCATCGTCGTAGCCGCATGCATCGGGGGCTGGGAAGCCGGAGGCCTTCTGAAACACCTGTTCTAGTACTCAAGCTCGGCCGAGGCTGGGAAGGAGAATCGTGGAACGCTACATTAGACTCAACGACCGTGTCATTGTCGTTGGCAACACCTCTGCCAACGGCAGCAGTGACCTGAGCGCCCATCAAGGGAAGCACGGCGTGGTGATCGATGAGGTCAACCGCGACGGCCGCTGCAGGATCCGCCTAGACGACGGCGCGGAGGTCTACGCCTGGAGCGGTGCCGACCTCGAGCTCAAGTAGAAGCTTCCAACAACACCTGGGAGGTGCGCTGCAACCCTGCGCATCTCCCAACTTTATAAACGACCCACTCAAGACTTAAATTCCCCAAAAACAAAAGCCCTCTTATTGTATTTGCGGCAAATGGTTAATTATGGTAAAGTATTGCCAATTATGGCCACCGAAAGAACAGAGCGTTCATTACAAATGCCTGAATCGAAGTTTGAGCAAGTGCGCAGGCATTTATTAGTCGAATATGATCCGTATTGGATTCACGGCTTTGCTCAGCTGCTGGACCAAGAGTATGAGCAGAACAGGGGCGACCTGGTCGATTTGGTTTTTGACAGGGCATATTTGGTTTTACCCAGAATTGATACGGCCACGCTAGGTTTTTGGCCGATAGCCACAGAGACTGCTGTTTGCGAAATCCAGCCAGGAACAGAAGGCCAAGCTGGCCATGGAAGGTTTAAACGTTTTGGCCTTCTTACCACGCGTCAACAGACAGACAAAGGCTTAGTTATAGACGTGCCAGAAATTTGTTTGGTCTACTCCGATACGGATTCGACCCCAGACTCCCCGCCCATAGACAGTAGCCCGACACCGCCAGATGTCTTCTGCCCGATTACAGCTATAAGACCCGATAGCCTTAGGCTAACGCCGGCGGGGGCTTAAATCTCTCAAAAATCTCTAAAACCTTTATAAATGTAGTAAAACATTGTCTTCTAACCTTTCTTTGATATGCTTGTAGAAGCTCTTTGACATCCTATGCACAACAACAATGAGGAGGTGTCATGCCTAGGCCTAAGGTTAACTTTCGGGGAGGCGGCGCCTTCTCGGATGACCTCAAGCAAGGTTTCGACAACTACTACAGCCAGGAAGGCGTAAAGCAAAACGGCTACAGGGAGCTCCACCGCAAAGCGGCGGTTGTCGTCCTCTGGGCGGCTATCGCTTGCCCGGCCCTGATCCTCTTCGCCAGCAACTGGTGGGAGGTTGTGCTTCTTGGCCTCAACGTGGTGCTGGCGCTAATCGCCGTGGAATTCAACGTCATGCACGATGGAAACCACGGGGCTTTCAGCCGGCATGCCTTCGTTAACAACCTGGCGGGCTTCTCGCTCGAGTTTCTGGGTGGTAGCAGTCCCGGGTGGCAAGTCAGCCACAACGTGGCTCATCACACCTGGACAAACATCGACCAGATGGACGAGGACATCAACGCACCGCCTTTCGCCCGTCTGGCCTCAACCCAGGAATACCGGCCCTGGTATCGGTGGCAGCACCTGTACCTGTGGCTGGTGTACGGCTTCGTGACGCTGCGCTGGCAAGTTTGGGGCGACTTTGTGTCCTACAAAAACGGACGCATTGGTTGCTTCGAGCTAAAAAGGCGCGGCTACCGCGGATTCGTCCATCTGTTGACCGGCAAGCTGCTGTTTTTCGGTTGGGCTCTGGCCCTGCCGATGTGGCTGCACTGGTCGCTACACGGAGTGGCAATGGTTCTGTTGGTCTTTCTCGGCCTGTCGTTCTTGTTCAGCTTCGTGGTGACGCTGACCTTCCAAGCGGCTCACTGCAACGACGAGGCAATGTTCACGACGCCGGAACTGGCCAACGAGACCTTATGGAAGGTACACGAGGTTCAGACGACTCAGAACTTCAGCCCCGACAACCGAGCTCTCAGGTGGTTACTCGGCGGCCTGAACTTCCAGATCGAGCACCACCTCTACCCGTGGCTTCCCCACGTGCACTACCCGCGAATCTACAAGATGGTGCGGGCGGTGTGCGAAAGGCACGGGCTGCAGTATCACTGCCAGCCTACGCTCTGGGCGGCGGTCCGGTCCCATTACCGACATCTGCGCGAGATGGGCGAGGCTCCCAAGAAGCCGCAGTCACATGCATAAGGAGGTCGCGAGCGACGCGCCGACCCGGATCTAGTGAGCATCTCCTAGACCGGGCCGGCGCACGACCCAATTTATTATTGAGGGCTTAAATCCCCCAAAAACAAAAATGCTCATGCTTGCAAATATACTTACTGGGGTAGAGAATCATGATAAAGGAGGCGCATATGAGAAAGATGAATTCAATTTTCTTTGAAACTAACTGGAGAATACGCGGAGGAATTATAATTTCAGGCGGTGCTTTGGCTCTGGCAGGGGCAGGTTGCGGCGGTGCTACAAAAAGCGAAACTTCTGCGCCGCCAAATGTTCAACTTGGCCAGAAAGTATTATTAAAGGGTTCTAACCACCAAGAAACTGAGCAGTTCGGAGCTAATACCTTTAGGGATTACGTAAACGCCTCTGGCGTTGGTCATCACTTGGAAAAAGGCAATAAGGTTGATGTTGACTGTCTGGCTACTGGCCCTGTAGATGCCGCCCCTAGTGCTGAGGGCAAGTGGTATCACATAGAGAGTCCAGAACCCTATAGTGGTGATTACGTGGCTGCAAATACGTTCGAGAATGGTAACGCTAGCAACGACGTGGCCGTAGACCCTAGAGTTCCTGATTGTCCCACGCCCTAGTTATTGTAAGCATAAAGCCCGGGGCTTAAATCCCCCAAGAAATAAACTTCTCGGCACGCAAAAATTTATAAAGGCCTATAATAGAGCTGTAAAGAGGAGAGTTTAATGAATAAAGTAATGGTAGCAATTATCGTAGTTGCGGTTCTGGCGATAGGAGGCTGGGCTATTTATGATCACAACAAGTCGAATAATAGCTCAAACACTTCCACTCAAAATAGTACGAATAACAATAGTTCAGCATCAAGTTCTAACCAATCAGCGGCCTCTGGCAGCATAGATATTAAGAATATGATGTTCACGCCTTCCCAAATATCTGTTGCCAAAGGCGCCACAGTCACTTGGACAAATAATGATAGCGTGGCGCATACAGTAATTGATGATTTAAGTAATGTTGGCGGCCCCTCCAGCGGCGACATACAGCCTGGCTCAACCTACAGCTTTACATTCAATAAAACCGGTTCATTCCAGTATCACTGCAGTATCCATCCGTCGATGCGCGGAACCATAGTCGTAAAGTAGCCCGCTCCGGGGCTTAAATCCCCCAAACCCAAAATTTTTTCCTGGTTTGGTATTATTGATGGACTATGAGCGAGGCTAAGTCACCAACCGGTAAAACTGCTTATGATGGAATTATCCCCACAGGTTGGCTGACGGCTTATGGGCGGACTTTTTCAGATATCCCTTATTCCAAAGAAATGTTTATAGAGCTGGAAACCATTCGGCAGGCCGGTAGTAAAGCTGGCCTCTTGGAAGAAATGAAAGATACCAAGATGGCACCTCATTTTGAGGCCCGGCATAAACTTATTAACAAGCTGATTAAGCAAACCGGCATCAAACAAGTTGTGGAAATCGCCGCCGGTCTTTCAACTAGGGGCATGGAAATGAGCGCGGACGGCACAATAGAGTACGTCGAAGTAGACTTGCCGTTGATGATGGCCGATAAAAGAAAAATTATAAAAGCGCTGGAAAATAAAGGCGCTTTGCGGTCGCCGGAGCATCTTCATATAGAAGACGGCAGCGCGCTGGAGCTGACAGACTTACAGCGCGCTGCCAGACATTTTAAAACCAGTGAACCTATCGCCGTCGTTAACGAAGGCCTGCTTAGGTATCTGTCGTTTGAGGAAAAGGAACAATACGTAAAGAACGTGCGCGAGCTATTACGCAAATATGGCGGAGTCTGGATTACGGCCGACATATCGATGCCCCGGGTGGTATACCAAGAAGATGAAGTGATGGAGTTAAGGCGGAAAAGAATAACCCAAATAACCGGTGTTGACGTCAAAAATAACTTGTTTAAAGACGAAGATGATGCCAAGAAATTTTTTGAAGGACTGGGCTTTGATGTTGAAAGCCACAGCTTCCTGGAAGTTACGAATGAGCTAACTTCACCCAAAGCTCTCAACTATCCAGCCGACTACGTCGCAGCCATAAACGGTACTGCCGTAGTCTTTGTTATGAAACCAAATGCCGGGGCTTAAATTCCCCAAAACAAAATTTGTTATGATTGGACTATGAACCGGACGCCGTTTTTTGGTTTGATGCAGCCGACGATTCGCTACTGTGAATCCAATTTAAACGGCTGGATTGTCCAGCCCGCTAATGCCGTCTCCTCTTTGTTAATATCTTTGGCTGGAATCTATATTTTAGCCAAGAAACACCGCACGTATTCTAAACATCTTGGCGTAATCGCCATAATTTTGGGCTTGGCATCGTTTTTCTATTACGCTAGTTTTACATTTGTGGGGCAGCTGGCCGATCTTGGGTCAATGTACTTGCTGGCCTCGCTGCTTATTGTCGCCGGCTTGCGAAACCGCAAACTTTCTAAGAATCAGAGCTTGGGGTTTTTCATTTTTGGCGCTGGCATTCCGCTGGCGCTGACGGCAACAATTCGGACAATTGGCAGTTTTAACATCGGTATTCCGCTTTTCGCGATATTGTTAATTATCGCGGTTTACCTGGAGCTAAAAGCTGCCGCCAAAGACAAATTAAACCTAAAATATTTTTGGCTGACTTTTGCCGCTTTTGCGATTGGCTATTTATTCTGGTGGTTGGATTACAAAAAGATTTGGTGCGACCCAAGCAGCTCTCACTATATAAACGGCCACGCCGTCTGGCACTTCTTCAACGCTGTGGCGCTGCTTTCACTCGACCACTACTACAGCCAGCTAAAAACCAAACAGGCCGGGGCTTAAATCCCCAAAAACAAAATTTCGGGTTTATTCCATAAGCCTGAACCAGTCTCGTAACGAAAGTTGCAATCGTAGTACTTCATCCTCCGTTAGAGCTGCGCAATGTGCAATCGGGCCTCTCAGTAGGTTCAATCTGGCTAGCACGCTCACTAGTCCACTCTTGCTATTAAATAGGTCGCTAAAGTTTTCCCAATTTGCTTGTATGATTGTGCTTAATTCACCAAAATTCGTATAGTCAATAGGCTCTGTGGAGCGCGGCGAAACACCTGCATCTCGTTCTCTTTTTGCGTTTACTGTGGCGTTATCTTGGACTTCTTTAGGCACAGTCTTGTCCCACCAGTCTTCTCCCTCTGCAGAAAGCAATGCTTCGCTCACTAGATCCCTTATTGAATTTTCAAGTAAATAAAACGCTTCGTAGTGAGCGGCCATTTCTTTAGCTTTTTGCCTGATTGCAGCGGGGAACTGGGGGTAGAATGTTTCGTCCTTACGCTCAATTACTGTCCTAGAGGGCAAAATCTTTACATCATAAATCTTCTCAACCGTTGATAAATCAGCTTCTAGCAATGCTTTATTTAGATGGAATAGCTTTAGATTATCAGTTGAACTCATTGTAGCAAGTTGTCTCTGATAGACTTGAATATAGCATTGAATACTGCTGGGTCAGTAGTGTCCGGAAGATTGAGGTAAATATTGTATGAAAATTTAGGATCTCCGGTATTGCTTGTGCCGGGTAATTTCAACGGAATTTGCACAGGAGAATCTTGTGGCTTTTCTGATTCATCGCCAGCCTTATCAATATCGCTAACAGGTTCTCCTAATTCAAAGTTAGCAAATGCCTTAAGAGCCTCGAAAGTATTAACAATTGCCCCTAAAGTAGCGGAGCCTTTATTAAGTCCTGTAGCCTCCATTACTAAGCCTTCAAGGTCTTTTTTCTCTAAGGCATGAGCGAATTCATTACGGCTATAGAGCTGAGGATATCCTTTTTTGATTGCTCGGGCCATTGCCTGTTGAGACTGTGACGGATTACGAAATTGTCTATATAATTCCGTGGGCGCTCCATCAGATGAAAGCAAACCAATTCTTTTTGCTAATGGTATGAATGCTTTTGATCCGCCACCGGAAAAACCGAGAACTGTTGATAAGAAATCTTGCGAAAATCGATCTGGAGTTTGAGCTTCTTTAATTTTATCTAAAATTTTCGTTGCGTTGCCGTAGGCATTCATAAAGGGTGGAAAATCGGCCATAATACCTCCTATTTGCTATCATTTATACTCTTACTAAAGAGGTGCGTGCAAGCATAAGAACTACGCTATATAATCATCGTCCTCGAGTAGCAAGAAAGTTCAGCTTATGCTATAATATAGGTAATAGATCGTTTAATCGGCGCTATTGGGCGCTATTTTTATATGAGCCAAGACCCCAGTAAAATCCGGAATATCGCCATTATCGCCCACGTGGACCATGGTAAGACTACCTTGGTGGATGGGCTTTTAAAGCAGTCCCACACCTTTCGTGACAACCAGTCGGAAATGACCCAGGATTTGATTATGGACAGCGGCGACCAGGAGCGCGAGCGCGGTATTACTATTACAGCCAAGGTAACCGCCGTGCAGCACCACGATTACCGCATTAACATCATTGATACGCCCGGCCACGCCGATTTTAGCGGCGAGGTAGAACGTACTGTAAATATGGCCGACGGCTGCCTGCTGATTGTCGACGCCCAAGAAGGCCCAATGCCCCAGACCAAGTTTGTTCTGGGAATCGCCCTGGCCAATGAACTGAAGCCAATAGTCATTATCAACAAAATTGACAAATCCGGCGCCCGCGTAGCCGAAGTGGAAGACGAACTGGCAGATTTATTCCTGGAACTAGCTGTGCACGAAGACCAACTGCACTACCCGGTGTATTACGCCGTCAGCCGCGCCGGCAAAGCTTGGGCTGAGATGCCCGCCAACGCCGAAGCCGCCGGCGACCTGGAAGTTATTTTTGAAGCTATCACCAAGGAAATCCCGGCGCCCAAAGTTGACCCGGACAAGCCCTTCCAGATGCTAATTTCCGCTCTGGCTTATGATTCATTCAAAGGCAAATACGCCGTGGGCCGCATCAACCGCGGCAAAGTAAAACCGGGCGACCAAGTGACACTCTGCAAAAAAGACGGCACCATGACCAAAGCCAAAATCGACTCCGTATTAATTGGTAACGGCACAGGCAAAACCGAAGTGCCAGAAGGCGTTGCCGGTGACATTGTGCAGCTAACCGGCATTGCCGACGTGCAAATTGGTGAAACCATCGCCGACAATGACCAGCCCGAAGCCTTGCCGGTAATTGAAGTAGAGGCACCTACGCTGCAAATTTATTTAGGACCAAACACCAGCCCGTTCAAAGGCACCGAGGGCGATTTTAGTACCAGCCGCCAGATTGGCGAACGCCTGGAAAAAGAACTGGAGACTAATGTTGGCCTGCGCGTGGAAGAAGAGGGAATCGGCTTTAAAGTTTCTGGCCGCGGCGAACTGCACCTGTCCGTACTTATTGAAGAACTGCGCCGCGCCGGTTATGAGTTTGAAGTTGGCCGCCCGCAGGTGGTGACTCGCGAAGAAGACGGCAAAGTTGTTGAGCCGGTGGAAGAGCTGATTATCGAAGTGCCGCCCGAGCATGTAGGCACCGTGCAGCAAGAGCTGGGCGCTCGCCGGGCAACGCTAAAAGAGCAATTCGCCAGCAACAAAGGCGTGACCAAATTAATTTATGAACTACCCACCCGCGCGCTGTTAGGCTTGCGCAACATCTTGGTAACCAACACCAAAGGCACAGTGATAATGAACAGCCTGATGATTGGCTACGAACCGCTGGGTTCGCCGTTGCAAAAACTGCGCAACGGCGTGCTGATTGCTTTTGAAACTGGCATTACCACTCCCTATTCGCTAGAAACCGCCGAAGCTCGAGGCACTATATTTGTGCCAGCCGCCGAAAAAGTTTACGCCGGGCAGATAGTTGGTCTTAACCGCCGCGGCGATGACTTGGAAATCAATGTTTGCAAAGCCAAGCACCTGACCAATATGCGCAGCAGCAGCAGTGACGGCACGGTCCAACTTACGCCGCCAACCATTTTGAGCCTGGAACAGTGCATCGACTTTTTAGAAAATGACGAACTATTGGAAGTCACTCCCAAATCCCTGCGCCTGCGCAAACGCGAACTAGATTCCACCAAACGCAAACGCCAAAACTCCTAAAGCAAACTATTTGTCTTGGAGGACGGCCAGAATGTTGCCAGCGGGATCTTTGAACCAGGCGATGTCCGGACCTTGGTTAGCAGTTAGGCCGCGGGCGATGCCTTTTTCGTCTTGCTTGAAAGGCATATTGTCGTAGATTTCCATCTTAACGCCGTTGCTTTTTAGGTCGTCTACGGCCGCGTCAATATCTTCCACTACGAAATTTAAAATAGTGAAAGTTGCTGGCTGGTGGTCTTCTTTGGGATAGGCGAAAGTACTGCCGCCGCCAGGAAGCTTTAGCTCCAAGCCCATTGTGTCGTCGGCTACTTCCAGTCCGAGAGTTTTGGTATAAAATTCCTTGGCTTTTTCGATGTCGTCAACCGAAAACCCACTAAATGCTGCTTTTGCTTTAATCATAGTTTTCCCTCCTTAGTTCTAGTCTGATTTTAGCACGGGCTGGTTAGGAGTTTTTAGCGCGTGAGATAATAGACTTATGGAAGAAACTATAAAACTTGGCGACCTTACAGTTAAGCGGATTGGTCTGGGGACTAACCGGATTTCCGATAATGATGAATCCAGAACGGTTTTGAAAAAAGCCGTGGAGCTGGGCGTTAACTTTATAGACACCGCGCACCGCTATGGCCGCAGCGAGGAAATTATCGGCCAAACCTTAGCGCCTTACCCGGAAGGGGTGATTATTGCCACCAAAGGCGGCTGGGGCGAAGATAATTCACCCGGTACACTTGGCGCGAACATAGACCAAAGTTTGAGACTGTTGAATCTGGAAACAATCGACTTGTGGCAGTTGCACCGGGCCGACCCGAACACGCCAATCGAAGAAACTATGAAATTCTTAAAAACCCAGCAAGACGCCGGTAAAATCCAGCATGTCGGGCTGTCTGAGGTCAGCGTAGAACAGATAGAAAAAGCCCGCAGCGTGCTGCCGATAGTTTCCGTGCAGAACCATTATAATTTGGAAACTCGGCAGCACGATGACGTCTTGGCGTATTGCGAAAAGGAAGGCATCGCCTTCATCCCGTTCTTCCCGCTGGGCCACGGCAGCTTGGTGGCCGATAGCAAGTTAAACAAAATGGCCGACAAGTACGATGCTACGCCCACGCAGATAGGCCTTGCGTGGCTGTTAAAACGCTCGCCAGTGATGCTGCCAATACCGGGGACGTTATCGGCGGAGCATTTAGCCAGTAACCTGGCCGCAGCTGAGATCCAGCTCAGCAACGAGGATTACCAGGCTCTGACCGAAGCATAAAATTAATCACAATCTTTAAAAACTCCCTTGCAATAGGCAAGGGGCTGCTGTATAAAATATGGCATGGTTCAAAGCCGCGTATTTACCAGCCGTAACATTATCCTCGTTATGAAGGATAGTGCTGCAGTTGTGTAGATAAGCCCGCCAGAAAACCAAAACACACGACTGCAGGACGAAAAGCAGTCGTTTTTTGTTGCTCGACCGCTAGGTTTTGCGTGAGCAAGCCCGGTAGTAGACTTTCGCGTTTTGGCTATGCGTGAGCAAGCACCAGTAGCCAAAAATATCCGCTTTGCGGATATCGCGAAAGCTCACTACGGGGCAGGCACCAGAAACCTAGCGGTGGGGCGGCAAACGGTGAGAACAATCATCAGCTGCCCTTGGTCTACAGCGTCGGTGCCAGAACAGGCATTGAGGCTAGCAGTACAGCGTTTAGTTTCGCCGCTGTAAAAATAGCGTAACTAGCACACACAACAAGAGGGAGTGGTCCTAGATGAATGACCTGCACGAGCTCGCCGTAGAGGCCGTCAAGGCGCGCTACGACAAGAGTCCGCTCTACAACGACTTCCTGCGGGAACTCGAAGCCGCGGGTTGCTCGCACATGAAGATCAAGACGCTTCTCGCCCGAGCGGAGTCAGTCGTTCCGAACCCGCATGTTCCGCGGGCTCTGCGGATTCTCCGCCGTGCGGCCAAGGTGGCCGCGAGGGGCGAGGCCGAACGCGTTGAGCGCTTGTGCTCCATTGCTTGTGACCTCGTCGGGGGCGACGAGGTCACGGCACTGGCCGAGGAATACCGCCTGAGCTTCGTGGTCCAGAAGCCGCCGGCAGAGCCCAAGAGGCTCGTTCGAGCCGGGTTCGCCGCCTAGTCCAGCTCTCCGGGGCGGCCGTGGGTGTCTCAGGACATCCCACGGCCGCCCATTGAGCCCACTCCTTCTCTCAAACTTTGATTATTTGTTATGCTTAAGACGTGAAAGCTATGATTTACGCCAGCGTGTTGATTTTTAGCACGGTCGGCTCTTATGTTCCGGTTTTGTGGCACGCCAGCCTTTTCTCGTTTGCCAGCATTCTTGGTGGTATTATTGGCACATTTTTTGGCATCTGGGTGGCCCTCAAACTAAAAGATTATGTTTAGAGGGTTGACTTCTCTCTAGCGCAGGCCTACGCTGAGATTTATGGTCTTGCCAAAAACAAAAACCTTCGTTGGCAGAATTGGTCTGTGGCAGCAAAGCCCTAATTTAAACAGCGCCGACGTTGCGCCAGCCAGACAGTATATCGCTGATTATTGGCCGCGCCTAACGCGCTACCAGCCCAAAGATAACGACAGTCTGATTGGTTTACCCAAGTCGTATCTGGTGCCGGCTTATGAAGAGGGTCACGAGTTTGATTTTAACGAACTCTATTATTGGGACAGTTATTTTATGGTCCAGGGCATGCTGGACAAAAGTCACAAGGACCTGGTACTGGGTATATTGGAAGACCTGGTAAATCTGTTTGAGCGTTTCAAGATAATTCCCAACGCCTCGCGGACTTATTTGATGGGCCGCTCCCAACCGCCGATCTTAAGCAGCTTTATCCTCGACGCCTATAAGGCTTATAACTTGGATAAGAGGTGGCTGGCTAAGCATATGAAGGTTGCCCAGGCTGAATATGAGACAGTCTGGATGGGTAAGGTAAAACCTAACAGCAGATTAGTCCATGCAGGTTTGAGCCGTTATTACGACATTAACTACCTAAACGATTTGGCCGAGACCGAGAGTGGCTGGGATTTTACGCCGCGCTTTAACCATCACATTTTGAACTACTTACCGGTGGACCTTAACAGCTTGCTCTATAAGTACGAGATGGATTTTGCCGAGGCCGCGCAAATTGCCGGCGATAAGCCTGAAGCTGCTGTGTGGAAAAAACAGGCAGAGCGCCGCAAACACGCTATGAACAAGCTGATGTGGAGCGATTTGCGCGGCCTGTACTACGACTACAATTATGTGAAAAAGCGCCGCGGCAATGTAGCCTCGCTGGCCAGCTATTATCCGTTATGGGCCGGGCTGGCCAGCGAGCACCGGGCCGCCAAGCTGGTATCATCGCTGCGCAAATTCGAAGAAAAAGGTGGTCTGACGACCACTGACGCGCCACAAGTCGGCCAGCTATTCCCCGGCGCCACGCCGGCGCAGTGGGCTTATCCTAACGGCTGGGCGCCGCTGCACTTTATAGTCGTTAAGGGCTTGCAGCGCTATGGTTATCATGAAGATGCCCGACGCATTGCGCTGAAGTGGGTTAAAACCAACCTCGATTGGTTTAATCACCACGGCGTGTTTCTGGAAAAGTACAACGTGGCTCAACCAGGCAAACCGCCGGCTAAGGGCATGTATCCGTCGCAAACCGGCTTTGGCTGGACTAACGCCGTCTTCGAACGCTTCTGCCAAGAGTTCGTAGACAACTAGTATAATTTGGTAATCTGGGGTTGTAGCTCAGCTGGCTAGAGCGCGTGATTCACATTCACGAGGTCGGGGGTTCGAGCCCCTCCAATCCCACCAGATATGAAAAAACTTAGCGCCGGATTATTGGTTTATCGCAAAAGAGGCAGCTCTGTCGAGGTGCTGATTGCCCATATGGGCGGACCGTTCCATGCCAAAAAGGATGCCGGTCACTGGTCGATACCCAAGGGCGAGTACGATGAAGGTACTGACCCAATCGCGACTGCCAAACGCGAATTCAAAGAGGAGCTGGGAAAAGAACCGCCAGAAGGCGAGTGGCTGGAGCTAGGTAGCGTCACTTATAAAAATGGAAAGATAGTAAGTATTTGGGCTGTAGAAGGCGACCTGGATGTCGGCGCTGTTAAGAGTAATACTTTTGAGATTGAATGGCCGCCGCGCTCGGGCAAAATGCAGGAATTTCCGGAAATCGATAGGGCCGCCTGGTTTAGTCTAAGCGCGGCGGCCACTAAGCTAATTCCAGCTCAAGCGGAGTTTTTAGAGCGGCTGGCAGCAAAACTTGATACCAAGCTTGAACCCGAGCAAACACCCGAACAAGCATCTCTGTTCTAGCTAGAAACCAACAGATTAGATACAATTAAAGAGATGTCCAACTTTTACGTCACAACTTCTATTCCCTATGTCAACGGCGAACCGCATCTGGGCCACGCCATGGAATTCGTAATGGCTGATGTGCTGGCGCGGCACGCCCGAATCAACCATAAACCAACCTTATTTAGCGCCGGCACCGATGAGCATGGCGGCAAAATCGCCGAAAAGGCCGCCGAGCTTAAGCTCACCCCTGAGCAATTTGCCGACCAGATGAGCCAACACTTTAAGCAACTGCTAAGTGACCTCAACATAACCAACGACTTTTTTATCCGTACCACCGATAAAGACCACGAGAAACGGGCGCAACTAATCTGGCAGAAACTCAACGCCTATATATACAAAGGCAAATATAGCGGCTGGTACTGTACCGGCCACGAAGAGTATTTCCCGGAAAAGGTCGTTAAGGCCAATAAGGGCGTCTGTCCTGACCATAACCGCCCCTATGAAGAGCTTACCGAGGAGAACTATTTCTTTAAACTCAGCGCCTTTACGGCCAAGATAAAACAGGCCATCGAAACCGACGAGCTGCGGGTCATACCTGATAGCCGCAAGAACGAAATTCTGAGCGTAATTAATGACGGCCTGGAAGACATAAGCATTAGTCGCCCTAAAGATAAAATCTCCTGGGGGATTGCCGTGCCGGACGATACCGAACAAGTGATGTACGTTTGGTTCGAGGCATTAATGAATTACATCACCGTGCTGGGCTACCCCGATGGCGAGGATTTTAAGAATTTTTGGCCGGCCAACGTGCAGGTAGTCGGTAAAGATATCCTGCGGTTCCATGCGGCGATCTGGCCGGCGATGCTTATGGGCCTGGAATTGCCGGTGGCCAAGACACTTTATGTGCATGGTTTTATCGATATAAACGGTAAGAAAATGAGCAAGAGCCTGGGCAATTTTGTTAACCCCAATGAAGTCATCCAAAAATATAGCGTGGATACTTTCCGCTACTTTTTCTTGCGGCATATAGCGAGCTGGGGTGATGGCGATTTTAGCTGGGAAAGGCTGGAGGCCGCTTATAACGATGAACTGGCCGACCAGTTGGGCAATGCCGTATCGCGCACCGCGGCCATGATTACCCGCTACCAGAAGGATTTGATTGGCGAGATTCCGGCCGCCGACCATGACATCGCCGCTTATAAGCAGGCGATTGCCGATTGTCGCTTTGACCGCGCGCTGGACAGTGTCTGGGAGCAGGTAAGGGGGCTTAACCAGTACATCGACGAAACCAAGCCTTGGGAAATCGCCAAGACTAAAGACGAAACTCACCTGCGTGAGGTGCTGGCTTACCTGGCGGCGTCTCTGCTGGAGATAGCCGTGCTGTTGCAGCCCTTTTTACCGGATACAGCCGCTAAAATTATTGAGGTCTTTGGCAGCGGCGTGTTAAAGCCGTTGCCCGAGTCCCTGTTCCCCAAACACGAAGCCGCGGCAAAACCAAAGGCCTAAGCAGTGGAACTCATAGACACCCATTGCCATCTACATTTTGACGCTTACGACGCCGACCGCGAAGAAGTTCTGCGAGCGGCGGCCGAAGCCGGAGTTAAGCGAATAATTTGTGTCGGTTGCAGCCTGGAAGACAGTCGCCGGGCGATTGATTTCGCCAAAGCCCATAGCGGCGTTTGGGCGACAGCCGGTGCCCACCCGCACGACGGCAAAGACTTCTTAGGAGATGCCTCTGCTGCGATAAAGTTGCAAAAAATGTTAGAAGAGCCAAAGGTCGTTGCTGTGGGTGAAATCGGCCTGGATTATTACCGCGATTTTACATCCAAAACTGACCAGGAAAATGTCCTGCGCCCGCAGCTGGAAATCGGACTGGCGGCCGGGCTGCCGTTTGTCTTCCACGTGCGCGAGGCCTGGGATGGATTTTGGCCGATTTTTGATTCTTACAAAGGCATTACCGGCGTAATTCATAGCTTTAGCGCTAACTCCGAACAGTTGGATGAAGCGCTGGGGCGCGGTCTTTTCGTCGCCCTAAACGGACTAATGACCTACACCAAAGACCAAAGTTGGCTGGAAGCCGCTAAAGCAGTCCCGCTCGATAAGCTGGTGCTGGAAACTGACGCGCCATTTTTGACGCCGGTACCGTACCGCGGCCGGCGTTGCGAGCCAAAAAACACCGCCGATACTTGCCGATTTTTGGCGGAACTGAGAGGGCAAAGCCCGGAAGAGCTGGCCGCGGCGTCTACTAAAAACGCCGTCAAGCTGTTTGGCTTGGGCGAGGAGCGTATAGCTTGAAGCGAATCTATCTGGACTACGCCGCGGCTACACCGGTAGACTCACGGGTTTTAGCGGCTATGGAGCCGTTTTTTAGCGAAGCTTTTTATAACCCGTCGGCGACCTATCTGGCGGGCCGGGCGGCCCGCCAGTCTTTGGAGCAGGCTCGTTCCGGCATCGCAAAAATCCTGGGCAGCCGTCCAGCCGAAATTATCTTCACAGCCGGCGCTACTGAAGCTAATAACTTAGCTATTCAAGGAGTGCTGCGAAAATTTCCTGATGCCGAAGTTTTGACCAGCGCTATTGAGCACGATTCGGTACTGGCGCCGGCAGGCTGTTTTGCCCATCGCCTAATTCCAGTTAACCAGCAGGGCATCATTGACCTGGCTAAATTAGAAAAAATGGTCGGTGACAAGACAGTTTTGCTAAGCATTATGTTGGTCAATAACGAGTTAGGTACAGTCCAGCCGCTGCGCGAAGTCGCAAAAATACTTAACAAGTTAAGTATTTTGCGCAAATCCAAGGGCAATGACTTACCGCTATACCTGCATACCGATGCCGCCCAAGCGCCGCTCTATCTGGATCTACATGTTTCGCGGCTGGGCGTAGATTTAATGACTGTTAACGGCGGGAAGATTTACGGGCCCAAGCAAAGCGGCGCGCTGTTTATCAAAGCCGGCATAAATCTGGAGCCGCTGATCTTGGGCGGCGGTCAGGAATTCGGCATCCGCAGCGGAACTGAGAACGTGGCGGCCGACGCTGGTTTGGCCAAAGCCCTGGAATTAGCCCAAGCCGGCAGGAAAGCCGAGTCCGAAAGACTAGAAAAACTTCGCGTCGGGTTTGTAGCTGACTTGGCCGAGGCCGTGCCTTCGGCTAAGGTCAACGGTTCGCCTAAGCACCACACGCCCCACATCCTTAGCGTGACATTCCCGGGTATTGATAACGAACGTTTGATGATGCAGCTCGACGAAGCTGGTGTGATGGCAGCGGTAGGTAGCGCTTGTAGCGCCAGCAGCGCTGAACCTTCGCACGTGTTATCGGCTATCGGATTGACTAAAGAAGATGCTCGCTCTACCTTGCGCTTTAGTTTTGGGCGCGAAACCACGCCAGCGGACCTAAAATTCGTCCTCGGACTAATCATCAAAGTTACCAGTGATTAACAGATAGTTTTTTATAACCAAAAGCGTTATACTTGAGCTAATTATGACATCGCCCAGAGCCGTGGCAACCCAACGCTGGCTGCGAGCTGCCGTTATCGTGGCCGCGGTTATGACTATAGCGCTGGCCGCGCTGGCTAAAACCGCCTTAGCTGACTCATTTGTTCAGAGCTTTAACTCACAGGGGTCGGTTGGTATTGGCTGGGTGGTGGCGATTGACAAGAAAAGTCCCCAAACAGTAGTTGCCGCGCCAGCTTCGGACTCCACTCAGATGTACGGCGTGGTGGTAGATCCTTCGTTGGCGGCCGTGGCTATTCAGAACAACGGCCAGCAGGTCTTTGTGGCCAACAGCGGCAGTTACCCGGTTTTGGTTAGCTCCGAGGAAGGCGCCGTCAAAGTGGGCGACTATATATCGATGTCTAACATCAACGGCATTGCCGCTAAAGCTTCGCCGCTGGAAAATGCTGTTTTAGGCCGTGCCTTGACCGGCTTTGACGGCAAAAGCGGAGTCATTACCAGTGCCGGTGGCTCAGCTATTGGGCGGATAACGATTGATATCGAGCCGGGCCGTAACCCGTTGAGCCGCGATAGCGTGGCCGTGCCTTCGGCGCTGCGCACTCTGGGCGATTCGATTGCCGGTAAAACCGTTACTGCCCTGCGGATTTATTCAGCGCTGGCGGTCTTTCTGATGACAGCGATTATTGCCGCCTGTCTTTTGTGGGTAGGCATCCGCAGCGGCATGATAGCTATTGGCCGTAACCCCTTATCCAAACATTCGATTTTGCGTAGCTTGGCCGAGGTTATAATTATCGCTGTATTGATTTTCATTGCCGGCCTTCTGGCTGTATACTTACTACTAAGGTTATAAGGATAAAAAAGCAATAATGAACACTGGTGGGCTAGTCTTGGTCGTAGGATCGCTGCTGTCAGCCACAGCGGCCTTTGTTTGGCTGGCCCTGCGGCTTAATGGTGCGCCGTCCGGCAAAAAGGCCAATGGTCCTCAGGAAGCTTTGGTAGACTCCGCCAAAGAAGACGTTGAGCATATTTTTAATGACGAGTTCCGCGAAGAGCTGCGTAACCGCGGACGCCTGCACTTCGAGAAAATCATCGGCGAAAACGCTATGTTTCTGCAGCAGGATCTGCGCCAAACCACCTCCCAGCTGAACGACTACATGCGGGCTGAGATTACGCGCACCTTGCAAGAAGAATTTAAGAAGTACGAGCAATCAATTGCTGACGCTAAGCAGCTGGCCTTGGGCTCAATTGAGAAAACTATCGACACTATTGAGCAACAGCGGCAATATCTTGAGCAACAGCTAAAAACCCAATCGGAAGAACAGAAAAAACACATCTTAAAACAGTTTGAAGGTCAGATGGCCAACATCATCAACCATTACATTTTGCACGCCATCGGCAACCAGATAGATTTATCAGACCAGCTGGAATATATCCTGGCCGAGCTGGAAGCTAATAAGCAGGCGATTGTGGAGGATATACAGCGTGGAGCTTAAAATCCCCATCACCCTAGTGAGCCGCTATGACGTGTCGCGTTTGCTGCGTGAGCTAAATAGCCTAGATGATTTTTTCGCCGGCGCTAAAAGCCGGCCAGCCGGTACGGCTCTGCCAGCCCCGCGACCCAGCAATTTGCTTAATCAGTTGGTCAGCGACAACCAGGTTAATTTACTGGAGGAAGCGCAGCGCCAGCAATTAAAAGCCCGGCTGGAAGGACTGCTCAAAACAGCGCCGCAGCTGCGCATAAGCTTTAGTAGCGAACCGCCAGCCAAAGTCCTGGAGCAAATACTTAGCTGGATGCGCCAAAATATCCACCCGACACTGTTGCTGCAAGTTGGGCTCCAACCCAATGTGGCGGCTGGTTTTATGCTGCGCACGCCCAACAAATGGTTTGATATGAGCCTGCGACCGCGTTTGCAGAAAGAGCAGCCCTATCTAATCGAACTTATTGCTGGAGCTACCGGTGGACAGTAATGTCGGACAACACTTCCAACGCTTAGTCGACAGCGGCCAGCCGGTCGGCGAAATAATCGCGGTTGACAGTTTTTTAGTTGAGGTGCGAGGCCTGCAACCAGTGACCCTAGAAGCCGTTGTAGTCTTTGAAGACGGTACCCGCGGCTACGTGCATGAAATATTGGTCGACCGGGTGATTGTCCTGCACATGGGCGTATCCAATTTACGTATTGGCATGACTTTAGTGCTGACCGGCTCGCAGTTAGTAGCAAAAGTCGGCAAGGATTTTATTGGCCGCGTGGTCTCTGTAACCGGCGAGCCGCTAGACGGCAAAGGCGCTATCGCCTCGGATACTACTTGGCCGGTTTTTAACCGGGCGCCGGCAATCCACGAACGCCAGTTGCTGGAAGACCAGATGGAGACCGGCGTGACCATGATTGATACGCTATTCCCGATTGTCCGCGGGCAGAGAATGGCTATGCTCGGCGACAGTAAGTCAGGCAAATCAACGCTGGCTACCCAGATAGCTATTAATCAACGCGACACCAATCAAATCGTAGTTTACGTGCTTATTGCCAAGCGCCGCAGTGACGTCGACACGCTACTTACGCGCTTGAATGACAACAACGCTATGGGTAAGGCAATCGTAGTAGTATCGACCATCTTCGAATCGTTGGTGATGAGCTATCTGGCGCCTTATGTAGGCTGCGCACTAGCCGAATACCTGTGGCAAAAACTCGGTCAGGACGCAGTGATTATTTATGACGATTTAACCGCCCATGCCCACGCTCACCGGGAAATCTCGCTACTTTCCAAAGTTAGCCCGGGTCGTGATTCTTACCCCGGCGATATGTTCCACGCCCATTCAGCTTTGCTGGAACGCGCCGGGCGTCTGGCCAGCAACCATCGTTGCCTGACGGCCATTCCAATGGTGTTGGCCGACAGTGGTGACATCACGGCTTATCTGCCCACCAACATCATGTCTATTACCGATGGGCAATGGATTCTGGACATGGGAATTTTCCGTAGCGGCATGCGTCCGGCTGTCAACCCGGGCTTAAGTGTTACACGTGTTGGTGGCGTAGGCCAAAATAGCCGACAAAAAGACCAGGGTTCAAAAAGCCTGAAAGCCTTGGCGGCTTTCCGGGTAGCCGAGGAATTTTCGCGCTTCGGTTCGGAGTTGACAATTCAGAGTAAACAAGACCTGGAGCGTGGCCGGCACATGCAGGAAATCTTTACCCAAAAACCGGGCCAGATTTATAGCTTGATGGCCCAACAGTTACTGATTGGCATATTGTTAAATGAAGACCCCACCAAGCCAATAAACCTGGCCCTAATGCAGGAAACCGCTAACCAGGCCGCCAAACTGGTTAAGCAAGATAAAGATTACGACCAGGTGATAGCCCAATTTAAGGCCCAGGTAATGCCGCCGCCGCCAGTTGCTCCCGAAGCGCCAACTCTACAGGTACCCGCCGCCCAAATACCAGCTGTTCAGTTAGCCGCTGAACTTGCCAAAACCAAGCAGAAGGCTAAAAAATGAGGTCCTTACTAGACATCGCTAAAGAGCGGGATGATATGACGACCTTACTGGAAATTACCAGTGCTTTTGAGGGAATTGCCAGCATGCGCATATCGCAGATTAAAGACCTGGTGCAGCAATCGGAAAGTTTTTTCGCCGACCTATGGCGCATTTATACCCAGCTGCGGGTTGATGAGCTTTTCCACTTTGGCCGCGGCCAAAACCAGGGCTTGGTTATACCCAAAGTTCTGTTGATTCTTATTACTTCGGAAGCCAGCCTCAGTGGTGATATCGACCAACGCCTAGTCACCGAAGCTATCAAGCATTTCCGCCCCGAGATTAACGACATCCTGGTAGTCGGTCATCACGGCGCCATACAACTTTCACAGCGCGGGGTACCTTACATCCGGGAGTTTAAAATGCCCGAGCGCGACCGCAACATTAACGTTATGCCCATCGTACTTGAAGTCCAAAAATATACTTCGACAATAGTTTTTTACCAGAGCTATGTGTCACTGACCGACCAACGGGTCAAGAAAATACAGCTCAGCACAGCTGTAACCGAGCGTGGTAGAAGCGTTACTGCCGCCTCAGAATTCATTAGCGAGCAAAACTATATTTTTGAACCCAGCGCCCACGCGGTAATTGACCACCTGGAGCGTTCGATGATTCAAATTACCATCAGCGAAGTGATTCTGGAGTCCAAACTGGCCCAATACGCCAGCCGTTTCAAGGCCATGAGCGCGGCCCACACTAAGACCGGCGAGACCGTTGATGACTTGAAGTACCTCTACAACCACGTTAAGCGGCAGACCAAAGACGAACGTCTGAAGGAACTAGTTAAGGTCCTAATGGCAAGGCAGAAGCGAGCATGACTAAGGGCTCTATTCGCTCCATCCGCGATTTGATCGTGACGGTGGAATTTGACGAAGACGTGCCGGATATCGGTGAGTTATTGATAGCTCAAAATGCAAACCGCAGCCCACTGCTGGTAAACCACATTGAGGCCGGTAATGTGGCAGTCTGCCTGGATGTCTATGGTCAGCGGACACTGCAGAAAAACATGCCGGCCGAGCGTACAGGCCAGGGAATTAACATCGCTGTAGGCGAGGTCACAATCGGCAGAATTTTTGGCGCCTTGGGTCAATCGCTGGACGGCCAGCCGGTCCCCAGCGGGCCAGGTGTAACGTACAGGAACATTGTTAAGCCGCCAATTCAGAGCACCTCCTTTAAGGGGGCTAAGCCGGAGATATTGGAAACTGGTATCAAAGTTATCGACTTTCTGACGCCGTTCGTAAAGGGCCGCAAAGTTGGCATTATCGGCGGCGCCGGTGTTGGTAAAACCGTGTTGACCATGGAATTTATTCATAATGTCGCCAAAAATGCCAAAGGCCTGAGTTTGTTCACCGGCATCGGCGAGCGCATCCGCGAAGGCCACGAACTTTACGAGACGCTGAAAGAGCGCGACCTGCTCAAAAGTACTTCGATGTTCTTTGGCCAGATGGACCAGAACCCGGTACAGCGGGTGCTGATTGCGATGAGTGCCGTGGCAGCCGCCGAATATTTCCGCGACGAAATGAAACGCGACGTCCTGTTTTTTGCCGACAACATGTACCGCTACGTGCAGGCCCATAACGAACTGTCAACTATCCTGGGCCAGACGCCGAGCGAAGGCGGCTACGAGCCGACTATCTTTAGCGACGTCAAGCTGCTACAGGACCGCTTGAGTTCTAACGAAAACGCTTCTATCACCGCCGTAGAGACCATTTATGTGCCGGCTGACGACCTGTCTGACCCGGCGGTGCAAATGATTCAACACGAGCTGGACGCTACCTTGGTACTCAGTCGTAAAGTCGCCGAACAAGGCATTCGTCCATCTGTAGATTTGCTGCAGACAACTTCCAGTTTGCTGAGTCCGGAAATCGTTGGGCAACGCCATTATGAGCTCAGCGTACATGTCCAAAAGTTGCTGCAAAAACACGAATCGCTGAAAAACATCATCGCCATAATTGGTGAGAACGAACTCTCGCCAACCGACCGGCGCGACTTTAACCAGGCCCAAAAACTCATCCAGTTTTTTACCCAGCATATGTTCGTTACCGAAGGCCTGACCGGCGGCAAGGGCGAATACTTTACCCGCGAACAAACTCTGACCGGAGTCGAGGCTATTTTGAAGGGCGAAGATGGCGGACAACAATAGCGATAATAAGCAAACTATGGGCGTCAAAATCTACGCCCCGTTCAAAACTTATTTTGACGCCCCGGCCGTTAGCTTGAGCGCAATCAACCAAACCGGCCCGTTCGACATATTGCCGCGTCATAAGAACTTCATGAGTCTTCTGCAACCCTGTACAATAATCGTCCGCCAACAGCATGGCGAGCCGTTTTCGATGAGAGTTACTCGCGGCGTAATGCATGTCAAAGCCGACCGGGTGACGGTTTTTCTAGACGTTTAGCCTTTAGTTAGCTACAAAATAATCGAACAGATAGGTAGTAGAAGCGCTAGGCGCGCTATCGGTGCAGACACTAAAGCCGGTGGATGAGCGGTCAGTGTAGTAATTTAAATTGCCGGCCGCACTGTTAGACGGGCTGAGAATAATGTGCGGCGTACCGGAGTACTTTTGGGTAAATGTAATGTTGATAAAGCAGCCGACAGCAATTGGGCCGCTGCCGGTATTGACGTTAACCGTGCCGGCAGTGTCGCTGCCACCAACTGAAGCCGTACCGCCATCGCCTAAGGCTGTGCCGTTGGTTTTGCTGGGATTGCCGCCGCTGGTTACCAGGTGCCGGCTAAGCAATAAATCGCTATTGAGCTGCAGATTAGTCACGCTTAGTTGGGCGGCCGAAATGCTGCCGAAACTGGCGGTACCGGCAACCGTTAAGCCCTTCTGGACATTCAACTGACCTTGGACGACGCTATTGCCAGCCACCGAAAGGGTGTCATTAACTTCTAACTGACCAAAGGAGCCATTACCGCCAACGGTTATGGAGGGCAGGGACAAACCACCGCCAACTTTCAGCGTGCCAGCGACGTCCAGGCCTTGTTTAAGCAGCACTTGCCCTTGGAATATAGCGTTACTTTCAACGCTAAGGGTTTGCTTGGCGTCGCCCACTACCGTGGTATTTTGCGCTAAGGACGCCAGTTGGGCATTACTTAACGAAGCAGTGGTAGTCTTGATGGCCTGCGGGGCGGCCTTACTCCATTTAAGGGTAAAAAATATAAGGACGCCGATGCCGGCTATGACAATCAAAAAGATCCAAATGTATAGGAATTTTGCCTCGGTTAATTTATGCAGCAAAGATCTTTTTGCTTTTGGCTCATTAGCCGGCGGGCCCCCCGGTCGATCTGATTGGCCGCTGGCATCTTTGCCCGGGTCGGCGAGGTTACCGGGGCTGTTGTCTTGTGTGGCAGACTCGGCTTCAAGCGAATCGCCTTCCAAAGAACCGGGTTCTTTAGGCTCCTGCGGAACCGGCGGCTTGGCCGCCGGTTCCGCTTTCGGCTGATTTTTATTATTGGGGCTTGCCATGGTTTTATATCGCTATCGCTTATACTATAGGCTAGAGGTTATAAAGCGTAAACCCATGCCCAATGTTTATTACAATCTGGACCAACACAAATCCATAAAAAACCGCTATCGCCGCCGCCGGCTACTGCTGGTTGGTCTGATGATAATTGTCGTACTAATCTCTGGCGGCGCGGTCTACTTATGGCAAAAATCCACTACCGAGGCTGCCAAGGCAGTCGTCATTCAGCCCTTAACCAAGACCTTTTATAACGGATCGCCGGAACACTTAGTCCAAAATAGTGTCTTTAGCTTTAAGTCTACCGCCAACTGGCAATTTTCCCCTGAAGAGTCGTCACTCAGCAAATATGTTTTTTTCACTCAGGAAAATAACTTAATCGTGTACGAGTTAGATATAATTTTTAACCAGTCGCTTGAAAGCCAAGCGGTCAACTACGTAGTGCCGTTAACGGTCAGCAATAACCGGATGCAGCCGACTGCTATATCCGCTCGTTGTGGCGATAGTGTTAAACAAAGCCCAGGCAGCCTGCCGCCAGTTACTCTGAGCATGCAGTTCCAAGGCGCTAATTATATCTGTTTAGTGCGCGGCAGCGGCGAAAAAGCCGCTGCCGCCTTAGTCGGTGGCAGCTACGACATCACACTGCAAAATTCACACGGCCAAAACCAGACACTCAACTTCGCGTTTGTGAACGACGGTTCAAGTTACTTTGGCCAGGTTTTCCAGGAGATCCTGCAGAGCTTCAAACTCAACTAAAATTCATACCAGACAATGTTTTAAACCCCTTATGCTATAATCCATGGGTAAATGACGCGCCTAAAACTCCTGTTAGCGTTAATCTGCGCGTGTCTGTTTTTTAGCACGCCTTTTGTCTATGCTCAATATTCTTCCAGCGGCTACAGTACCAACGAAGTTTTTTTTGGCACCGGCGGGGCGTTAAGCCAGAGCTCGGCCAACTACCAAGGACAGGCCAGTCTTGGCGGCACTGGCTCGGGAGACTTTTATAGCTCCAACTATCGCTCCAATGTCGGTTTTTTAAGCCAAAACCAGGTCTTTTTGTCGGAGACTATCAATAATTCAACCGTTGACCTGGGCACGCTTAGCACCACGACAACCGGTTCGGGTAGCGCTAGCTTCACAGTGCGAACCTACCTGTCACAAGCTTACAGCGTGATTACTGCCAGCCAGCCGCTGACTAATGAAGAAGGCCACCAATTCAGCGCCCTCGGTGCACCCACGGCCTCCACAACCGGCGTAGAGCAATTTGGCATCAACCTGGTCAAAAACAGCAATTTCTGCGGCGCCGGCTGTGATTTGGGCGCTGATCCGGTAAATCAACCAGATAACTCTTTTGCCAACGGCCAGGCCGCCACCGGCTACAACACGGCTAATTTATTTAAATACGTGACTGGTAATGTTATCGCCAATTCGCCGGCGACTTCCGGCAATCAATCAATTGGCCAGACGACCTACACCATCTCTTATATTGCCAACCAGGCGCCGCTTACACGGGCCGGACTTTATACGATGAATCATGATATTGTAGTAGTACCTACGTACTAAGGGTTTTTACGGCTTGTGGATAAGCCAATTTACACTTGTCACCAGCGGTAAAGTTTGTTAATAATTAAGCATTAACAAAAAACCCAAACTTTGAGGTAGGGGTAGAGGAGTTAGATGCCGGGCATAGTCGCCAATAAACGAGCCTTTCTTAGCCTGCTGTTGATAATGCTCTTTCTGAGCACTTATTTTCTGCCCTTCTTTTTAGCCAGCCAGCCAGCCTCCGCGGCTACCGTGACGCAGCGTAAAATTACCATTGGCAGCTCTAAAGTGAGCACGGCTAACACCTATTCGGTGAGCTTTATTCCGGGCAGCACCACCTCTATAAAGGCGATAGTGGTTGATTTTTGTAATAGCGCTGGCGGCGGCCCGCTGTTAGGCACGGTCTGTTCATCGGCCAACCACCCGGTTAGCGGTATTCAGACCAGCGGCAGCATAACTGTTACTCAGACCAGTGGATTTGGGTCCGCTTCCTTTACGGCTGTAGCTCCTAACACGAACATTGGTAGCGGCAAAGCTCTAGTTATTCAAGATTCTGGTGGTACCGGCGGCAGTACTGATGCAACGCACGCCGTGACCTTTAGCTTCACCGCCACTAATCCGAGTGCGGTCGGTTCGTTCTACGCCCGCATATTCACCTTTAGCACCACTGCCGACTCGACCACTTATGACAGCACCGGCAGCGTAGCCAACCCCGGCAGTAACGTTATCGACTCCGGCGGCATAGCTCTAAGCACCACCAGTGAGCTGACCATAAGCGCCCGGGTACAGGAAGTCCTGCAATTTTGTGTCGGTACTACTAGTGTCGATGATGCTACCACCACCATCGCTAACGACTGCGGCGGCACTTTTGCCGGCAACTGCGGGACGTCGGTGGACTTGGGTGTCTTGGACGGTAGCGTAATATCAACCTCGCCGGTAGCGACTACTCCGGGGGCGCCCGGTTACGGCAATGGCTGTAATGGCGCGGCCATGGTCCGTACTAACGCTGGCGGCGGGGTCGCTGTAACCTACTTTGCCGAGCAGGACACTGGTAGCGGCAAACTCAAGATCCCCGGAGCGACTTGCAGCGGTTCATCTACTACCGACAACTGTTTCAATGATAGCTCAACTCAAGCGACCTTTACGGCCGGCCAAGAGGACTTCGGGGTGGACGTCGCGGGCACTAACTGTAACGGTACCACCACGGTGTCTTACAGTTGTAGCATGTCCTCTGGCACTAACCAACTGAAAGCTGTATCTGGTTATATCGGCAATACAACTACTGCCTACGGTGTTACTAACGGCTTTGCCTGGAACGACACCGGCATTAGCAGCCCTACGCAGATAGCCAGCTCCAGCGGCCCGGTAGAAGACGAAACGCTGATACTTAAATTTTCTGCCACTCCCGGAATCACCACCCCTACCGGAACTTATAACGTAACCTCGGATTACATAGCCACGCCAACCTTCTAATGATGAACCAACTCCTTAACCATCTCTTTAGCAACCCTGTGGAAAAGTACTTGGGTTATTTCTTAGCCTGTGCTATTCTCCTAACGTTAGGTATAAAAACAAAAAAAACAGCCACCAAGATGTTTAAATCCTCTACACTTGAACGGAGACTAGTAGCTTTACTGGTTATTTTCCTGTTCTTGGCGCCTAGCATATTGACCGCTGTCCTCCAGCCGACCCAAATCGCTGCCGCCCAGGTGACTCAGCGTAAAATAACCATTGGCAGTTCAGTGGTGAGCGCCACTGATGTGACCTACTTTGTGAGCTTTGATGAAACCACAGCCAGCGCTAACCTTAAGGGTATAGTTATACAGTTTTGCGATAGCGCCAGCGGACCTCTGATAGGAACAGCCTGCACCGGCCCCAGTGGCTTTGATATCAATAAAGCTACCCTTACTGTGGCCGCCCAGCAAATTAATGGTTCACCCGTCACCCACAGCTATGCGATTAACGGCACCAGTACATCTAATACCTTGATATTGACCAATGCTACTGGCAATGCTATAACCGCCAACCAAAGTGTTACTTTTAGCCTTGGTACCAACGCAACTGGCGGCGACGGTGTAACCAACCCCTCAGCAACCGGAACATTTTATGCCCGCATTTTAACCTATGCCAACGATACAACAGCCGCGGCTTACACTGATACCGTACCGGGTACGCACCTGGATGACGGTGGTATCGCCCTGAGTACCGCTAACGAGCTGAGTACCACCGCTCGGGTACAGGAAGTTCTGCAATTCTGCGTCGGCACTACCGATGTTGATGACTCAACCACCACTATTGCCAACAACTGCGCTTCAACCTTTGCTGGGAACTGCGGAACCACGGTTGACCTAGGGGTCCTAGACAGTAGCGCAGTTTCCGTTTCGCCAGTACCAACTGCGCCGGGGACGCCGGGGCTTGGCAACGCCTGCAATGGCGCGGCTATGGTCCAGACCAACGCCAGCAATGGTGTGGCTATAACTTACTTTGCTCAGCAGGATACAGGCAGTGGCCAGCTAAAAGTTCCGGGCGCTTCGTGTTCCGGAGCCTCTCATACTGACCAGTGCTTCAATGACAGCACTACCCAGGCGGCCTTTACTGCTGGCCAGGAAAGCTTCGGCGTTGTTGTGGCCGGTACTAACTGTAATGGCACGACCACCACGGCCTACACCTGCGACATGTCTTCTGGACTCAACCTGCTGGTAGCCCAGTCTGGCTACATCGGAATTGACGCCACACACTACGGAGATACTAACGGTTTCGCCTGGGATCACAGTGGTTCTGCCACCCCCGAGCTGCTGGCTAAGTCAACCGGACCGGTAGACAATGAAACGATTGTTCTGAAGTTCGCGGCCACCCCCGGCATTACCACTCCAACCGGTACCTACACCGTGACCTCCACTTATATAGCAACCTCAACCTTCTAAAGGCCAAAAGCCATGGCTCAGCCCTTGCTTCGATGGCGGGCGACTTATAAATTACGCCTGTTCACTCTAGTTATTTTGCTGGTGGCATGTTTAACTTTGCCTGCCGCTTGGCCCCAGGCATCGGCCGCCGAACTCCCGGACCGGTCTATAACCATTGGCTCTTCTCAGCCCAGCGTGGTAACCAGCCATGTTTTTGACTTTGTATTAGCCTCTGCCGCGGATGTTGGTTCAATCCAGTTTAGATACTGCTCCGATGGTCCACTGGTAGGTACACCTTGTACGGCGCCAACCGGCCTGTCGGTACTCGGGGCAGTCTTGGATAACCAAAGCGGAACCACCGGCTTTACTATCAGCCCGTTAACTACGGCCAATGATTTGATACTTACCAGACCGGCAACGCCAGTGACACCCGATCCGTCAGAATATAGTTTCAGTAACATCGTTAATCCCTCGGCGGTTAACCAGTCGATGTATGTCCGGCTTAGCACCTATGCCAGCACTGATGCTACCGGGCCGCCAATTGATACTGGTGGCGTGGTATTCGACCTGTCTGTGGGCCTGGGCGCCACCGCATATGTGCCGCCGCGCCTGGTGCTTTGCGTCGGCGCCACGGTTGCGGTGGACTGCAGTAATCAAGTACATGATATTAAAGATCTGGGAGTCCTAACGCCCCAGGTGACAGGCTTTACTACTACCCAGTTTTCGGTGGGGACCAATTACTTCACCGGCTACAATATTTTTGTTCTAGGAAACACCTTAACCTCAGGTAATAATACTATCCCGGCTATGGCTAGCCAGCAGTCCAGCGCTAAAGGTATCGGCCAGTTCGGCCTCAACCTGGTAGCCAATGGCTCGCCGCCGGTTGGCGCTAATCCGTTTGGTGCCGGCAGTGGCGTGGTTGATAATGGCTATAACTTAGCGAACCGTTACAAATTCCAAGCCGGCGATCTAGTGGCGGACTCGCCGCTGAGTACTGATTTTAGCTTGTTTACGGTTAGTTATATTGCCAACGTCGACAGTTCTCAGCCGGAAGGCGTCTACAGCACTACCATGACCTATCTGGCGATAGGTTCATTCTAAATTGTTAGCGTTTGGTTTTGGCTCTTCGGGTGGCCAGTTGCCACAGACCGATACCAGCTGCAATTAATATGACCAGTATCAGTAGGACGTACTCAATACCCTTTGGAATTACCCAGAACTTTTGGCTTAAGGTCAAAGCTTCGTCACCCTGCTTATAGGCGATGCTGGCGACTACGGTGTATTGGCCAAAGCCGTTGACGTTCTTAATTGAATTGGTGAAGGTCCTGGAGGAGTCCGGCAGGATGGTGCTGTGCAGGCCGGAGGTCGTGCTGTTAAACTCGTAGTTGTAGACCGACTTGCCACCCTTGTTAATGACCACGTGGCCAATGGGCTGGGAGAAACCGTTACCTTTATTAGTAAGCCTAATAGCTATCTGGTCTGGTCCTTTGCCAAAGAAAATCGCTTGCGTTGTACCGTGGCGTAAGGCGCTCATTGAATCAAAATTAAGCTGTTCGTTGACCTGGCCGTTTATTTCCAGCAACACTAAAGATGCCACGCTGGCGGTCAGGGAAATCTGGTTGGGGCCGACATTCTGGCTGGCGGTGACCGGTATGGCTGAATAGCGCAAGGCTCCATAATAACCGCCGGGCGCGGCGTTAGCGGGAACATTAACCTCTAACTGTACAGTTTTGGTTTCGCCGGATTGCAGTGGTACATCACCAAAACCATTCAAGAATGGTTTTATGGAACGTGGTGAGTGTTGGCTGGGGTCAATTATAAGCTTGGGTATGCCGGTCTGATCGTCGGATTCAAAATCGTTTAAGGACGCTTTGGCGGTTAGGGCGATACTACTGATGTTTTTGAGGCTAATCTGGAAAGTGCTAGATTCACCAGGATTAACCGCAAGGTCGGTCCGGGTGGGGGAGATTTGTAAACCGTTATTGCCGGACTGGGTAGCATTATTAGGGGTTGCCGTAGCCGCCATCGCCTGGGGAATTATCCCCAACGCAATAGCAAAAACTGCCACCGCTGCTAGCGCCCTTGTTAGGTGCTTTCTTAGTGTTTCCCTCATATAGCTGTTTGTAGTTTAGCAAAATGGCCGGTCAACGCAAAGGTAAATTTGGCTATAATCGCTACAAGATTATATTATTATACTAATGCTTATGAAGCGAGTATTACCGTTATTAGCCGTTGTGGCAGTTTTTTTCTCGTGTCTTGGACCCGCCGCCATTGTTGGCGCCACCACAACCACCCTTAGCGGTTCAGCCGGCCTGGAGGGTACGGTTAAAGGTAACCCGCCCACTCAAACGCCAACCATCAGTGTGCCTGGTAACGGCCAGAACTTTTCCAACTTACCTATAACTGTAGCCGGCCTGTGCCAATCGGGAACTCTGGTTGAGGTGTTCAAAAATAATGTTTTTGCCGGCTCGCGTGAATGCAGCGGCAGCAGCTATTCCATACAAATTGACTTATTCAGTGGTCGGAATGACCTGACTGCCCAGGATTATGACGACCTAAACCAAGCCAGCCCGGTCTCCAATACTGTTACGGTCAACTTTAATAATGCCCTGCCTACCACCGAATCGCTGATTACTCTAACTACGCAATACGCTAAACGCGGGGCTGATCCCAATACGGATTTGACCTGGCCCATTAGCCTTAGCGGTGGTACCGGACCTTATGCCATCAGCATAGATTGGGGCGATAGTTCATCCTCGGACCTAAAGAGCCAACAATTCCCGGGCGCCATTACCCTCGACCATACTTATAAAAACGCCGGTACCTACAACGTGACTATTAAAGCCACCGACAGCCAGGGCTTCTCGGCCTTTTTGCAGGTGGTGGCGGTGGCTAATGGGCCAATCCAACAGTCGAGCAGCGGCAAGGGCAGCAACGGCGCCGTTATTAACGAAACTCGATTTGTCCCTTGGTGGGTGATTGGCGCGCTGGCGGCTCTGACCTTTATAGCCTTCTGGTTAGGTATGCAGCACCGGTTGCAAGTTATTCGGGCTAGACTACGCGCCGGCAAACCGCCATTTGGTTAATCTGTTAAACTGTAACAGATGAAGACGGTATACGTTGGGCTCTCCGGCGGGGTTGATAGCTCCGTCAGCGCCGCTTTGCTAAAACAGCAAGGCTACGACGTCGTGGGTGTTTATATGAAAAACTGGAGCCAGGACTTTCCGGGCCTGCCTTGCCCGTGGCAAGAAGATTATCAGGACGCCAAGCGCGTGGCTGTGCAGCTGGGTATTGATTTTAAGATGTACGATTTCGAAACCGAATACCGGCACAAAGTAGTTGACTACATGCTGGATGAATTTAAGGCCGGCCGCACGCCCAATCCTGATGTTATGTGCAACCAAGAGGTTAAATTCAAACTATTTTTGAATACGGCTCTGAAAGACGGCGCCGATTTTATCGCTACCGGGCACTATGCCAAAACCAATGCCGGACGCCTATATATGGCAGCCGACAGCAATAAGGACCAAACCTACTTCCTATATAGAGTCAAAAATGAGGCTCTGCAAAAAACCATATTCCCGCTCGGCGATTTGACTAAGCCGCAGGTCAGGCAACTGGCCAAAAAATTCAAGCTGGTCACGGCTGACAAAAAAGACAGCATGGGTATCTGCTTCGTAGGTAAGGTCGGTATTAAAGAATTTTTGCAGCAATACGTAAAAACCAGGCCCGGCAAGATTATCGACCACGGTGGCAGGGAAGTGGGCACACACGACGGAGCGATTTTCTATACCATTGGCCAGCGGCATGGCCTGGAAGTTGGCGGCGGCCTGCCTTATTACGTTATAGGCAAAGACATGAAGAAGAACAAAGTTTATGTGACTACCGACTTGCAGGACGAAAAGCTGTGGAGCAGGGAAGTGCGGCTCACGGATATGCATTGGATTAACCAGCCACCAAGTAAAAAAGATAAACTGAAAATCCGGTTGCGGCACCGCGCTAAATTCATCGATGTAAAATTACTTAACAAGTCAAGTAATTTTTGGACCGCCCAGCTGGATGAAGATGTCCGGGCTCTAACCCCCGGCCAATCCGCCGTCTTCTATAGCGGGGACGAATGCCTCGGCGGCGGCATCGTTACCTAAATTAGGCCACCTCTGTTATAATAGTCAAGAATGACAGCGGAGCAAATACGCAAAGCGTATCTGGAGTTCTTTAAAGCGCGCGGACACAAGATAATTCCGCGGGCTAGCTTGGTGCCGCAGGACGATCCGACCACACTGTTTACCGGCAGCGGCATGCAGCCCCTAGTACTCTATTTACTGGGTCAAAAACACCCAAACGGCAAGCGACTGGTAGATAGCCAGACCTGCTTTAGGGCCGAAGACATGGACGAAGTGGGCGATAACCGTCACACCACTCTTTTTGAGATGCTGGGTAACTGGAGCCTGGGCGATTATTTTAAAATGGAGCAGCTGCCTTGGTTCTTTGAGTTCCTAACTGACGTAGTTGGTTTGGAGCCGGAAAAACTCTACGTAACTTGTTTTATCGGTGATGAAAATAACGGAATTCATAAGGACATTGAGGCCTGCCAAATCTGGCAACAGTTGTTTAATGATAAAAACGTCGAGGCCAAGACCGGCAATATCGGCTCCGGAGAAGACGGCTATACCCGCGGCATGAAGCCCGGCGAGCGGGTATTTTACTATGATGCCAGCAAGAACTGGTGGAGCCGCGAAGGCCAGCCGGATAATATGCGCGAAGGCGAGCCCGGCGGCCCGGACAGCGAAGTTTTTTACGATTTTGGCGTCGAGCTAAAAATTCACGAAAAATCGGTCTTTAAAGACCGGCAGTGTCACCCCAACTGCGATTGCGGACGGTTTTTAGAAATCGGCAACAGCGTGTTCATGACTTATAAAAAAACCGCCAACGGTTTTGAGAAACTGCCCGAACCCAACGTTGATTTTGGCGGCGGCTTGGAACGGATCGCCGCCGCGGCCATTAATTCGCCGGATGTTTTTGAAATCAGCCTGCTTAAGCCGATCATTGAAGGCTTAGAAAAACTCAGCAGTAAAAGCTACAAGGATAACCAAACCAGCATGCGGGTAATTGCCGACCACCTGCGGGCAGCCCTATTTTTGGCGGTTGACGGGGTTGTTCCCAGCAACAAACAGCAAGGCTACGTGCTGCGCCGGCTGCTGCGCCGGGCTATCCGCTACGCGTTTGAGCTGGGCATCGAGCAAGACTTGTGCGAAAAAGTTGTGCCAATTATCGTGGAGCTATACGAAGCTGATTTTCCGGAAGTTAAAAAACGCAATAATGAAGTTGTTAAATCGTTTGCAGCCGAAGAAAAACTCTTCCGCCAAACTCTTCGCAAAGGCCTTCATGAATTTGAGAAAATTTCCAAGGCGAAAAAAGAACTCAGCGGTCAGGATATCTTCAAACTCTATGATACTTTCGGCTTTCCGGTGGAACTGACCAAAGAAGAAGCTTCAAAGAAAAAAATTAACTTGGCCGAAGATGCCGATAACCAATTCGAACAATTGATGGAACAGCAGCGGCAACGCAGCCAGACCGCCAGCCAGGGGATGTTTAAGGGCGGTCTGGCCGACCATTCCGAGCAAGTGGTCAAATACCACACCACGACCCATTTGATGTACCAGGCGCTCAAGCAGGTATTAGGGCCGCATGTTGTCCAGCGGGGCAGTAATATCACAGCCGAGCGCACCCGGTTCGACTTTAGCCAGCCAGAAAAAGTTACACCGGAGCAGTTGGCAGAGGTGGAGAAAATCGTTAATGAGAAAATTGCCGAAGACCTGCCAGTCACTTGGCAAGAGGAAGACACCAAAGAAGCTTTTGCTAAAGGCGCATCGGGAGCTTTTGGTGATAAATATGGCGACAAGGTCAAAGTTTATACGATTGGCGACCCAAAGCAGCCCTTCAGCCGCGAAATTTGCGGCGGTCCACACGTAGAACACACCGGCCAGATTGGCGAAGGCGGAAAAAAATTCAAAATCGTCAAAGAAGAAGCCTCATCTGCCGGCGTTCGCCGAATCAAAGCCATCCTTCAGTAAGCTAACAGATAGGTCGTGGTATAATCAATCTGATTATGCCTATACGCGACAAGGCTAAAAACCTAAAAGGCAAACTGCCTAAAATATCCGCTGCCGCTAAGCGCTCACGCCCGGTTGGCGAGTATATGGTGGCGCTGGATATTGGCACGGAGTACGTAAAAGCTCTGGTTGGGCGGGTAGTTGGCAACAGCGTAGAGATTATTGGCGTTGGCCGCATGCACCAACAATTAACGGATATGCAGGCCGGGGCGATTGCCGATATCGCCGCGGTAGTCGATAACTGCGACAAAGCGCTGGCGGCTGCCGAGCAGCAAGCCGGTGTTAGCGCCCGCACCGCTGTTATAGGTATCGCCGGGGAACTAGTTAAAGGCACTACCAGCACCGTCCGTTTTACCCGCAAAAATCCCGAAAAAGAACTGAGTATAGATGAAATGGGCCGAATTATTAATTTGGTCCAAGAGCGCGCCGAGGCTAAAGCTCGCGAGCAACTAGCCTGGGAACTGGGCGGCAAAGACGTGGAAGTCCGGCTGGTAAACAGCGCTTTAGTGCGGATTGATATAGATGGTTATAAAGTTACGAATCCGGTGGGCTTTCAGGGGCGCGATATAGTGGTAGAGATGTATACGGCCTTCGCGCCGATGATTCACATCGGCGCGCTGGAACGCACGGCCGCCGAACTCGACCTAGAATTATTAGCGGTGGCGGCCGAGCCGTTTGCCGTCGCCCGCAGCGTGGTCGGCGACGATCCCAATGCCTCTATCAGCGCCGTTTTAATGGACGTTGGCGGCGGCACAACTGATATCGCGGTGGTTAACGAAGGCGGCGTGGAAGGCACCAAGATGTTTGGCATCGGCGGCCGGGCCTTTA
>CAYUUT010000005.1:0-70898 GCA_964448095.1 uncultured Candidatus Saccharibacteria bacterium | reverse complement strand
GGCCGGAAAAGCTAAAATCGTACTTGTTTTCCATCTTGGCTATCGGCAATTTAACGGAGGTAATATTGCCGTCTATGGCCGCCTGCCCCACGCTGGGGCCGCCGGGGTAGGGGAGGCCAAGAATTTTAGCAACCTTATCAAAAGCCTCGCCAACGGCATCATCGCCGGTTTGGCCTAAAAGCCGGTAATCAAAGTGGTCCTTAAACAGAACCAGCTGAGTGTGGCCGCCGGAAACAATCAGGCAGAGCAGGGGAAAGCTGGGCGGGGCAGGGGGCATGGCGTAGTTGGGCAGATCCGTATCTGTTAGGAAGTTGGCATAAACGTGGGCTTCGACGTGATTAACTCCGTAAAGGGGTTTATTTTTGGCAATAGCCAGGGTGCGGGCAGTCATCACGCCAATGAGCAGGCTACCACCCAGCCCTGGACCCCTAGTAACAGCGATGGCGTCGATGTTGTCCCAATCTGTTTTAGCGGTTTTTAGAGCCTCATCGATAGTTGGCATTATGGCTTCTATGTGGCTACGGGCGGCAATCTCGGGCACAATTCCACCGTAAGCCGTGTGTAAATCCAGACTGCTGGCGATTACGCTGCTAAGGAGTTTGCTACCATTTTCTACCACCGCTGCAGCTGTTTCGTCGGCCGAACTCTCGATTCCCAAAATTCTCATCAGTTCTACAGTATACTAAAAAGTATGAACCCCCGGAAACTCGTTAAAGCGCTCATTCCTAAGAAGTTATTTAGGAAGATTGAGCCGTGGGGACATCTGGCTGAGGCGGTAATTTTTAACACGCTGTACGGCTTTCCTGGCCGCAAGCTAAAAGTTATTGGCGTAACCGGTACCAACGGCAAGACTACTGCTTCTTTTATGATCCACGAGATGCTCTGCCGGGCCGGTTACAAATCGGGCCTGATGACCACTGTTGGTTACGGTGTGGGTGAGATTATTCAGCCCCAGGTGGAACACATGACCTCGGTACCAATGCCGCAGTTGATGAAACGGCTGAGAATGATGAACAAGCGCGGCGTGGAGTGGCTGGTGCTGGAAACTACCAGCCAAGCGTTGATGCAAAACCGCGTCTGGGGCGTGTCCTACAGTCTGGCCGTACTGACTAACGTTACCCACGAGCACTTGGATTGGCACGGGACTTTTGAGAAATACCGCGACGCCAAGCGGCTGCTTTTTCAGTTGACTGACAAGAACCAAAAAGGCCTCAGAACAGGGGTGATAAACGCTGATGACCCATCAGTCAGACTATTCAAGTTGGATATTAAGCATGCTGTCACCTACGGTTTGAAGGCCGGGAATTTGCGTGCCAAAAACGTCAAAATGACGCCCAGTGGCAGCAGCTATGATGCCAAAATCGGTAAGGATACATATGCCATCACTTGCAATCTGCCGGGTAGCTTTAACGTCTATAATTCCCTGGCGGTGGTGGCTGTAGGGCGGGTGATTGGGCTGGATAAAGAACAGATAGAGCAGGGGATATCGAGCCTTAAAGGGGTTGAGGGGCGAATGAATACGTTGGATGCCGGCCAGGACTTTGAGGTAATCATCGACTACGCACACACACCGGATAGTTTTGAGAAGCTGTTCAGAGATTTAAAGCCGTTAGTGGAAGGCAAGATGATTGTAATGTTCGGCTCTGCCGGGCGGCGCGACGAAGCCAAGCGGGCGGTTCAGGGCCAGTTAGCCGGACAATATTGCGACGAGGTTATAGTTACCGAAGAAGATGATCGCGATATAGATGGCCAAGTGATTATGAACCAGATTGCCCAAGGAGCTGAAAGCGCTGGCAAGGTTCGCGACAAAGACTTGTTTTTGGTGCACGACCGGTCCGAGGCCGTTAAATTTACGCTTGGCCGGGCTGAAAAGGGCGACACCGTGCTGCTGCTGGGCAAGGGCCACGAGAAGAATATCGAGCGGGCAGAGGGGTTAATTGACTGGGATGAGGCCGCAGTTGCCAGGGCGGCTCTAGCGCAACTCCAGCGTTAGGCACTTAACGCCGCCGCCGGATTTGCGGAATTCCAGGATGGGCGTGCCGATGACCGCAAATCCGGCGGCCCGGTATTTATCTAATAAGCTCGCTGATTCATTGCTGGTGATAACCGTATGGCCGTCGCTGACAGCGTTCAGGCCGAAGCCCTTGGCTTCTTCTAGAGTGGCTTCAATCAAGTTAGGAATGGCCTGCTTCAAGCGCTCCTGGCTATCTTGGTCAATCGCCCCGGGATAATAGGCTACGGTGTCGTCATTCAGGACAGCCAGTGAAGTATCCAAGTGGTAAAAATTGGCGTCCATGATATGTAGACTGACGACTTCTCGGCCGAAGTATTCACGCAGCTCGTCGTGGGCTTTTATATCCGAGCGGAAGCCGTAACCGGCCAGGATTTTATCGCCGCAAACCAGCGTGTCACCGCCGCCTTCAAAGAAGTTATTGGCTTTTTTGATGTCGCTATAGCCATGATCGTGAAACCATTTTTCGAACTGGGCAGTTTCCGGCCGGCGTTCGGGGTAGCGAAAACTGCTGAGCATAATTTTATCGTCTAACATCAGACAGCAATCAGTCGCGAAGACCATGTCCGGCAGACCTTTAACGGGATCAACTTGCTCGATACGCCAGCCCAGTTTTTGACTGTAGATTTCATAAAGTTTTTGCCACTGCTCGGCAGCCGTATTTCCGGTAACTTGGTTGTCCTGATGCATCCAGGGATTAATCTCGTATTCAATATCAAAATACGTCGGCGGGCACATTAGTATTCTTGACACCCCATAAGTATAGCAAGAGCATAAACATAAATGTTTGACAGCGGAAGAACTTATGGTAAAATTCGATTTATCACAGATGAGGAGCCGAAAGGCTGCTTTCCTATGTGGTAATCCGTTCCTACTACCCCTCCCCAGAAAGGGGGCGCAGTACATTGTCAGCCGCAGCCGCAACACACTCCGAGCCAGCCAAGTGGATTCACCTGAATCCGCTGGCGACTCCAGAGCCGGAGGAGCAAGACGACTACGTGATCCTCATGGGCGATGGTCCGCCGTCGCGCCGCAAGGTCACCAGTCCTCGCGCTGAGCGCCGCCGCCTCATGCGTCGCCGCCTACGTGGTGTGCGTCCCGGTGATCCCATCGCGGTGAAGACCACCCCGTGGTATCGCCGCAACAAGCGGGAAACACCGGTTCACCCGCGCTATTGCCGGACGAGACTCGTTCTCGTGCCGGATGAGAGCGGCAAGCTGGTCACGGACGTTGCTCGGGCCTGCCCGAAGCCGGCACCGAATCGTCGACGCGCGGCTTGTCCGGCCATCGACGACGAGGCCTTCAAGGTCGTCGCGGCCGCGACGATGTTGAGACATCCTGAAGACGAGCTCGAGGATGCTCTCGCGCGACGCGAGATGAGCTCGACCGAGCAGGCGCTCGCGTTCCACCTGGACGCTCTCGAAGCCTCCGGCATCGTCCCGATCATCGACGGCCTTCCGCCGCGCACCCATCGGGTGCTCGTACTGCAGTAGACGGAAACGTGTTGGCAGCTGACTTCGGTCGGCTGCCAACACACACTCACACTTTTTCCCGCCAAGCTGGCGGCTTTTTATTTTCATGAGGTAATTGACAGCTACACTGGCACTCAGCTATTATGAGTGCTAGAAACAAGTTCTAATTGGAGGAGTTGAATGTCTGTATTGAATCCATTGGCTGACTGGGTAGTGGCCGAACAAGAAGAAGCCGCGACTAAAACCGCATCTGGTCTGTACTTACCAGATAAGGCGGCCGAAAAACCAAAAATTGCCAAAGTTATGAAAGTCGGCGCTAAAGTTAAAGAGATTAAAGTTGGCGACCGCATTGTCTACAAGAGCTACAGCACAACAGAGGTAAAAATCGATAATAAAGAATATATCTTGGTCAAAGAAGAAGATATTCTGGCAACTGTTAAATAGGAGGATTGATCGATGGCAAAGAAAGTTTTTTATGATGATGACGCCCGCCGCCGGGTATTGGCTGGGGCGCAGATTTTATACGACGCCGTAAAGACCACCATGGGGCCAAAAGGCCGCAACGCGGTGATTGGTAAAAGCTATGGCAATCCAACCGTGACACATGACGGCGTAACTGTTGCTAAGGGCGTCGAAATAGAAGATGTATTAAACGATAAAGAAGATACTTTAGGCTACAAAGTGGGGGCCGAGCTAATTAAGCAGGCTGCCAGCAAGATGAATGACGTGGCCGGCGACGGCACCACCACCGTGACCGTTTTGACCTATCACATTCTGAACGAAGCTAATAAGTTGATTGCTGCCGGACACAACCCGATGCTGCTGCGCAAAGGCCTGGAAGCGGCTTCTGAGGATGTTCTAAAGAAACTTGGAACTCTTAGTGAAAGTATTAGCGGCAAAAAGGGCCGCATCGCCGAAGTGGCGACTATCAGCGCCGGTGATGCCGAGATTGGCGAACTTATCGCCGCTGTCATGGAAAACGTCGGCAAAGAGGGCGTAGTGACCGTAGAAGAAGGCCAAGGTCTGGCCATGGAGAGCGAAGTAGTGGAGGGCTTTACCATGGACCGCGGCTATGTCAGCCCCTACATGGTGACTGACACTGCTCGCATGGAGGCTGTTTACGACAAGCCAGCGATCCTGGTGACAGATCAAAAAATTAGCTCCGTCCAGGAGTTCTTGCCGATACTGGAAAAACTTGCCCAAGCCGGCAAGAAAGATTTAGTGATTATCGCCGAAGATCTAGACGGCGAAGCGCTTGGTACTCTGATTTTGAACCGCTTGAAAGGTGTGTTTAACACCGTAGCTGTTAAGGCACCGAGCTTTGGTGACCGGCGCAAAGAGATTCTGGAAGACATTGCTATTTTGACTGGCGGTGAAATGATTAGCGAAGAGCGCGGAGTCACTTTTGAAAATGCTGAGCTGACGATGATCGGTTCGGCCCGTAAAGTTATTGTCACCAAGGACGAAACGACCATTGTTGAAGGTTCCGGCACGGCTGCAGCCGTTAAAGCCCGGATTGAACAGATTAACAAGCAGATTGATGCTGCCAGCAGCGAATACGACCGCGAGCAGCTGGAGAAGCGTCGCGCGGCTTTGAGCGGCAAAGTGGCCGTCATCAAAGTTGGCGGCGCTACCGAAACCGAGATTGAAGAGAAGAAGTTCCGCGTGGATGATGCCGTAGCGGCCGTCAAAGCTGCGCTAGACGAAGGTGTTGTAGCTGGTGGAGGCGTAACTCTTATCAATCTGATTTTTGCCATTAAGCCTGGTCCCGATACCGACTCTTCAGTCTTGGCCGGCAAAAGCTTACTGTTCCGGACGTTTGAGCAGCCATTTCGTATTTTGCTCGAAAATGCAGGCCTGAACCCCGATGAATGGTTGCCGCAGGTCAAAAAAGGCAAAGCCGGCATGGGTGTCGACGTAAACCATCCTGACAAGCTGGTAGACCTTAAAACCGTTGGCGTGGTTGACCCGACGCGAGTAGTCAAAGAGGCAATCCAGAACGCCGTCTCTATCGCTGGTACGGCTATGACCATGGGCGCATTAGTTGTAGATATTCCGGAAAAAGCACCGGCTCCTGCTCCCGATATGGGCGGTATGGGCATAGGCATGTAATCTCCTAAGCTTGCAATATCGGCTAATTAGGGGTAAAATATACTCTTAATAAGGAGCCGTTGTTATGGTCGACGATAACAAGGAAACCCAGGTCAAGACAATTGAGGAATACCACGAGGAGGCGCCCCGGCGCTGGCCAATGCTGGTTGTCTATTTAATAATCACGCTAATTGTGGCGACGCTGTTAGTTTTTGGCGCCCGGGCAATTTACCGGCATTATCATAAGACCTCGGTTAAGACCACTTCGGCCACCACCAGGCCTACATTCAGCGGTTCAAGCGCTTCTGGCTCTTCTGCCAATAAAAATAACTCTTCAGCTAATAGCAACAAATCGAATGGTTCTGGCGCCAGTTCAACTAATGGTCAGGTTGCTACTAGCCTGCCAAACAGTGGCCCTGGACAAGTTATGGGCCTGTTTGTTGGCGCTACGCTGGCCGCGGCCGGCCTTCACTATATTGTGAACCTGCGGCGTTCTTCTAAGGCTAACTAAACCGCAGCTGAGTCGCCGTTAGCGGCGGCATGCTGTTGGGTAAAGTAATTAATCTCGTTAACAACGTCCAGTAGAGCTTTAGCACGGGCTTTTTCATCCTGTATCTGGTTGGCTATGTCATAAGCTTCTTTGACCAAGGCGGGATTGTCAGAGGCCTGAAGCATCATCATGGTAATCTTGAATTTTTCCTCCGGGGTTTGGTCTAACTGGCTGACCAGCGGTGTCAGACTTTGTAAAGCTTGTTGCTTGAGCTGGATTAAACCATCGTTGGTTGGAGCGTCCAGCGGCATTGGCGGAGTTGGACTGACGGGCGCAGGCGGAGTTGGCTGGGCATCAGGTGGTGGAGGTGCTGGAGCGGTTGGCGCCTCTGGTGCGGGCAGAGGAGCAGTGGGCGGAGCAACAGGTGGTACATCTACCGGAGCAGGTGGCGGAGTAGCTGCCACTGGCATAAGCGGTCCATAACCGGGCGGAGGCACGGAGGGCTGCATAGGTGGCATAGGGCTGGTTTCCGCTAAGTTTCCGGGGGCCGGCATAAGAGGCATACCTGGCGCGCCATTTTGGCCCGCCACACCCGGATTATTAGCGTTATTATCTCCGAACATTCCCACCTCTTTGATTTCTAGTTAGATAAGTTATTCTCAATCATTTACAATTATAAAGACAAGAGGAGATATAAAACAAGGTTATGCTTGACGATTTGAAGTACATTCATCAACGCGACGGCCAGGACGCTCTGGGAATTGCCGAGAGGCAAGCGGGGCAGCTGGAGTACAAATTTGAAGTCCCGAAAATAGAAGGCGACTTTAGCAACATCGTTTTTGCTGGCATGGGTGGCTCAGCCCTACCGGCGCTTTTGAGCCATAGTTGGCCTGGTTATAAATTACCTTTTGAAGTTTGCCGGCAGTACCATATCCCGGCTTATGTATCCGCAAAAACCCTGTTTATCGCCTCCAGCTACTCTGGTAATACCGAGGAAACACTGTCGGCACTGGCCGAAGCCGAGGAACAGGGGGCAGTAATTGCTGTGATGGCTGGTGGAGGTAAGTTAGAAGAGATAGCTCAGCAGAAAAACTACCCGTTTGTAAAAATCCCGGCGGCCGAGCAGCCACGGTACGCGGTATTTTATATGCTGGTTGCTTTAGTGAATATTTTGGAAGGGGCTGGGTTATTGAATGTCCAAGAGGCCTCTCAGCAGTTGCAGCAAACCGCCGAATTTTTAAAGCAATCTGTTCAAGCCTGGGTTGCGACCGTGCCGGCTGATAATAATCCGGCCAAGAAAATGGCTCTGGAACTGGCTGGTAAATCGGGAGTAGTTTATGCCGGACCACTGCTGGCACCGGCGGCTTATAAGTGGAAAATTGATTTTAATGAGAATGCAAAAAACGTTGCCTGGTGGGGCGAATACCCAGAGTTTAACCACAATGAATTTATTGGTTGGAGCAGCCACCCTATCGAAAAACCCTACGCCGTAATCGACCTGCGCTCTAACTTAGAGCACCCACGCGTACAACAGCGTTTTGAACTATCTGACCGCTTACTATCTGGCAAACGCCCTGCCGCGCATGTAGTCCAAGCCCAGGGCGAAACACTCATGGAGCAGCTGCTTTGGACGGTGGTTTACGGCGACTTTGTAACGATTTATCTGGCCCTACTGAATGGTGTTAATCCGGCGCCCGTCGACCTGGTCGAAAAGTTCAAACAAGAACTCGGCTAAGCGAGCCCCTGCTACCGACAGAGAATCAACGGAAGCGCAGCCGGTATGGTGCTGAGCGGAGATGCTAAATTATCTTAGCAGCTCAGGCGAAGCACCTTCCGCGCGTGAGCGGCTCTGGAGGAAGTAGGGACGAGCGCTATTCACCCCTAAGGGCATCAATCGGATTCTTACGCGCCGCCTTAAAGGCCGGGATTACGCTGAAAAATATGCCCACTATAACCGACACGCCAACGGCCAGGACCATCACCCAAACCGTAATTTCGGGCTGTAAATTAGTATCAGCCCGCAAGCCAAGATTTATAAGAAGTGATAGTATGATGCCGATGAAGCCGCCGGCCAGCGTCAGAGCCAAACCCTCGACCAGAAATTGATTGAGGATCTGACGGTTAGTGGCGCCAATAGCTTTGCGGATACCAATCTCACGAGTGCGTTCGCTGATACTAACCAGCATGATGTCCATGATACCTATGCCACCAACCAGCAGGGATATGGCCGCAATACCGGATATAAAGGCCGTGAAAATATTCAGCACACCACTGGTCAGGCCCAGCAGCTGGTCCTGTTTGAGAACCGTAAAATCATCAGCGCCATTGTGCGTTTGGTTCAGAGCATTCTGGATATCGCTTACCGTGCCATTCAAGTCGGAACCGCGGCTTTGAGCCAAGATCTGTAACAAATCGGTGTGGCCATTTGCCAAGCCGTTGGCCACGGTTGTCGGAATGAAGACAGCTGAATTGAAGTCGGTCTCGGCGATAGACAACAAACCGCCTGGTGACGGTGCTAAGACCCCTTCAACGGTAAAATTGACCCCGGAAATGACTAGGCTATGGCCGACTGGATTCAGCTCGCCAAATAAGCGAGTAGCCACGTTGGAGCCGATAACCGCAAAGTTCTGTCCGGTCTGGCTGTCGTCGAAAAAATCGCCGTAATTTACCTTCTGATTTAGTAGAATCGGCAAATCCGGACTGGTACCTATGACGTACAAGTTGTCCATTTCGTGGCCGCCGGTTTTGGCGCTGTTAGTTACAAAATCTATCGGCACAACACTTTGGACCGAAGGCAGTTTAGAAACGGCGCTAACGTCTTTATTGGTTAGGGTACTGGCGCTAAAAAAGCCCAGCAAGTTGAGGCTGTTTTCGGTTGAACCGCTAACCAGTTTGCCGGAACGCACCGTAATAACATTGCTGCCCAGGCTATTAATTTGGCCGACTATTTGCTGCTTGAGGCCTTCGCCCAGGCTAACCACCGTTACCACCGAGCTAACGCCGATGATAATACCCATCATCGTCAGCAAGCTGCGCCATTTGGACTGGCGCAGGGCAGTGATGGCGCTTTTAACGTTGCCGTTCCACATCTTAGTTGATAGCCTTTCCGCGACGCGGGGCGCGCTTTCTACGCTTCGTTTTGCGGCGCGGCATTGGCGCCAGTTCTTTGCCGGGCACGTCGCTAAGAAGTTTGGAAACTCCGCTAACGATATCTTCATCCGTAAGTTCGTGCTTTTCGTAATAAACCCGGCGGGCGCCGCTAGCCATCTGGCCAATGGCAGTAAATTCATCGCCCACCAGCATGCCGTCATACATATAAATCACTCTGTTGGCGTAGCGGGTGAGCTCGGGATTGTGGGTGACTAGCAGGATAGTGTTGCCCTGACGATGGATGTCGCTGAGCAGCTCCATGACCACCTTGCTGTCGGTGCTATCCAGATTACCGGTGGGCTCATCGGCGATGATAATATTCGGATTATTGATAAGGGCACGGGCAATCGCCGCCCGTTGGGCCTGACCACCAGAAAGGTGGCGCGGGAAGAAATATTCACGCTCACGGAGGCCCACGCGCTCCAACATATCGCTGGCCCGCCTGGCCCGGCGCACCGGAGTCATGCCCTTATAAGCCAAGGGCAGGGCGACGTTTTCCAGAACATTCAAGCGCGGCAGCAAATTATAGTTCTGGAAAACAAAGCCAATGCGGTCACGGCGCAGTTTGGCTCGACGATTGGGCCGCAGGCGGTCGGCGTGCCGGCCATCCAGCAAATAATTGCCGTTGGTCGGCCGGTCCAGAAGGCCGATAACATTCATTAGCGTGGTCTTGCCGCTGCCCGATGGGCCCATCACCGCCACGAACTCACCTCTTTCCACGCTTAAGCTGACCTCGTCTAGCGCCAGGGTGGTGGCGTCGCCGAAGCCGTAGAGCTTGGACACATCGGTTAGTTCAATTAAAGCCATTAATTGCTTCCTTATTTTTAAGTATTAAAAAAGAGATTTCCCTCTCTTTACTGCAAGAACACCACCCTAAAAATCTCTGTACCCAATAGTGTACGCCGTAATTGTAGGAGTACACAAGCAGTAGAGGATTAAAAAATTAGTCTAATGTCTATCTGTTAGAATAGATTGCAGCTCTACAATCTTGCGAAATTACGCATTGCCGCAGTATTTCGCAAGATTGAGAGGAGCGACATAGCACTAAGCCGAAGCTTTTGGTAATCTGCCAAAACGAGGTAAGTGCGTAAGTCGCGACGAGGAGAGGTCGCATAGTTGGTCTAGTGCGCCATCTTGGAAAGGTGGTACAGGGGAAACCTTGTCGAGGGTTCGAATCCCTCCCTCTCCGCCATGAAAAATAACCTGCCATCTGGTGGGTTATTTTTCATTGTTGAATGGAGGGATGAGAATCCGGAGGGTTCGGCGGACGAGGAGCGGAGGTCAAGATTATGTCTATATAATCTTGCCGAGCACCGCAGGAAGGAGTCCGCTGCAAGCGGGCGATATCCCTCCCTCTCCGCCAAGCAAGATTACTTACAATACGGTGGTATCATAGGTTTATTACGCAAGATATGAGGCTAGGCATTGGACAAACATAAACAGTCTTCTGGTGCCTCCGTTAACCCCGTCGAAGCAATCATCGATAAGCAAAAACCTTTTGTCTATTTGCACGCGCATGTAATCAACCGAGAATTTTTGACCAAGGCCTTGGACGCTAAAAAGAGCCTGGAGGTCGACATGTCGCTGGCGGCAGACGGCTCGGTTTTTATCGGTCACCCTCTGAGCTTTTACCAATTTAAGGGGTTACCACCACCTGACAATTTGCCACTCGACGACGTCCTGCAAGCCATGAAAGATGCCGGACTCTATCTAGTGCTTGACGTTAAAGACGTTCGTGCTTTACCCAAAGCTCAAGAGACAATTCAAAATTTTGGCGCCAATAATGTTTTGCTGCACGCGTGGGCAGACGCTCTTTTATTCAAGCCTTACCCGCCAGAAATTATTGTCGAGCCACATTGGGCCCTTGAAGACCTGCCTCTAGGGGAAATCGAAAAAGTTAAAGCAACCACAGGTGTCCCTGTTGTTGTTTCTGCGCGCGGCCTGACCCAGAAGCGTCTACGAAGCGAGGGTTCAGAGATTACACAAAAGATTATCGACACCATAAAGGGCAAGGCTGAGGCTGTTAATTTTCAGCTGCCAAACGGCGAGGCTCCCTCAATAGTAATTATGCAGAAGCTTTTAGATGAGGGAATTCTTACGTGGTTTAACGTTGACTGCGTACCCGCCGAGCTCAGGCCGCCCATATACCTTGGCGCAAGCGACAAGCTGGATTCGGTATCTGACCCAGCAGGATTTTAACTTACGCTATTGAATTCCTGAATTTTGCTCATGATAAAATATAGGGGCACATAAAAGGTTGCTTTTACCCCTTTGTGTGAAAAAACTAACAGCATATTCTCAGCCTGCCAGTGCATGCTGGAAATACCATCAAAACACCGAAAGGAGTGACCTGCTATGAACAGCGACAAAGAAGAAATCAGGAACATCATCACCAACGTAGCCCGGCTTCAGGATATGAAGCAGTGGGAACAGCTGGAAGAATATTTTGTGAAAAAACCATTTGTAGATAACAAAGCCTTTAGCGGCGAAACCCCGGCTATGATACCCAAGAAGAGGTTAATTGACGGCTGGCGGCGCGAGATTGGCAGCTATTTCTACGCCACCCGACACTTTATCCGCCACCTGGCTGTAAGGATGCTAAACAGCCGGCGGGCCAAGGTCTCTACATCCGTTGAGAATGTGCATTATGTAGCCGACCGCGGGGACCGCTACGCCTGGACCGTTCGCGGCACCATCGATTACATTTTGGTCAAAACCAGCACCGGCTCCTGGAAGATCAGCCAGATGATTTTTCGCCTGCAAGACCAAGCCGTCCGCCCTATCGGCGCTTAATTTGCAAGGAATCATTCCGCTTACGCTAAAATAGTAGGTAAGTGAATGTATTGATTGTTTACGCGCACGATGAGCCAACGTCTTACACGGCGGCTATGAAGAATGTGGCCATTCGAGTCTTGGGTGAGCGCGGCCACAGTGTGGTGGTTAGTGATTTATATGCCCAAGGCTTTAGCGCCATCGCGCAGAAGTGGGATTTTGTAACCACCAGCGGCCACCATTACAACTACATGCTGGAGCAAAAACACGCCGCCAATCTGGACTTAGCCTTTTCTCCCGATATTTTGGCCGAAATTCAGAAGATGCGAGCCGCCGAGCTACTACTGTTTATAACGCCAATTTGGTGGTTTAGCGTGCCGGCTATTATGAAGGGCTGGTTCGACCGAGTCCTGGCTATGGGCGTAGCCTGGGATGGCGGCCAGATTTATGAAAAGGGCCTGATGCGCGGCAAGCAAGCGATGGTGATAACTGCCGCTGGCGGGCCGGCGGATTTTTATCGGCCGGAGGGCCGGCACGGCGCTACGGCCGTGCAAATCCTGCACCCCATTAACCATGGAACCCTGGCTTTTTGCGGCATGAGTGTGCACGAGCCGTTCGTTAAATTAGGCGTTCTGGGCTCGCCACAAGCTGAACTAGAGAACGGCCTCAGAGAACTACAGTTCAGGCTGGAAAACCTTATGGACAGTCCCCAGTGGCTGATTAAATACTAGCTCCTCTTTTCGTCTTGCGCCCGGCCAGCTGCCATTAGGTCGCTGTGCCATTTAAGCTCCTCGAGCATATTTTTGAGAGCGGTTTGCGGTCCATAAGGATTGGCTTTTTCGGCTTCGCTTAATTCTCCGGCTTCGTTAATCTTCTCGCTCATGCCGGCAATAGCAACCTGGCGGCTAATTAAAGTGGCCCCTGATTCGCCAAGGATATCTTTGAGGTGGATAGTAGCCCGGGCACCGCCAACTGTGCCATGCGAGGCTACGCTGGCAGGCTTTTTGTACATCTCGCTAGTCAAGTAGTCTATGGCGTTTTTTAGCACCCCAGTTATTGAATGATTATATTCCGGTGTGACAAAAATATAGGCATCGCCGGACTTCATCTTATCCATCCACTTTTGGACTCCCGGGGCTGGCTTGCGGTCCGGGTTATAGCGCGGGCTGATTGGCTCATTAAAAAAGGGCATCTTGTAATCTAGCAAGTCGACTAGTTCGACATCCGTATCTGGCACCTCCTTGGCGGCGGCAACTACCCATTTGGCCAGCTGTTCAGTTTTACGACCCGGTCTGGTGCTACCTAAAATGACTAATAATTTCATATCTACTCCTTTTAATTTATAGTTTGCTGGCATCAATACCGCAACTGGCAAGCAGCTGCTTGTTGATTTCGTAAGACTTGTGGGTACCGCTTTTACTCTCGAGCAGTACGCCGGCCGCCGCCAATCTACTGAAGTGATGGCTCATTGCCGGTTGGCTTAATTCGGTACGAGACGATAAATCGCTGCAGCTTTTCTCGCCAGTGGGGCAGTTAGCCAGTTGGCGGACTAGTCTTAACCTGGTCGGGTCGGCCAGTGCCTTTAGCACAGTAACGGTTTTATCCTCATGCATGATGTACATTAAGTATAGTATATACATTCAAATATGTAAATGTATAAATATTAATCCGCTGCATCTCATCTGTTTCGCGGTATAATCCCCCGGTTAGGGGAATTATATGCCGAAACCAAGTTTGCCGTCCTTATAAATAAAGGCAAACCTGGCTAGAAGCTATATAATAATGGCGTGTTCAAGCTAAGTGAGGCCGAAAAAAAATTCATGCGGGCCACGGGCCTGCTAAGTGCCTTGTGTGTGGCTTTTTACATAGTGCGAGTCGTGGTTACAGGTACCTGGCACTTTATCTTCGTACCGGAGAACCTGGCCCTGGCTTGGCTGGCGCTGGCCATTGGCTGGTTTTTAACCAAGCGGCTTAAAGTCCGCGCCTGGACTAGTTGGCAAAATATTTGCTTGAGTCTGCTGTGGTTATTCTTTCTGCCCAACACCTGGTACGTGCTGACTGACTTCGTGCATGTTGTTCCCACCGGCGAGATTAGTCAGCTCTACGACATCGTGATGATGTGCAGTCTGGTCATCGCCGGTTTTTGCTTGGGATTTGCCAGTTTATATATGATTCACGGTGAATTTCTAAAGCGGCGTAGCACAGCCTGGAGCGGTTGGGCAGTCGCTGCAATTTTATTGCTTTCCAGTTTTGCGATTTTTATCGGACGCGATCTGCGCTGGAGCACCTGGGATGTGGTGACCAACCCGACCAGTGTGATTTTGAATGTTTCGGACCAAGTAGTTGATCCCTTTGGCCATCCGCGCGGCATCAACGTTACCGGTTTGTTTTTTGTACTGCTTGGCAGTTTATACCTGGCTATTTGGCTGGTGCTGGGGTCGCCCAAAAAGCGTTCTTAACTGATATGATTAGTATATGGATGAGTTAAGGGCCGCTCTAGAGACCGCGGCTGGCAAACTTTTTGACGTTGATATTGATGTCGATTTGACGCGGCCGGAAGAGAAGTTCGGTGATTACGCCAGCAACGCGGCGTTGCGGCTGGCCAAACAACTGGGCAAAAATCCGCGCGAGGTGGCTGAGGGTTTGGCAGCTGAATTAAAGGGCCACGCCTTGCTGGCAGAGCCGCCGCAAGTAGCCGGCCCGGGCTTCCTGAACTTTAAATTAACAGATGAAAAACTCGCCCGGACCGCCCTGACTGCCGCTGACCTGCCGCAGCCGCTAAAAGACCAGGAAATTTTGGTTGAATTCGGTGACGCCAATCCTTTTAAGGAAATGCACATCGGCCATTTGTATTCTTTGATTGTCGGCGACGCGATTGCCAGTTTGCTGCAAGCTGACGGTGGCAAGGTCAGACGTCTGGGCTATCACGGCGACGTTGGCCGGCATGTTGCCATGGCAATCTGGGGCATGCGGAATAACAAAGGTTCTATTAGCGAATGCTACGCCGCCGGTGCTAAAGCCTATGAGGATGATGAGAACGCCAAAGCCGAGATCCAAGTTATCAATGAACACGTTTATAAACACGATGACGAAGACATCAACAAACTCTACGAGCAGGGACGCAGCCAGAGTCTGGCTGAGTTTGAAAAGATCTACGAATTACTCGGCCTAAAATACGACCATGATTATTTTGAAAGCGAAGCAACTCCGGTTGGTCTAAAGTTTGTCGAAGAAAATCAGAATGTTTTCAAACGAAGTGACGGCGCGGTAGTGTACGACGGCGAAAAAGTCGGCCTGCACACCCGAGTTTTTATCACCTCCAATGGTTTGCCAACCTATGAAACCAAAGATCTAGGCCTGGCCGAGCTAAAAAACCAGGATTACCCGAACGCCGCCCGCTCGGTAATCATCACCGCCAACGAACAGAGCGAGTATTTTAAGGTAATGCTGGCGGCATTAGCCCAGATTGACCCGGCGCTGGCCAAAAAAACTACCCATCTGGCGCACGGCTTTATCAGTCTTTCTACCGGCAAAATGAGCAGCCGCAGCGGCAATGTTTACACCGCCATGAAGCTGCTGCTGGAAATTAAAGACGCCGTCCATAAGCAATATCCCGACTCACCAGTCAGAAAAGAAGTCACTTTTGCCGCCGTAAAATACGCTTTTCTAAAGCATCGGTTGGGTTCGGACATCGCCCTAGACATCAAAGAATCCATTAGCCTGGAGGGCAACAGCGGTCCATATTTACAGTACGCCCATGCCCGGGCACGAAGCATTTTAACCAAGGCCGGCAAAGTAACTTCCAAAGATCTTAATAACCTTGAGTCCGGTGAGCGCAGTCTGGCGCGCAAAATCTCTGAATATCCAGAGGCCATCGCCAAAGCCACCGCCGAACTGATGCCGCACCATATCTGCACGTATCTATATGAACTCGCCCAGACCTTCAATCGCTTCTACGAAAGCAACCGGGTACTTGACGACCCGCGTCAAGAGCTGCGGCTCCAACTGGTCACGTCTTACGCCGGCGTGCTTAAACACGGCTTGGGCATATTAAACATTGCCGCGCCCGATAAGATGTGAATCTTGTATACTTTGAGCGATTAGCGAGAATTATATGCCGAGCCCAAGAAAGCAAGTCTTTAAAAATTAAAGCTTTCCTGGCGCGAAGCTATATAATACGGCCTAAATAGGAGGATTAAGTGAGCAAGCAACTTAGAGGATTTATGGACTTTGTGCGCACTCAAGGCGTGGTCGGGCTGGCTGTGGGTTTGGCCATCGGTACTCAGGTAACGACAACCACCAAAGGAATTGTTTCCGGTTTCATCAATCCGATAGTGTCGTTCGTGCTCAGCTTCATAACGCATAACCCATCCGGCCTGGACAGTATGACCGTCAAGCTGGCTGGTCCGCCGCACACTCTGATTATTCAGTGGGGCTCAATAGTCTCGTTCCTAATCCAGCTGCTTGCAGTCGCCGCGGTAATTTATTTCGTGGTCAAAGGTCTGGGTTTTGACAAATTCGACAAAGCGGCCAAGGACAAAAAATAGCTGTGGCTAAGCAGTTCACAGACGAAGAATTAAAGAAAAAGCTGACGCCCGAGCAATATCATATCCTGCGCGAAAAGGGGACTGAAGCACCGTTTACCGGCAAACTTTTAGAGAATAAAGAACAGGGAGCTTATGTTTGCCCGGTTTGTGGCAATGAGCTATTCAAAAGTGATCAAAAGTTCGATAGTGGCAGCGGCTGGCCCAGTTTCTATGATGTCGCCAGTACGGGTGCGGTCAAACTTAGCGAAGACAATAGTGGCGGTATGCGCCGCGTAGAAGTAACCTGCGCTGTCTGTGGTAGTCACCTCGGCCATGTCTTTAATGACGCCTACGATCAGCCTACTGGCCAGCGTTTCTGCATCAACTCCGCCAGCCTAGATTTTATGCCCAAGAACGAGATCAAGAGAAGCTAGCCTTATTGAGTTTTAAGAATTGTGTTTGTTGGCGTCGGCCAATCGGTAAACGTAGTACAGGATAGCAGCTACTACCACAAGTATACCTACCCACCACCACCATTTTAGGCCCAGCAGTTTGCCACTGCTTGAGGCTGTGACAGCCGAAGCTACGGCGGGAGTAGTTTTTGTAGTATTGGTGGACAGAGCGTGGCCATTACCAGTATTGCTACCCAATACGGACGAAGTTCCTGTGCTACTTGGTGTCACGGCATTACTGCTGGCTGCCGCTGACGAGGTCAAGAGAACTGCACTGCTTACGTTAAGTACGTCGCCAGGCAAGATTAAGTCAAAGTTGCCTGCTGGGTGGCCAGCTTGGGGGTTTAGGCTCTCCAATTGAGCAAGCGTCAATCCAAATTTTTGGGCAATGCTACTCATGGTGTCGCCAGATTGTACTACGTATGTATTGCTCTTTGTTGTCTGAACGGCTGGAGTCACCACAGTCTTGGTGTAGGTAACAAATTGGGTAAAGTGAGTAGTCCAAACAACCAAGTCAGAGCCAACATTCATGTAACAAGCACCGCCTGCGGGGAGCAACTGACTATTGGCCTGGCTCTGGGTGTCTCCGTTGCAAGTCGTGGTTATTGGTGTAAAAGCGCCACCTACGGGGATAAATCCTACTAATTGGTTGGCTGCGCCCGGGAAGAGAAGTCTCGCCGCGGCATCAAAGTTCAGGCTGAAAGAGCCCGAACCAATTTCGATTGCCGATGTGACAGCAGTCGTAAATCCGGGCGTTGGCGGTAAACTGACTGAGGTTATCGTGGGCGGGTTTATGACCCCGTCCCATACTCCTGCACCAGAGGCTGTAACCGTAGTGCCAGCTGGAATGTTTGCCGTCACCGTCTGGCCGGTCTGCGTAGTACCGGTAAGGTTTATCGGTCCGGCGGAAGAAGTTGTAGTATCGATGGTATCACCATCCTTTACACTGGCAAGTACACTGTCTAAGTTGTTCAGAACGGTGCTGACGTGGTAGGTCACCTGCGGTGTTCCGGTCAGAGTAGAGCCGGCTGGGTTGTCGAAGTGGTCGCTGTAGCGGTAGCCGTTTATCCAGTCTGCGCTGGTAGAATAGTCCAGCTTAACGTTAGTAAAGACCAAGTTAACACCCGCGGCGGCAGCGTGGTAGGAAACACCGCCGTTGTTGATAGTAACGTTATCGAGAATTTGGGTGCCGCCTGCACCGTTGTAGTAAATCGAGCCACCCCAATCTTTCTCTGTAGGATCGCTGAGATTGTTATATTCTGTCTGGTCCGTCAAGGTGTTTGGCGTGATTGTAGTGTTTTCGATTGTTGCGTCATTACCGACTACCTCTATAGTTTTGTTGGGCTCAACTTTTGGCATGAGAGTGAGGCCGTTAATGGTTACGTTATTGCCAAATATTGCCATGAGGTCTTGTGTTGCCCATGCACCGTTGGCACTGTAGCCAGTGCCGTAAATGGTTGGGTTACCGACCCCGTTGATTGTGATATTGTTAGCGGTAACGGGGAAGTACCAGCCAGTTTGGCCTTGTGTCGTGATGTCTGAGAATGACGTAAGCCCGTAGTCACCAGCCTCAACCGTCCAAGTCTGGCCATCGGCCTGATTTTTGATTGCGTCACGTAGTTGCGCGACGTTTGTAATGTCTATATCGCCAGTCGCATATGCAGTCTGGCCAAAAAACAATGGTGCTGCGACTGCCAGACTACTGGCACTGACAATAATTACTGAAGTAGCGACAAATGTTCTTTTGACTGTTTGTTTAATCCACCGAGACACCACATATAGACTCATTTTGAACTTCTCCCTCAATTGATACTTTCATTATACTCTTTATGCAGAACTTATGCAGAACTGTCAAAAACTTAGTATATTAATCCCCTACATTTGGTAAAATCGGCTCATGACACATAAAGAAATAGAAAAATACTTGCTGAGTCTACCGAATTCCAAGCTGGAATACCCGTTTGGCGAAAGCGTAGCGGTATATAAGGCCGAGGGCAAGATGTTCGCCCTGGTACGCGAAGGCAAAATGCCCATACAACTAAGCCTAAAGTGCGACCCGTTGCTGGCCGAAACCTTGCGTGAGAAATACGAGTCAGTTCTGCCCGGCTATCATCTTAATAAGAAACACTGGAATACTATTTTGCTGACCGGCCAGCTGAGCTGGGAGGAAATAAAAGATTTAATTCGCCTGAGTTATGATTTAGCTACTAAGTAGCGTCGGCTACTTGGGGCGACTGCAGGATAACTTGGACACTATTATAGGCGTTGCTTAGGATGGTTTTACCCTTTGGCCCAGCGTTTTTGTAAGCTTGCTGCAGGTCGGTTTCATAAGTCGCTAATTGAGCCTTTAGATAGGATGCGTACACACCGCTTAAATTTCCATTGGTGGAGGCGGTTTGCATTTGGGTGTCAGTGTTTGAGTTTTTGTCGGCTGCCAGCTGCAGCGTGCCGGGCTTAACTTTTTGGTCGGCAAGGTAGCTGGTTAATTGGGTTTGCTCGCTGGTCAGTGAATTTTGGACGGTGGCCGATAGGTTTTGGGTTGGAGTGTCTTGGGCCAGTTGTCCAACGCTAGTGCTAACCCGGATAATTTCCTGGCCGCGGGCCAGCGCAACTAGGTAATTCTGTGAATTGTCACCTTTATTGCCTGAAATTGACGATACGATAATTACCAACACAATAACCCCAAAAACCGCCCCCAGAATAATCCAGGCTAGTTTAGGTAAATGCGGCAGCGGCAAGCCTGAGCCTTTTTTGCTGGGCTGCCCGTCCTGCGTTATGAAGTCGAATTGTTGGCTGGGAGTCTGCGGCTGCATAAGCATAATAATACAGGGGCTTAGAGTCGGGGTCTAGAGAAGGCATTAGTAAATAGCTATCAATTTAAGAACTTCGTGGATTGTACGACTTTATTCATATCGTCGGCGTATTGGGTGGTCGTATAGTAACTATATTCTACGACTTTACCCTTATGAGTCAGGATTATCACGTAGTAGGTTCCTCCGCCCAAAGTATCCTTGGCCGAGTATGCGTCATAGCCATTTATGGGGTCAGAATTCTGCGAAACAATGTCACCGGCTCGTCCCACTCCATTTTGAGTGTAGTAATCCACTGGAGTTAAGTTTGAATTATCGGTATAGACTTGCAAAACATTTGCAACGTTGTCGTACGCAACTTTGGTTGGCAAAAATTCGTCAGGGCCAATGATCGGTTTGCCTTGATAATCATTAGCGACTTGGCCGCCACTTAAGAGCGGTTGGCCTTTAGCGAACTTCCAGCCCGTGGGGAGCTTGACTGAATACTCAGCTGCAGAATCTGAATAAGACTGCCATCCGTTATATATCGTAGAGTCTGAAGAGTTTGTGGGGTTATTGGACGTTGCGCTTGTGCTATTTCTTGAATGGTAAACGTAGTAGCCAATAAAGCCCACCAGCAGCACGATAATGACTATCAGCAGCCCTTCAATTACGCCGAACCCTTTTTGCCCACGTTTCATGAGTTTTCCTTATCTTAAATTAATTAGCCTCAATATATCAGAAAACGCTTATGCTGTAACGCTTGATTGGCAAGCCTTATACTAAGGGGCATGGATGCGGTAGCGGAGGTTAAATCCAGATTGAATATTGAGGACGTGGTTGCGCAGTACGTCCAGCTCAAGCGTGCCGGCCGTAACTTTAAGGGCATTAGCCCCTGGACTAACGAGAAAACCGCCAGTTTTATTGTCAGCCCAGAGAAGGGCATTTGGCACGATTTTTCATCCGGCAAGGGCGGCGATGTTTTTGGTTTTGTGATGGAGATGGAGGGACTGGATTTTCGCGGCGCGCTGGAGCAGTTGGCACGCCAGGCTGGCGTGGATTTAGAGCAGTTCCGCGGCGAGTCCAACAGCCTGGCGCGCAGCCGCAAAACTCGCGCGCTGGAGGCACTAGAACTTGCTACGCGCTTTTATCAGAAACATCTCATCGCCAACCAAAGCGCCCTGGACTACCTAAAAAATCGTGGTTTTAGCAAGCAAACCCTGTTGGATTGGCACTTAGGCTACTCGCCGGCCAGCGGCCAAGCGCTGACCACTTTTCTGACTAAAAAGGGCTTCGAAACAGATGATATCCGCGGCGCGGGCCTGGCAACTATCCGCTCCGGCCGGCCATCTGATATGTTCCGCGGCCGGATTATGATTCCGCTGTCCGATAGCCGCGGCATGGTCATCGGTTTCACGGCTCGTCTGCTGGCAGACGAGCCGGACGCCCCCAAATATATCAACACTCCGGCCACCGTGGTCTACGACAAAAGCCGCAATATCTTTGGCCTGCACTTGGCCAAAGAGGCCATTCGTAAAGAAGGCTTTGTAGTAGCCGTAGAAGGCCAGATGGACGTGCTTGCCAGCCATCAGGCCGGTGTAACTAATGTAGTAGCCAGCGCCGGCACCGCCATGACCGAGATGCACCTGCGTGAATTGAAGCGTTTTACCGGCGATATCCGCCTGTGTTTTGATGCCGACCGGGCAGGCATTGCCGCTACCGAACGGGTTATTCCACTCGCCCAAAAAATAGAGGTGAATCTGCGAGTCATCAACATCAAGGGGGCCAAAGACCCCGACGAACTCATCCAAAAAAGCGCCGATGATTGGCGCAAAGCCATCAATAAGGCCGTCTATGCTCCGGACTGGCTGATAGAACGCTACAAATCCGAGCTGGACCTGACCACCGCCCAGGGCAAAAAGCAGTTTACTGACGCGCTGCTGGCAACCATCCGCCGCTTGCGCGACCCCGTAGAGCAAGAACATTATCTCAAAAAAATCGCCGAGCTGACCGACAGCAGTTTCGAAGCCGTTAAATCTAAATTCGGCGGCACACAACCCGATAATCAAGTGCTGCGCCGGCCCAAAAACCCCGACCTCTCAAAACCCTTAGACCTGGGGCTGATTGACTACCACAAGCTTCAGGACAACCTGCTGGCCATGGCCTTGATGCAGCCAAAACTGCGCGATTTACTGGGCAGTCTAAAACCTGAGTTTTTTAGTGAAGGCGAGCGCCGGACAGTTTTAGAATTTCTGCAGAAAAACCCCGACTTCAAAGGCCAGCCCAGCACTGCCAAACAATTGCAGCAACAGGGGGATTATGTTAAAATTATAGCATTGCAGTTTGAGGAACTATACCAGAGTTTGGCTTATGAAGATTTGCGGGAACAAGCCATTAACCTCAAGCGCCGCTTGATAGACCGCTACGTAAAAATCCAAAACCGGGCGATTGCCGCCGAAATGCAGTCGACAACCGATGAAAAAGAGCTAGAAAAACTGACTCGCCGAGCCGATAAGCTCAATACATTAATCAAATAACTTATGAAAGGGTGAGGTAAATTATGGCAGCGCCTAAAAAACACTTAGTAAACAAACAAGATCCGATTGAGGCTTACGAAAAACAGATTAAGCAGTTGATGGTCAAGGGCAAGAAAGACAATCGCCTGGACCAGCGTGAAATTTTCAAATTAATTCCGGATACTCCAGCCAACATTGACGTCCTGGAGCATCTTTATAATGAGCTGGCCGAGGCCGAGATTGAAGTCATCGAAGCCGCTGAACCGGTTGTCGCTGACCTGGACCAGTGGGCAGTAGAGGACGACGAAGAATTAATCCCGGACGACAACGCCTATATGGACGATATTGCCGATGACTCGGTACGGCTCTACCTGCGTGAAATCGGTAAAATACCCTTGTTAAATGCCGAGGAAGAACTGGCGCTGGCTAAAAAAGTAGTTAGCGGCGACAAACGCGCCAAAGACGCCATGGCCGAGGCCAACATGCGCCTGGTTGTTAGCATTGCTAAGCGCTACGTTGGCCGTGGCCTGGACCTGTTGGACTTGATTCAGGAAGGTAACAGCGGCTTGCTGCGCGCTGTCGAAAAATTCGACCCCGAGCGTGGCTTCAAATTCAGTACCTACGCCACCTGGTGGATCCGCCAGGCCATTACCCGCGCCATCGCCGATCAAGCCCGCACTATCCGTATTCCGGTTCATATGGTTGAGACCATCAACAAACTACTGCGCACCCAGCGCCGCTTGACACAGGAGCTCAATCGCGAGCCGACCAACGACGAAATCGCCGCCGCCATGGAAATGGACGTTGATAAGGTCGAGCACATCATGAAAATCAAGCAGGACATATCCAGCTTGGATGCCTCCGTCCGCGACGACGAAGAAGACTCAGTACTTGGTGACTTTATCGAAGACGAAGACGCCAAAACACCTACTGAATCGGCCAGCGAGCAGCTGCTCAAAGAGCAAGTCAAACAAATCCTAGGCACGCTTTCCGAACGCGAGCAAAAAATCCTCAAACTGCGTTTTGGCCTGGAAGACGGCAAAAGCCACACGCTAGAAGAAGTCGGCCAGGAATTCAGCGTCACCCGCGAACGCATCCGCCAAATAGAGGCCAAAGCCCTGGCCAAACTGCGCAAGCATAAAGACACTCGCAAGCTCCAGGAGTATTTACAGTAAGAAAATGAAGCTCATCGGCATCGGTGGCACTAACGGTTCCGGCAAAGATACTCTTAGCCAAATCTTGGCTGATGACTATGGCTGGCTGTTTGTATCAGCCTCGGACGATTTGATAATCCCCGAGCTGAAGCGCCGCGGCCTGCCGCTAGAGCGCGAGCAAATGGCGGCGCTAACCGCCGAGTGGAACCGGACCAACAAGGGCGCGGTGGTTGATAAAGCCATCGAGAAATTCGATGCCATGAGCAAAACAAAAGTTTATAACGGTTTGGTGATTTCCAGCATCCGCCATCCGTGGGAAGTAGACCGTATTCATGCCCACGGCGGCCAAGTTGTGTGGGTCGATGCCGACCCCAAAGTCCGCTACGAGCGTATATTTAACCGCGGGCAGGGCGATAAGGACCGGAAAACTTTTCAGCAGTTCCAAGCCGAAGAAAAGGCGGAAATGGAACATTCCGGCGACCAAGCGACCCTCAACATGGCCGGCGTTAAGACAATGGCTGACATTTTTATCACCAACGACAGCAACCAGATTGAAGATTTCAAAGGCCTCGTTAAACAAAAGTTGGGTTTGTGAGCGAATGGCGGGACCTAAGCCCAATCGGTGACGAGGTCCAAAAAGAATTGGACCGCTTACGTGCGGCCGGCGACACCACACCGCCAGCCGCGGTAGTAACAGAACTACCCCATGACGGCACCGAAAGCGTGCCTTTTAATCCCGACAATGAGGGCTTCGGCGACGATATAGTAGTACAAATTGGCGACTATGCGGTAAAAATTCACGAGACGTCTAACTTTCTGATGAAATTCGGTGTTCACATTAAGCCTGAAGTTAAATCACGTTCCATGCTCAGTGCCCAAGAGACCAATGGCAGTCTTTACGCGCCGGATTTGGAAGAAACCCAGTTCAATCGATTGGCCGGCACTCTAAGTCAGACGCACCATAACTTGTATCAAAAATTGGTCTCGATTGCCGAGGAGCGGGCTAAGCTTCAGGACGAAGTTTATCTGGCCATAGAAAAATTTGGCGAGCGTTCCGAACAGTTTGAAAAAGCCAAAGCCGCCACCACAAGGTCTCTGGAGGAATCTAATTTACAGAAATATTACTTTTCTAAGGCCTATGACGCGCTGGCCGATATTGCCAAAAAACTTAATTTAGACGTAGACCTAAAACCCCTCTGCGCATAAAGCCATAAGCAGTCGCCGAAATAACAGATACGGCGTATACTTTAAGTAGTGGCCGAGAGACGCAAAAAATTAGCGATTATCGATGGCAAATCGGTTTTTTACCGGGGCTATTATGCGTTGCCAAACTTATCTACCCGTGAGGGAATACCTACCGGCGGGGTCTACGGCTTTACGGCCATGGCCCTGGAACTTATCAAGAAATTGCAGCCGGACTATGTGGCCGTGGCCTGGGATAAGCCCAAGACTAACATCCGCGCCCGGCTAAAGATGTACCCGGAATATAAGGCCGGGCGCAAACCGGCGCCGCCGGATTTTTATGCCCAAATACCGCTGTTGCATGAACTATTAGAAGCCTTCGGCTGGCCGCTTTACGAGCTGGACGATTACGAGGCCGATGACATCATGGGAACCCTAGCCAAACAAGCTACCAAAAAAAATATCGAAACCATGCTGGTAACTTCGGACCTGGACGTGCTGCAGCTGGTCAACAGCCACACCCACGTCTACGCGCTCAAAAAAGGCTTCACCAACATCGAGCAATTCAATCCGGAAAGTTTCATCGCCAAGTACGGCATCCAGCCGGACCAATTCCTGGACTTAAAAGCTCTAAAAGGCGATAGCTCAGATAACATACCGGGCGTCCCGGGTATCGGTGAAAAAACCGCGACCGAGCTGCTAAAAAGCTACGGCAGCTTGGACGACATTTATAAGCATCTGCCGGAAATTAAAGATTCCGTGCGTAAAAAATTAGAAGACGGCCGTGACTTAGCCTACCTCAGCAAAAAACTGGCCTGCATCTGGGTGGACGCGCCTATGAAGCTTGATTTAACAGAGATGGATGGTACTAAGATTGATACCGAACGGCTGCGTGAGTTGCTGCAACAACTGGAGTTCCGCAGCCTGCTAAACACACTGCCCGCCAATATGCAGACCATTGTGCCGGCGGAAGACCGGATTGCCGGCTCTAAGCTTGAGCTGGGCAAAAATACCATAATCGACAGCGACAAAAACCTGCCCAAACTTGGTGATTCTGAGTACTTTTATATTCATACCCGGGCGGCCGGAAAGCACGGGCGTAAACCAGAAGTCATGATTATGAGCCTAGATGGCAAGGATACGTACACGCTGGATCTGCGAAAATTAGACCACGCGCTCATCGCCAAGAACTTCCGCGATGTGCGACCGCTGGTCGGCTATAACGTAAAATCTTCACTGGAAGTCCTGATGGCACTAGGCGTGAAAGAGCTACCGGAGGTGGGACATGACATTTTAGTCGCCGCCTACCTTCTAAACTCGCTATTGCGCTCGCAAAGTCTTACGGAGCTTGCCGCCAACGATTTGCGCTATGAAGGCTCGTCATTAGACGATTTAGACACCGACGAGTTAATCAGCCGGGCGCCGGAGTTAATGGCTGTTATTAAAGCCCTGCACGATTACCAGAAGAATGAACTGGTAGAATTCCCAACTATTGATAAGCTGGCCAAAACCGCCGAGTGGCCACTGACGGCGGTTTTGGCCGACATGGAATATACCGGTATCCAACTAGACCCTAGCTATCTTAAAAAGTTCAACCGTCAATTAGAGGGCGACATCAGCGACCTTGAACAAAAAATTTACGGCTACGCCGACCAGGAATTTAACATTAGCTCTCCCGGACAGCTGGCCGACATCCTCTTCACCAAGTTAAACCTGCCCACACAGTTTGTTAAGAAGGGTAAAACCGGCTATTCCACCGCTGCCACTGAACTCGCCAAACTGCGCGACTTTCACCCTATTATCAACCTAATCACCCAGTACCGCGAAGTCGTGAAGCTCAAAAATACTTACGTCGATACTCTGCCGGAGCAAGTGGACGAAAACAGCCGCTTGCACACCACCTTCAGCCTAACCGTGGCGCCGACCGGCCGCCTTAGCAGCTCTGACCCAAATCTACAAAATATCCCCGTTAAAACCGACCTAGGTAAAAATATCCGCACGGCCTTTGTGGCCGGCAAAGGCAATCTGTTTGTTAGCGCCGATTATAGCCAGTTCGAACTGCGCCTAGCCGCCGCCTTAAGCGGCGATCCGGGGATGATAGAAGCCTTCAACAAAGACGCCGACATCCACGCAGAGACGGCCGCCCAGCTTTATAGCATCACACCGGACAGCGTCACCAAAGCCCAGCGCTCATCCGTTAAAGCCGTCAATTTTGGCATCATGTACGGCCTGGGACCACATGCGCTTAGCGAACAAACCGGCATGAGCTTTGGTGAGGCCCGGGACTTTATTAACAAATACTTCGAAATTCGTCCTAAGCTCAAAGAATATATAGAATTGCAGCGCAAGCTTGCGCTAGAGCAGGGCTACGTAGAGACTCTGCTGGGCCGTCGACGCCCCACGCCGGATGTTAAATCATCTAACTTCCAAGTGCGCGAAGCCGCTTACCGCGCGGCCGTGAACATGCCGTTGCAGGGTAGCGCCGCGGACATTATGAAAATCGCCATGATTAACGTTTATTCCAAATTAGATGATAATTGCAAAATGCTGCTCCAGATCCACGACAGCATTTTGCTGGAAGTACCTAAAGCCAAAGCCGAAGCAGTCGGCAAAATGGTCAAGGAACAGATGGAAAACGCCTACACCAAGCTTCCCTTGAAGCTGAAAACCGATATCAGCACCGGCCAAAACTGGGGCGAGCTATAATTAGAAGAGAAGGAGGTTAGTATGGCAGTACCAAATTTAAAGATGAACACCGGGGCGGAAATTCCGCAGATTGGCTTTGGCCTGTGGCGTAACACCGACAAAAAAGAATGCGTTGACTCTGTAAAGCTGGCGCTCGATGCCGGCTTCACCCATTTTGACACCGCCCAAGTTTACGGCAACGAGCAATATCTGGGCGAAGCTCTTAAAGACGCTGGTGTCAAACGCGAAGGCTTGTTCATCACCACCAAAATCTGGAACGATAACTTTTGGGATTGCATATCCACCTTTGATGAATCTCTGGAAAAATTACAGATGGAATACGTCGATTTGCTGCTACTCCATTTTCCCGTAACCGAAACCCGGAATATGGGCTGGAAACAGCTGGAGCAAATTCACGCCAGCGGTAAAGCCAAAGCAATCGGCGTCAGCAACTACACAATCAGGCATCTGGAAGAGATGAAGAAGTGCAAGATCCAGCCAGCGGTTAACCAAGTAGAGCTGAGCGTGGTCATGCAGCAGCCAGAGTTGGTAAATTACTGCAAAGCCAACGATATTGTTGTTGAAGCCTACACACCTCTGGTGGAGGGCCATTTCTTCAAAGACCCGACCTTACTAGAAATTGCTAAGAAGCATGGTAAATCGGTACCGCAAATCATGCTGCGCTGGTGCATAGATTACGGCGTAGTTGCGCTGACCAAATCAGTCCACGCCGACCGCATCAAGGAAAATTTTGATATCTTTGACTTCAAACTGGACAAAGATGATATGGCCACACTAAAGAAGCTGGACCAAAATTACCGCGTTAACTGGGACCCGACCAACGTTCCATAATGGCTGACGTAGTTCTCCAAGTTGCCGCGAAGGCATTAATCGTTAACGACAAAGGCGAAGTTCTTATTCTGCGTGAGCCGGAGAAGGATAATTTGGGCTCCCAAGACGGCCTATATGGTCTTGTGGGTGGACGCATAGATAGTAATGAAAGCTATGACCAGGCCCTGCACCGCGAGGTATTCGAAGAAACCGGCCTGAAGGTCGAAATCCTGCGTCCTATCTACGTGGGCGAGTGGTATCCAGTAATTAACGGCAAAAAACACCACATTATAGCTGTGTTTAGTGTCTGCAGAGCCAAATCAACAGATGTGAAACTCAGCAAAGAACACGACGATTATAAATGGGTACAGCCGGAAGAAGCGGCTAAATTCGCTTTTATGCCGCCGGACGATAAAGTTGTCGCTCGTTACGCTGAGTGGCAAATCAAAAATTAGCTAAATCTAAGCACCCTTACTTGCATATTTATAACGATTATGGTATTATAATTCCTGTTAGAGAGTTTTTATGTATTTAGGACGCGTATTTTTGGTCTTTGCCGGCTTTTTAGCCTTAATTATCCTGGTGATTCTCCTGTTTGTTGGAGGCGGCAAAAAAAATACTCCAACCACCCCTGTTAAAACACTGACCAGCTACGCTAATACCGATGCTCAGGTTGTAATGACTATCGACGGAGCCATTAACGGCGATGACACCCACAGGGCAATTAAAGTTACAGTTGATAAAGACAGCCGTGAGTTGAACGTGATTCAGGGCTACAGCAGCACAGTTATTCAAAGCATCCCCAGCTATAACACCGAAGATGCCTATAATGTCTTTTTACACGCCATCAATCTGGCCGGTTTTAGCGAAACCCGTAAAAGTAAAACCGCCGGCGTAGACGAGACCGGGCAGTGCCCGCTTGGCCAGCGAATTAATTTCCGGCTAATCCAAAATGGCAGTACTTTATCCAATCTATGGACGACCACGTGTGGGACCAACACTGGTAATTTGGGCGGAAACTCCCAGTTATTGCAGGAATTATTCGAAGCCCAAATTACCAACTACCAGGCTCTGGTAGAAGACGTCAATCTAGACTAACTGCTACACTGCAAGGGTGATAAAAGCCGTCATCTTTGACTGTTTTGGCGTCCTAACTAAGGACTGGTGGAAAGATTTTTGTGATTCAGTTCCGCCAGGTCCTGGGCTAGAGAAGGCCAAAGAGCTAAACCACCAATATGATTCCGGGGCGATAAAACTGGAAGATTTTATGAAAGGCGTTGAGCTAGCCACCGGCCGGGCGCTTCAACCAGTGGAAGCCATTGTAACCTCCCCTCAAGCCACTAAAAATACCCGATTAATGGACTATATAAGAATTCTGGGTGAAGACTATAAAATCGGCATGCTCAGCAATATCGGAACGACCTGGATAACAGATAGTTTTTTGAATGATGAAGAGCAAAAACTGTTTGACGCGATGGTCTTTTCTTTTCAAGTGGCGCTCACCAAACCTAATCCTAAAATCTACCAAATAGCGGCCCAGAGGCTGCGCGTTCAGCCGAACGAATGCGTTTTTATCGACGACGTTGAACGCTATTGCGAAGGCGCCCGGGCGGTAGGTATGCAGGCTATTCATTATCGAGATTTTGAACAGATGAAAACCGAGCTCGATAAAATTCTATCTGCTGGCACGGATAACTAGTTTTTTGGTCAAGTGGCACTCTTCTATAAGGCGCTGGCGTTCCAGCTGAATAGTGGCGGCCAGCGCCGAGCCTTTGACGGTCACAATCAGCGCGTCGCGCTGAATCTTTACGTAACAATTACTGTTATAGCGCCGCCGGATGTATTCGCGGACATCTTTAAACTCATCTGGCGGAACAAAGCTTTTCTTACCTAAGATATCCTGCAAACTATCCATTTAAACTCTAGTATAGGCCACTTATGTACCGATTTGACTATTGAATAAGTAATGCCGTGAGCGTAACGTAAGCATTATCAACTAAAAACCAAGATGGCAACAAAAGAACAGCAAGCGCCACTTTCCTATCCACCAGAAGAGACCGCGTTAGGTGTACATCTTCACCTTGTGCCTACGCCGGAAGACGACGAATGGACAGCAGTCGCCAGGACAATGGCAATCGAGCCTTTAGCCAAGGAAGATGACGAAGGCCAGACGCACGTCATAAATAGGTTTGGCGAGGTAATCGGTGCCGCAGGGGTATTTACAAGGTCTGTTCCGCTTGGTTTAGACAACGAAGTTCACGCTGTAGAAATAGAAATCTTTGCGACTAACGAGGCTTATTACCACTCAGCGTACCTAGCTCTGCTGAACTCAGTTATCGAGGGGGATCCCAGGCTTACGGAGATAAACGGCGCTCCGGGCCCCGAGATGGCCGCTGTCGCAGCCGACATTAGGCACCATTTGCCGCTAGGTTGGCTCTGCGAATACAGCCTGGTTGGCGGGCCTAACAACGTTGAGGTTCGTACCCATAGTCCTGATAGCTTGGCGGCGCATATTTTAAACGGCGGCAAGGTCGAGCACTCTTTTAAAAAGCTGGCCTCAGCTGAAGAACTAACTACGACTTGACTGTATAATTTAAGGGTATGCCGGAGTTACCCGAGGTTGAGACAGTCCGAGCCGGCCTGGCCAAATTTTTGCCAGGTCTGGTAGTTAAGGACGTTTGGCACGATTGGGCCAAGAGTTTTCCCAACGCGCCGGCGGACGTCGCCCGTTTTTTGGTCGGGGCATCTGTTGCCCGAGTCCGCCGGCGCGCCAAAGTCCTAATAATTGAACTTTCATCTGATTACTCACTGGTAATTCATCTGAAAATGACCGGCCAGTTGGTGTTTGTGGGTAAGGAGCGCTTTGGCGCCGGCCACCCCAATGATTCGCTGATTAACAATTTGCCGGATAAATCCACTCGCGTGATTATCGATTTTACGGATGGCAACAAGCTTTATTTCAATGATCAGCGCAAGTTCGGCTGGATGCGCCTGTTGCCCTCTGTGGAAGTACCAGAAATCGACTTTCTAAAAACCGTCGGCCCGGAGCCGCTAGAGGACGACTTTACAGTAGACCGCTTTATAGGGCGTCTGCAGACCCGCAAAAACAGTCCAGTCAAAGCTGTACTGCTCGACCAGAAGGTCTTGGCCGGGGTAGGCAACATCTATGCCGACGAGTCCCTGTGGGGCGCCAAAATCCATCCCGCCACACTGGTAACGAAAGTCCCGCGCACCAAACTAATTGCCCTGCACAGTGCGCTTTTGGCGGTGTTAAAGCTAGGTATCGAAAAGGGCGGCTCAACGGATAGGAATTATGTTGATGCCGAAGGCAAAAAAGGTAGTTATATCCAATTTGCCAATGTTTTCCGCAAAGAGGGCCAACCGTGCCCGCGTTGCGGCGCCACAATTATTAAAATTAGAGTCGCCGGCCGCGGCACGCATATTTGCCCTAAAGAGCAAAGGACGCCCAAATGATAATAACTTTGGCTGGCGGTAATTCATTCGCTTTACGGCAACGATTAGACGAACTAACCACAAAATTTGTGGCGGAGCAGGGCGAGCTGGCATTGGAGCGTTTAGACGGCTCCGAAGCCGATTATCAGGCCATAATTGACGCCGCCCAAAGCCTGCCATTTTTAGCAGCCCGCAAAATGGTGGTAGTCCGTGAGCTATCGGCGAACAAAGATGCCGCTGAGCGAATTGAACAAATTATTAGTTCGACTGAAGACACGACAGATTTAATAATCTACGAACCGGTCTTGGACCGCCGAACACTCTATTTTAAGGTGTTAAAAAGTCAAACCCAGCTAGAGGAATATGCCGAATTAGATGCCCGCCAGCTAGCCGGTTGGCTAGTGAATGAGGCTAAAACACACGGCAGTCAGTTAGGTTTAGCAGACGCTAATTTTTTGGTTGAACGCATTGGGGCCAACCAACAAATGCTGTCTATGGAGCTGGAAAAATTGCTGGCTTACGAACCACAAATTACTCGACAAAATATAGAACTCCTTGTCGAACCCACACCACAAAGTAAGATATTTGACCTACTGGACGCGGCCTTTGCTGGCAACAAAAAACGGGCTTTAAAACTTTATGACGAACAGCGCGCCCAAAAAGTTGAACCGAAAACCATTTTGGCGATGCTTGGCTGGCAGCTAAACATATTAGCCCTGGCAAAATCGGGCCGCGGCCGGTTAGCGGGTGAAATCGCCAAAGACGCCGGCCTTAATCCGTATCCAGTCACTAAAGCTATGCACTTGGCTTCAAAAATGGATGAATCCAAGCTAAAAAGCTTGGTAGACGAGGCTTATAAGATGGACTGGCAGGGCAAAACCAGCGCCATAGACCTGGACGAGGCCCTCAAAACCTACATTTTGACCTTATAAATGAAGCTGGGCTCCGCCGCGGTGCGGCGGAGCCCATGGGCTTCAGTCGTGCTTGAAGGGCTTCGAGTTCGCGATCTTCGGAATCCGAAGAAGCGCGGTGAACGCGAAGGCGATCATCGAGAGGGCAAAGAGTCCGGTCCACCTGTCCGAGCTGACACCCGGACCGGTCGTGTGAGTGCGGTAGCCGGCGTAAGCCGTGAAAGCCGCCAGCGCTACGAACGCGCACACACGCATGAAACCGCCGGAACGGCTTCTTCTGGAGCGGGCACCCTCAGGATCTCTGTCGAGCCCATAGGGAATCTCCGGGCCGAAGCAGGAGTGTTGCGGTTCAAGCCGCTTGGGCTGAGGCATTTGATGATCCCATTCCTTTCTTGTCGAAGACTGAAGCAACTTCTCTAGTTTCTCTTTAGCGTTCGCGGAGCGAACATCCCCAAAACTCAGAGACGAACAGCATTGTACCACTTTATGCCTAAAAACACAAGAGGAATAGGTGGGTGATTACTTCTTAGCAGCGGGCTTTTTGGCCGGCGCTTTTTTGGCTACCGGTTTTGCGGCGGATTTGGTGGGCTTAGCGCCAGCGGCCTTGGCCAGTTTGGATAATTGGGACTTCTGCCTGGCGGCCTTATTACGGTGTAAGATATCCTTTTTAACCGCTACATCCAGGGCGCTGACTGCGGCCTTTTCGGCCTTGGCTACTTCTGCGGTCTTACCGCTTTCAACAGACTTAGAGAAGGCCTTTAGGGCATCACGCAGGGTGCGCTTGGTTTGAACATTGCGAGCATTGGCCTTGGCGGCCACTTTTACGCGCTTTTTGGCAGATTTAATAATTGGCATGAGCTGTAACTATACAGGCTCAACCCCTGTTTGTAAAGTGTTTAGGCAGATATTTTAGCTCCTATTCTTGAAAAGTGTAAAAACTCCTTGCCTAGCCTAAAAGCTTATGTTAGGCTAAGTCTCAGAAGTCACCTCACAAAAACTTCACCTCACAAAAAAACAAAAACATGGACCAGACGGCAGCAAAACAACAGATAGTTGAGCGCGTTAAACAGGCCAATAACATTCTGGTTACGGTTAACAATAACCCTTCATTAGACCAGTTGGCAGCCTGTATTGGTTTAACTTTGCTGCTGAACAGGATAGAGAAGCACGCCACGGCCATCTTCTCCGGCAAAGTGCCCTCTGTCCTGGCGTTCTTGCAGCCCGAGAAAACTATCGAGACCAACACCGATAGCCTGCAAGATTTTATTATCAGTTTGGATAAAAATAAGGCCGATAAGTTGCGCTACAAGGTCGAAAACGATGTGGTGCGCGTCTTTATAACACCGTACAAGACTTCCCTTAGTGAAAGTGATTTAGTGTTCAGCCACGGTGATTTTAACGTTGAAGTGGTGATTGCTCTGGGTATTAAGGAGCGAACGCAGATTGACCAGGCTATCGCCGCCCATGGCCGGATTTTGCACGACGCCACTGTGATTTCGGTGAATACCGGACCGGGTAAAGCGCCGCAACTGGGACAGATTAACTGGCAGGACCCGGCTGCCAGCAGTTTATCCGAGATGATTGTAAGTATTAGCGAAGCTTTTGGAACCGGTTTGCTGGACGGCCAGATGGCTACCTCGTTCCTGACGGGTCTGGTGGCTGAGACAAAGCGCTTTAGTAATGATCACACTTCGCCCAAAGTTATGACTATGGCCGCCCAGCTGATGGCCGCCGGCGCTAACCAACAGCTAATCGCCAGCAAGCTGGAACCGCCAGCCCCGCCGCCGGCCGCACCTATAAAGGGAGCGCCGGCTCCGCCGGCGCTCGAAGAAGTCGAGCCTTCTAAAACTAAGGCCAGAAGAGACGGCGCCCTAAACATCGGACATGGTAAAAAGGCTGACGATGGCGAGGTAGAAATCAACCCCAAAGAGATTGAGATCGATAAGCAGGGCAACCTGGTGGCCATGGACGAAACCATAAACAATACGCCAGTTCCGCCCCCGTCTGCACCTCCGCCTAAACCGGTTGACGCTACTACACCCGAAGTGCAGCAAACGCATGCCTTGATGGATCCCGGTCGGCCGCCGGCTATGAGCTCGGCTTTTACCGCCGACACCCAAAACGGGGGATTAGATCCGGAGGTTTCAATAGACCCGCTGGGCAGCAATGAGCAAAGTGACGCCATATATAAGCCTTCACAGATTATAAAACCCACCCACCCGTCAGATGGCTCAAGCCTAGACAGCGCCCGCAATGCCGTGGAAGGAGCTCTAGATAGCGCTCCTTTTGATCCGGCGGCCGCCGGTCCAGTAGAGGCACTAAATGCCCAACCGGTCGGGCCTGAGCTACACGGCTCAACCGCTGATTCGGATGACACGCCCAGTTTGGACTTGCCAGCCAACGGCAACGGTGAAATATCTGCCTCCACATCGGCTGGGCAGTCCGAAGATGACCCGGGTCCAGCTGCTCCGCCGCCCGTGCCGCCGCCACTGCCACTTAGCTCCAATCCCGGCGCTATGCTGCCCAGTAGCCCCAGTTATAAAAAATCATCTGATTCCTAAGTCCTATATACTCTGACCAATGGATGGCATTTTGCTGGTCGATAAACCGGCTGGGATTTCTAGTTTTGGCGTGGTAGCCCGCGTACGCGGGATTATTAAAGCTGAAACCGGACAAAAGATTAAGATTGGCCACACCGGCACACTGGATCCGGCAGCCACCGGCCTGATGATTTTGGTTTTGGGCAAATACACTAAGCGGGCAGCTGAATTCAGTAAATTGGATAAAATTTATGAAGCAGAGTTAACTCTCGGCAAGACCAGTACTACAGGCGACAGGGAAGGTGAAATCACCGAAAAATCAGATAAAAAGCCCGATTTAGATAAAATTGAGGCTGTTTTAAAGGATTTTATAGGGGATATTAGCCAAGTCCCGCCTATTTATAGCGCCATTAAAGTAGATGGCCGTCGAGCTTATGATATGGCCCGCAAAGGCCAAGAAGTAAAATTGGAACCGCGGCAAGTCAAAATCTACTCAATAACAGATATAAAGTACGCTTATTCTAAGCTGAGCTTCTCCGTGTCTGTTAGCAGCGGTACTTATATTAGGACTTTGGCTGAGGATATTGGCAAAGAGCTGGATACCGGCGCTTATCTATCAGCTCTGCGGCGCACCTCTGTTGGTAAATTCAAGACAAATCAAGCAATCTCCCTGGAGGGTATCAGTTTCACCAAGATCCAACAGGGGTTGTCAAATAGTCTCTAATCTGCTAGAATGTAGTCAAGAATGATAACTTCGGAGAAGAAGGCCAAGATTACTTCTGATTTGGCTGCGCACAAGACTGATACCGGCTCTAGCGCCGTGCAAGTCGGCATTATGACCGAGCGGATTGCTGAATTGACCGCGCATCTTAAGACCAACAAGCACGACTTTGCCGCCCGCCGGGCATTGCTACAGTTAGTTGGCAAGCGCAAGCGCCTGTTGCAGTACATTGCTTCAAAGGATGGCGAGGCCTATCTCTCCCTTATCAAGCGGCTTGGCATCCGCCGCTAAAGTGCCCAGACTCAGCTCAGCCATTGGCTGATAAGCTTGTGCACATTAAATACTAAAGACCGTTCATGGTCAGAGCTACAGATATATCAATAGCACAAGAAGATATATTTGCACCCTGACCCGTGAACCGGAAAGGAACTATTCACAGCTATGGCAGAAACCATAAACCCTTTTGGAAAGAAAATAATTAAAGTCAGCACCGAGTTTTGTGGCCGGGAGCTGAGCTTAGAAGTTGGCCGCGTTGGCTTTAGAAGCAGCGCCAGCGTGCTGGTGCGCTACGGCGACACCGTAGTGCTGGGCACCGCCATGGTCGGTTCGGACGTTGTGCAAGGGATGGATTATTTCCCGCTGAGCATTGATTACGAAGAGAAATTCTACGCCGCTGGTAAGATTAGCGGCAGCCGCTTTATCAAGCGCGAAGGCCGACCGTCGGATGACGCCGTGCTTATTGGCCGCTTGATTGACCGACCAATCCGGCCGCTGTGGCCCAAGGGCTACCGCCATGAAGTGCAAGGCGTAGCGACTATGCTGAGTATGGATCCGGACTTCCGGCCCGATGCCGTGGCGATGATTGCCATGAGCGCCGCCTTTATGTTGACCGGCGCACCATTTGACGGCCCAATTGCCAGTGCGCGCGTAGGCTTAGTCAACGGTAAGCCGCAGGCTTTTGCCAGCGCTGAGCAGCTAAAAAACGGCGGTTTAGATCTGGTGGTTGCCGGCACTAAAGACGGCGTAATGATGGTCGAAGCCGGCGCTGATGAAGTACCGGAAGAGACGATTATCGAGGCTATAGAATATGCTCAAAAGGCTATCCAGCCAGCCATCGAACTGCAAAATGAATTAGTCAAAAAGATTGGTGTAACACCTCAGGAATACACGCTTTTGAAGGCTGATAGCAACATTGAGCAGCGGGTTGAGACCTGGATTGCCGGCAAGCTGGGCGCTGGACTGCGCTTGCCCTACCCGGAGCGCAACGACATCGTCAATGACCTGCGCGAAGCTATGCACGCCCACTTCGCCGAAGAAATCGGCGAGGATTACTCGGCTGCTAAAAATGATTACGATGAAGTTTTCCAGATGGCGCTGCACAAAGACGTGCGTGAGGGTATCGTTAAGGATAGTATTCGCCCCGACGGCCGCAAATTAACTGAAATCCGACCGCTGTCATCCGAAGTCGGTCTTTTGCCCCGGGCTCACGGTTCGTCGATATTCACCCGCGGCATGACTCAGGCTTTGAATGTAGTCACCCTGGCGCCGCTTAGCTATGCCCAGATGGTCGACACCATGGAAGTCAGCGACGGCGAGCGCCGCTACATGCATCATTACAATGCACCGGGTTACACCGTTGGTGAAGTCCGTCGCTTAGGCAGCCCCGGCCGCCGCGAAATCGGCCACGGCTATCTGGCAGAACGCGCCCTCAGTGCTGTTTTGCCAGCCGAAGCCGACTTCCCTTACGCCATGCGCTCGGTTACCGAGATAATGAGTCAGAATGGCAGCACCAGCATGGCCGCGACCTGCTCTAGCTGTTTGGCGCTGATGGATGCCGGCGTGCCACTAAAAGCCCCTGTTTCTGGCATTGCTATGGGTCTGATGATGGAAGGTGATAAGCCTTACATCATGAGCGACATCGCTGACGCCGAAGATTTTGCCGGCGATATGGACTTTAAGGCCGCCGGTACAGCTAAGGGCGTAACCGCCCTGCAGATGGACATGAAGGTCCATGGCCTGCCTGTTGCAGTACTCAAGAAGGCCCTGGAACAAGGCAAAGATGGCCGCGCGGAAATCCTCAAGCATATGTTGACCACCTTGGGAGAATCACGCAAAGAGCTCAGCCCCTATGCGCCCCGCGTTGAAGCCATCATGATTAACCCTGACAAAATCCGCGAGGTTATTGGCAAAGGCGGCGAAACTATCAATAAAATCATTGCCGAGACCGGCGCCGAAATTGACATCAAAGACGATGGAACGGTAATGATTGCCAGCCCCGACCAAAAGAGCATTCAGGCCGCTATCCAGTACATCCGCAGCCTGACAGCTGAGCCGGAAGTCGGCAAGATTTACGAAGACGTACCGGTGGTCAGCGTTATGGACTTTGGGGCTTTCGTGCAAATCATGCCCGGCAAAGATGGCTTGGTCCATGTTTCGGAAATGAAAGAAGAGCGCGTGGAAAAACCATCCGATGTAGTTAAGGAAGGCGACAAAGTTACGGTAAAATTAGTAGCAATAGATGACCGCGGGCGGTTGCAGCTAAGTATGAAGGCTGCCGCCAGGGAACTTGAGAAGAAATAAGATGGGTAACAAACCAAAGCCAGACTGGGAAAGAAAGTTGATGAACAATCGCTGGATCTTCTTTGTGCTGGCTGTGGTTTTCCTAGCTATCGCCTACGGCTTTGCCAGTCTGGCTATTAATTACGGTAGTTATTGGCAATATGCCTTGGCAATCATATTCCTGATTTGGGCGGCCAAAGAGCTAAAACGCGGCGTGACCAATCTGATTCGTAAATAAGTTGATGAATGACAAATCGAAAAAAACCAAGGAGCTTGAAACTATCAAACAGGATATTTTAAAAGATAAGGTTTGCCCGGAGCTGGCAGTCGGCGCTAAGCAAATAGTTTTTGGCGACGGTAATCCGGATGCCGAAGTAGTTTTTATCGGTGAAGCTCCGGGCAAAAACGAGGACGAGCAGGGTCTACCGTTTGTGGGCGCTGCCGGTAAGTTTTTGGATGAAATGCTGGCGACCGTTAAAATGAAGAGGTCAGATATCTACATAACCAACATCGTCAAATACCGACCGCCAGAAAACCGCGATCCCTTACCGGATGAAAAGAGCGCGTTTTTGCCTTACCTGCGCCGTCAACTTGAAGTCATCAAGCCAAAATTGGTTGTCACCCTAGGCCGCCACAGCATGGAAGTGCTGTTGCCGCCCGGGTTGAGAATTAGCGACTGCCATGGGCAGCCGAAAAGATATCAAGGTCAGGTTTACCTGCCTCTGTTCCACCCCGCCGCCGCGCTTTATAACGGCGGCATGCGCCAAACGTTAATTGACGATTTTGCCCGCGTTCCGCGGATCTTGGCGCAAATTAATTAAAGAAATTCATTTTTATAAATTCTAAAAAGAAAGGAAAATTAATATGAATCCAAAAAATAACAAACCCAGCCATCCGGCAAAACCCGGCGGCAACCCTAAACAAGGGAACAATAACAGAGGTAAAATAACCTCTACCGGACGCAACGTTAGCCGCGGCGCGGCTATTCGCGCCCAAAAACAAGCGGTCCAAGACGCCACCCGCGTGGCCAACCAATACCTGTCCGCGCCGCTAGTCGACCAAAAGCCGCGCCGCGCTAACCAGATAGATGACAGCCCGCGCCTGAAGATTGTGGGTCTGGGCGGCATGGATAGCGGTGGATCCAAGAATATGATGGTCATTGAATATAAAAATGACGCCATCGTCATCGACTGCGGCAATGACCTAGGCGTCGATTTACCTGGCATCAACTATGGTATCGCCGATTCCACCTACCTGGACCAGATCAAAGGCAAAATCAAAGCCTTCGTGATTACCCACGGGCACCTGGACCACATCGGCGCCCTGCCACACATCCTACCCAAATATAACGTTCCGGTTTACGGCAGTAAGTTTACCATCGGCCGGGTAGAGGAAATCTTCCAAAACTTCGGCGTGCCAATGCCTGATGGCTTTGAGCTGAAAACCGTGGTCATGAACGAAACTACCCACGAACGTTTGAAAATCGGCGAGTTCTTCGTCGAGTTAGTTAGGGTAACCCACTCTATCCCGGGAAGTACCTCAATAGTCATCGATACGCCCGTGGGGCGGTTGGTCAATACCGGCGACTTCCGCTTTGACCCCAATCCGCTGGACCACGAAAAAACCGATATGGACCGCTTCATGGAGCTCGGCCGCGAAGGGGTTTTGCTGCTGATGAGCGAAAGCACCACCAGTGACCGCCCCGGGCGCACACCTTCCGAGTCGATAATCGAACAAAGTATCATCGACATTATGGAAGGCGCCGAAGGCCGGGTCTTCTTGGCAATGTTTTCAACCAATGTTAACCGGGTGCAGATGGTTGTTAACGCCGCCGTCAAACACGGCCGGAAGGTCGCAATGGACGGCCGCAGCCTAGTCAGCACACTGGAGATGGCGGTCCGCAATGGCTTTATGAAGATTCCCCAAGGAACTTTCGTGCCAATTGCCGCCGTAGCTACCATGAAGCCTGATGAGATAGTGGTGGTTTGTACAGGAGTCCAGGGAGAGCCTAATTCCGCCCTACAACGGATGAGCACCGGCGATCACAGACACGTAAAATTGGAAGCTCAGGATACTGTAATATTATCCGGCTCGCCAATTCCTTACACCGGCAATGACGCATTGATTAGGTCCATGGTAGACGAGTTCCTGAAAAAGGGCGTGCATGTATACCGGCACGAAAGCCACGACGTGGACCACGTTGGTCCATTGCACGTTTCCGGCCACGGCAGTCAGGACGAGTACCGCGAAATGATTGAGATGCTCAAGCCCAAGTTCTTCCTGCCTATCTACGGTGATTACACCGCTAAGAAATACCATATTGATGTGGCGGTTGAAGCCGGCATACCCCGAGCTAACACTGCAAACATCGGCAACGGCGACGTTGTGACCTTCACCAAAGACAAAATGGAGCTAGACGGTCAAGTACCGCACGGGACCATTCTGGTGGACCAAACCGGCGCGATTGTTTCGACTATCGTAGTTAAGGACCGGGTATTGATGGCCGAAGAAGGCTTAGTGGCAGTGGTCCTAACTATCGATAAAAAGAATGGTACTTTATTGACCAGTCCGGATATCATCAGCCGCGGCTTCATTTACATGAAGGACAACGAAGAGTTAATGAACGCTTTTCGCAATGAGCTGCGCCGGGCGGTAGTTCAGCGCTATAAGCGCGTCGACTTAGACCGCTTTAAGGCCGAGTTAAAGGATTACGTTACGCACTTTCTGTACGAACAGACCCAACGTAGCCCGATTGTCATTCCGGTGGTAAACGTTATTGGCGGCCGAATGGTAGAAAAACCGGCTAACGGCAGCGGCCAAAACGGCGAACCAGCCGCAGCGACTCAGAAATCGCCCGAAGAAATCGCCCTAGAGCAACAGCGCCGCTTCGCCCAAATGCGCCAGCGGCTGCTGAACCAAGACGCCCGCGTCGACTAGCGTTTGCTCTATTTTCTCGCCAGATATTCAGCTCACTCCACGCCAATTAGCGAGCCTTTGCGTGAATCTAACATTAGCATAAATAAAGCCTTTACTATTTAATAATTGCTATGAAGACCGAACTGCCCAACAATGGGCAGCTCAAAAAATACTGGCTGATTGGCTCAGCTATTACTGCCGTGGCAGCTTTTGCGATTGCCTTTGCGGTCGCATCCTACTCGATTAATAATCCCGCTGCCTGTGAAGGGCCCGGCATAGCTTGTGGTATAGGGGACGTTCTTAGCTCAATAATAGATGGATTCATAGCCTACATAGTTTCAGGAATATTCTTGATGCTATGGCTGGTAACCAGTAGAAGAGCTTTGGCAATATATGCTTTTCTGTTTACGACTGTCCCGGCCTATGTTATTGGAGCCACACTTAGCTATCAGCTCAGACCCGAATCGTTTAATTCCGGAGGCAGGCAAGAATTATTCGGCTTCGCCATAACTGCTGTTCTTGCCGTCATCATCCTGCCAATTGAAATCAAGCTGTTTGACCAAAAACTTAGATTCAGTGACTGGACTTCAGGAATTGGTCTAGCCGCTATTGAAATATTTATTTTTATCCTCATCATGCCGCCTTTTATTAAGACCCTGGATAATCTTGGTGATAAACACCGTTTAGCCACCCAGCTTAAGTCCTTAAATACCCAGCTTTATAAACCCGGTTATGCTGTTGCATCTACTTTTTTTAATAAATATGAGCCTACTCAGCCGTTTTACGAGATTAGGCTCGATGATTATAGCAAGCTCAATGAATTTAAAGCTCCCGCAAATTATAATCCACCCAATTGGTGTATGAGTCCGACTGCCGGCTACCCGGACCCGGATTCAGGTTACTACAACTTTACCTGCACAGATATTGGTAAATCCTCAAGTGGCTGCCAGGTTTACTACGCACAGGTAGGAGCAGGTGATCAGCCAGTATCATCAACATACGGTTTCTGTAAGATTGGCTCGACTTTAATCAGTTTCTCGAGCCAGCAGATATTTGATAAAGATCAGCTAAAGCAAATATTGGACAGCCTGCAACCGGCAACAATTCAAGAAATGGTTGATTTGGCGAACACCCATTAGGTTTGAAGGTTTTTGCAAGAAATCGCCCTGGAGCAGCAGCGCCGCTTTGCCCAAATGCGCCAGCGTCTGCTGAACCAAGACGCCTGCGTCGACTAGTGGCCGAAGAAGCCGCGGGCTTCTTTGTCGGGGAGGGTTAAGAAGCTCTGCAATTTTTTGGCTGCTAAAGCCTCGGCTATCTCCGAGTCTTTTACAGAGCCGCTGCTGGACAGAATTATTCCGATACCAGCTTCCGCGAGGATTAGAGGCCCATCCGGATAAGGGAAGAAACTATCACTGTAGGCGCAAGCTCCTTCCACATTATGTCCTGCATCTTTAGCTCGCTTTATGGCTAATTCGGCTGCTCCGACTCTATCCTGTTGGCCTACGCCGTTACCTATTAACTTGCCGTCTTTAACTAAGGTTATGGTATTGCTATTGCTAGTTGAGCCAACCCCCCAGGCCAAAACTAAATCGCGCTCTTGCTCAGGACTTACCCAGCCGCCGGCCAATATTGCTGCATCGCGCTTTAAGTTTGGAACGTAGGTGTAATTATCCTGAACCGCGGCCCCGTCCGGTATATACCTAAATCGTGGTTTTGTGTCCAACGAATCGACGCCTAGCTCTGCTAGCGCCGGATTAGTCAAAAGTCTTAGTTTGCCGGTTTTGCGCTGCAAAATATCAATCGTGTCTTCATCGGCGCCGGCGGCTATGACGATATCCAACAAACGTTTCTGGTCACTCGGCATGCCATGGCTCACCAGTAGTTCCGCTAGCTCCCCGTCCAGTTCAAAATTCAACATAATAGAACCGCCAAAAATTGCCCGCTCGTCACCCTCAATCATCTTTCTAATGGCTTCATGGGGGGTGTTGGCGTATGCGGCACCACACGGATTGCCGTGCTTAACGCCAATCGCCAAAGCTGGCACTTCGCCAAAATTCTTTTCAAAACCAGCCGCAATGTGGGCTACGGTCTGGGTCATCCGCTCAGCAAATTCAACCACGTTGTTGTAGCTGGTTTCAATGCCGCCATGCTGTTCAAAACGGTGGAAGGCCAAGGGGTTAGTGCTGTTTCTGTCCATATAGATTCCAGCGTTGCCTTGCCATGGATTTTCACCATAAAGCGGCGTCGAGACCCTTTGGCCCATAAAGCCAAAAACGGCCGGGCCTCCCAAATACCTGGCCGACTCCAGTACATAGGCCGCGACTTCGTATTCAGCGATACCTGCTAAACGGCGGCGGAATTCTTCCTCGTCGGGCCGGCCATTTTTGAGCCACTCCAGAACTTCGGCTCGCTGCTCAACTCTTGATAAGACAATCCGGCGACCTTTGGCGGCGGCCCGTAACATAGTTGGGCCACCGATATCAGTCTGTTCCGTGACACTTTCCTCTGTGCTGTCGGGCTTGGCTAACTCATCACGCAAAGGATACATATCTACGGCGACCAGATCTATCAAAGGTATCCCTAAACGTTCCAGCTCCTCAAGGTCTTCAGGTGTCTTTTGGGCCAAGAGAGCGGCATGGACTTCACGCGATAAAGTGACGACTCGGTGACCCAGAATAGAACCACCGCCTATTAATTCCGCTACGTCGGTGACCGGGATATCGGCTTCGCTAATTCTTCTGGCTGTGCCGCCGGAAGCGTAGATATTAAAGCCTTGAGCCACCAAGCCATCGGCAAATTCTTCCAGTCCATTTTTGTTATAAACCGAGATTAGAGCATTTTCTTTATCGGCCATGGCACTACCTCCTTAGGCTGCACCACCCAGCTGTTTTATAAAACTTATTATTAATGACTGGGCTAGGTATTGCAAACCTATAAATCTCGGTAACGCTCATGCTTGCAAAGTGTTTTACCCCGTGTGATGATTTTGCTATGCAGGTTTAACCGCTTGTAATCGGACCTTCACTACGATGGGAGGAACCCTATCGAAACAGTTTGACGAAAGACGCGAGTAAGCGCGCATCCATCCAGACAGGAAGGACACACCGTGCCAAAGGTACAGGTAGTAATAGGAAGCAAGAGCGACGAGGGTGTCGTCAAGGAATCGGGAATGCTGGACATTCTCGATCAACTGGGGGCGGACCGGGCGGTTTCAATCTGCTCGGCTCACCGCAACCCCGACGAGCTCGCGGCATTCTGCAAAGCGTCGTGCGAAGACGGAACCTTGGTCTTCATCGCCGTCGCCGGAATGGCCACCGCCCTGCCGGGCGCTATCGCCGGCAACACGGGCATGAGCAAGCCGGTCATCGGAGTGCCGCTCGACGAGAACGGCATCGACTCCTGCCTGTACATGCCGCCGGGCGTACCAGTCCTGACGGCGGGAGTAGGCAAGGCAGGCCTCAAGAACGCCGCCATCGCCGCCGGACAGATACTGGCGGCAACCGACCACGAAGTCGCCAGGCGGCTTCGGGCCTACCTGGATCTCAACGCCAAGCCGGCCAACTTCAACATCGAGCTCTAGGAGGAGCACATGACGGCTAAGCCGGAAATGCTTCATCGGGGGAAGGTGCGCGATACCTACCCCGGTGACGAGCCGGACATGTTGGTCGTGATCGCTAGCGACCGCATCAGCGTGTTCGACGTCGTACTACCCCAGCCGGTTCCCGGCAAGGGCATCGTGCTGACGCACATGACCCAGCACTGGCTGACGCAGACGCCAGTCGGCGAGGTCATGCCGCATCACCTGATCTCGCCCGACGGCTGGCACACGCCCGGCTGGCTCGATTCCGAGGACGCCCCAAGAACGATGGTCGTCCGGCGGCTGAACATGCTGCCGGTCGAGGCCATCGTCCGCGGCTACCTCACCGGCTCGGGCTGGAAGGACTACCAGCGAACCGGCATGGTCAGCGGCATCGAACTACCGGCCGACATGCAGGAGATGGAGAAGTTCCCGGAGCCGCTGTTCACGCCTTCGACCAAGGCCGAAGTCGGGCACGACGAGAACATCGACTTCGAGGGCATGGTGCGGATTCTGGGAGACCAGGTGCTCGCCGAGCGAGTACGCGATCGAGCGCTGGAGCTCTACGTCGCCGGCGCAGCCTACGCGCTGGAGCAGGGCATCATCCTGGTGGACACCAAGTTCGAGTTCGGCCTCGACCCGGAGACGGGCGAGCTGACGCTCGGCGACGAGGTGCTCACACCGGATTCATCGCGGTATGTCGCAGTTGAGACCCACGAAGTGGGCAAACCGCCCAAGTCGATGGACAAGCAGCTGGTTCGCGACTACTACGAAAGCCTCGGCTGGGACAAGAAGCCGCCGGCGCCGGAGATGCCCGGCGAGCTCATCGACCGCACCCGAGCCACGTACGGCAACATCGCTGGGCGTCTGACGGGCAGCGACCCGCTCGTCTGGTAGGGGAAGTGGAGGACGATACCGGGGGTGTGTATGCGGAATACGCTACACACCCCCGGCAAGACTTATTATTAAATCTGCTTATGCTTGCAGGTGTTATTTGTACAAGTTAATCTATAAATATTATAAAAGTTAGGCGGGCATGGCTGAACACAATTTAGGTGCCTTTATTCCCCCAGCAGCAGAATCTCGTTCTGATTATTATGGTGATATTGATCCTATGGACGGCCGCTACAGAGATCCTGAGGCCGAAAAGTATCTGGGGGGCGAAACCCGAATCGCTTTACAGGCTTATGTCGAAGCCGCACTGGCTCACACTCTGGCCGATTTTGATATTTGCTCCAGAGAAGTCGCCATGGAAATTGAAGCGGCTTGCGCAAATGTTAGCGCCAAGGAAGTAGACGACCGTGAATACGGACGGGGAGAATTCGATGGCCGCGGGACACGCCACGACATCAAAGCTTTAACCGAAGCCATATCGGCACAAATTAGCGATGAGGCTAAGCCTTGGGTCCACGCAACGGCGACCTCGTATGACATAGTTTCTACAGCCAACGCCTTGCAATACCGCGAAGCGATGAACGGGCTGGTAATGCCAAGGCTTGTAAAGCTTGGCGACAATTTAGCCGATTTAGCGGAAAGGTACGCAGATACGCCCCAGATAGGCCGAACTCACGGACAGCACGCGGTACCAATCACTTTCGGCTTCGGAGTCTCACGCTACTTAGGCCGTTTAGGTGAATCGGCCACGGAATTAGATCGGCACACTTTCGGCTTGCAGGGTAAATTTTCTGGTGCCGTTGGCGGATACAACGCCTCCTCATTAATAATGGATAATCCAATAGTTTTTGAGGCAGCTTTACTAGCAAAGCTAGGACTTGAGCCTTGCGAGCACGCCACGCAGATAGTGCCTGCAGAAAACACCACCCGCTTACTAGCCGAACTTGGCATCACCGCGGGCATTATGGCTCAAATAGCTAACGATATGCGGAACCTCCAACGCACAGAAATTGGTGAAGTTGGTGAGCCTTTCGACAGAGAACACGCTACAGGCTCATCGGCAATGCCGCAAAAGCGAAATCCCATAACCTTTGAGCAAGTCGCTGGTTTTGAGAGAGTGGTGATACCACAGGTCCTGACCTCCTACCTAAATCTGACCAGCGAGCACCAACGTGATCTTCGAGATTCTTCGGCCGGCAGGTTTCATGGAATCATGCTGGCAGAAGTGGCGCATATGGCCAAAACTCTTAACCGAATATTGCCTAAGCTCGAGGTGGATACCGTCAATCTGGATAGAAATCTTGGAGCCCAAAAGGGCGCAATTGGTAGCGAACCCTTGCAAGTTTACTTGCGTCAATACGGTCATCCCGCCGCGCATAATGCCGCTAAGAGAATTGTTCAAAAAGCTCTGGATGAAGATCAAAACTTAGGAGAGGCGGTTATCGACGACGAAGAAATAGCAAGTACCTATTGGCCACTGATGACAGAGGCAGAACAAGAGATTGTTTTGCACCCTGAACATGCCTACCTTGGCCTAACAGTTGAGCAAACCCACAACGAAGTGGCCAAATGGCGCGAGCTAAGACAACAACTTGCGGGTTATGGGCGAGCTGCATAAGCCGCAGGTGGCAATTCTAGCCTCGGGAGGCGGTACGACCGCCGAGGCATTCATCCTGGCGACCGTATCCAAAAGGGCCGACCTAGAGGTGCCACTGGTTATCAGTAATAATCCAGACGCAGGAGTATTTGGTCGAGTAAAATTCTTGAACAAAGCCCACAGGTTGGGAGCAGAAACTCTATACATAAGCGGTAGGCAATACCCCCTTAGGAGGGGCGAGGAAGCCACAAGAGGGCAAACTCCGTGGGAATCTGAAAAAATCTGTGAAGCTCTAGCGGCGCGCGGAATTGACCATGTGGCACTCATGGGCTACATGAAGATTGTGACGGGCGATTTATTGGACGAGTACGGATTCCAGCCTGTTTACGACTCTATCTACCAAGGCCGAATGAGTAACACTCATCCCGGACCACTGCCTTTGACGACTGATACTGCCGGCGTTGAAGCCGCAAAGAAAGTTTTAGCGAAAGGCCGTAAGTATTCTGCCCACACAGTACATCTGGTTTCGGCTGGCGTGGACCAAGGCCCGATTATAGCCAAGCACCGCGTACCCGTGGAGCCGGACGACAGCCCGCAAGCACTTTTTGCCCGAACCCAGCTAGTAGAAAAGCGGGAATTGCCCACAGATATCGATCAGTTCTTAAAAGATCAGGCGGAGTGGCGTGAGCAAAATTCATGAAGTTATAGTAACGTCCACAGACGACGACCCCGCAGGTCGGGGAGTTGCTCAAGAAGCCCGGCGGACTCTTGGGATAGATAACTTAACCGCAGTCCGCACAGCCAAGGTCTACCGCCTGGAGGGGACAACTGAGTCAGAAGCAGAGGCTTTAGCGGTCAAATTATTGAGCGATCCTGTGACTGAGAGTTTCAAGCTAGACACCAAGCCAAATGATGACCCTGACACCGTAGAAGTTGCTTATCAACCCGGCGTGATGAATCCGGCAGCCGCTTCTATCCTGAAAGCGGCTGCCGATATAGGCATCGATTTAACTGCCGCTGATTCTTCAACTCGCTATACATTTGAAGGCAACATTAGTCCAGCACAAGTCGATGCGATTGTTGGCGGTTTATTGGTCAACAAAATTGTCCAACATGTGGTTACCGAACCGCCTGAAAGCCTTCGTTTTGAAGGCCAGGTCGGGCCAGTCAAGACCGTGCCGATAATTAACGCTATGCCTGAACAATTGAATGAACTATCAGCCGGGAAACTTTTTTTGGACTTACAAGAAATGAAAGTTATTCAAGAATATTTTCGCAGCCAGGGCAGAGAACCTACTGACTGCGAACTGGAGATTATCGCCGGCCGGTGGAGTGAACACTGCGGCCACAAGACCTTCAATGGTGAAGTGGTAGTGGACGGGGTTGTAAAGCCACCTCTGTTTACTCGAATCAGAGAAGCCGCTAAGGAGCATTTTGGCGACCTGGTAATTTCGGCGTTCGGTGATAATTCCGGAGTCATACGTTTTTATGACGGCCAAGCGATTTGCGGAAAAGTTGAAACCCACAATAGCCCTTCAGCAGTCGAGCCTTACGGTGGCGCGATGACTGGCAGCGGCGGGGTCTTTCGCGATATTGCCGGAACCGGCCAGGGCGCTAAAAATATTATCTCGACTGACATGTTCTGTTTCGCTCCGCCGGACCTCGATCCTAGCAAATTACCACCAGGAACACTTCGCCCTGATTATTTGCAGAGGAGAGTCGTTCAAGGCGTGTGCGACTACGGCAACCGTATGGGTATCCCAACTGCCAACGGCTCGGTTCATTATCATGAAGATTTCCGAGCTAAGCCATCTGTTATCGTGGGCGCTTACGGCATCATGCCGGAAATTCGGGCCCGAAAAGGCGAGCCGCAACTAGGTGATTTAGTGGTGGCAATTGGCGGCCGCACTGGCCGTGACGGCATCCATGGCGCTACTTTCAGCTCCGGAGAAATGACCGACAACACAGCGCAAATTAACTCCAGCGCCGTGCAAATTGGCAATGCCATAGAAGAGAAACGCATGTTTGACGCATTGTTAGAAGCTAGAGATTTAGACTATATCCGAGCCATAACCGATTGTGGAGCGGCAGGATTTTCATCGGCCATCGGCGAGTTAGGCGAGGATATCGGCGCAACTGTCGACCTCGCCAAAGTGCCGCTAAAGTACCCCGGTTTAGCACCCTGGGAAATCTGGATGAGCGAATCACAGGAAAGGATGGTGGCTGCCATAGCGCCAGAGAACGTCGATAGTTTTATCGCGACTTGCGCTAAATATAATGTTGAGGCAGCAGTTTTAGGCGAGTTTGACGGCAGTCATAGCCTGACCGTTAATTATGGTCAGCAAAATGTGGCAGAACTGGATTATGAATTTCTAAAGAACGGCTTACCACAGCGAGTCATGACGGCTCACTGGGAACGGCCATTAGTGGGAGAGAAGAAGCCGCCGCGCCCAACTAGCGCTATAGAGTGGTATTGGCGAGTCATTTAATTTTTTACCCCCGGAACCGTTTCATCAACAGAATCATTTGCCCGCCCGTTTCACCAGGGCGTGCTGGGGGCCATTGTCGTGCGGCGGTTCGGCGGCACGACCCAGCAGGGTCCAAACGACGCCTTAGTGGTTCGGCCGTTACTTGATAAGCCTTATGGGGTGGTCCAGTCCCATGGTATGAATCCCATCTTGAACCGCCTAGACCCTTACGAAGGCACACGCTGGGCGATTGCCGAGGCGGCGGCCAATTATGTATCAGCCGGGGGTAATATTGCCGAAGCGGCCCTAGTGGGCAATTTTATTTGGCCGTTCCCAGACTCACAGGCCATGGGCTCACTAGACCTTTCAGTCGATGCTTCGGTCGACATGATGCACCTGCTTGAAGTGCCGGTAATTTCCGGCAAAGACAGCTTATCTTCGACCTATCGACGCCGGAATGAACAAGACGAAGTGGTCGAAGTCATAGAAATTCCACCAGTTTACTGCGCCTCGATGTTTGGCCGAATCCCGGACGTGGAGAAAACCATGACTACAGATATTAAAAAACCGGGGTCGACTCTAGTCCTAGTTGGTGAACTCAGCCAGAACATGGGCGGTTCGGCCTATTACGATGTGGCTGAGGGCAGTAGCGCCCATGTACCGCTGGTGGACACCGAAAATCTGCCAAAGATTTTGGAGATAGTCCAGACCAGTATAGCCAGCGGTAAGGTACTGGCCTGTCACGATATTAGCGAGGGAGGCATGATTACAGCCATCGGCGAAATGTGTTTTGGCGGCGATTGCGGCGCTGACATAAAACTGCCGGCCGACCAGGATCCAGAGGTTATGCTGTTCAGCGAAACCGCCGGTTGCTTTGTCATTGAAGTAGGCGACGAGGCCCAGGCCGAAGAGCTATTCGCCGGTGTACCACACGCAGTAGTGGGCAGAACCACATATAAAAAAGCTAACGACACCAATCTAATTAGCGTCTCACACGATAAACCGCTGTTTTATGCGTCTACCGAGGCGCTTAAAAATGCCTGGCAAAAACCGCTTCAGGAGATATTCCAATGATTAGGCCGGAAATCTGCGTTCTAAAGACCGACGGGACCAATTGTGATATGGAGCTGGCTCACGCTTTCGAGGTTTCGGGTGCCAGCGCAAGTATCGTACACGTCAACCAACTGCGCGCTGGCGATGTAAGTCTGGACAACTTCCAGGGATTGGGATTGCCCGGCGGCTTTTCTTATGGCGACGACGTAGCAGCCGGAAAAATTCTGGCTAATGAGCTGACCACCCGCTTATCTGACGACCTACAGCGATTCATTGATGCTGCTAAACCGATAATCGGTATTTGCAATGGCTTCCAAGTCCAAGTACGCTCAGGCTTAATACCTGGTGGAGAATTAGGTCGGCAGACGGCCGCTTTAGCCGATAATCAGATTGGGCACTTTGTTTGCCGTTGGGTAGAGCTGGAGCCGCAACCATCGGTATCGCCATTTTTTCAACCGGAAGATTTTGGGGAAGCCAGTTTTCCCATACAGACTGCCCACGGCGAAGGCCAGTTCGTTGCCGAACCAGCTGTTATGCAAGACATGGAACAAAACGGCCAGTTGTTGTTTCGTTATATTGACCCTAAAAATCCCGGCGGACTGGCTGTATACCCCTATAATCCCAGCGGTTCGGCTGGCAACATTGCGGGGGTCTGCGACCCCAGTGGTTTGATTGTCGGAATGATGCCGCATCCGGAACGCTCAGTGTCGGCCTTTCACCCCAATAGAACCCGAACAGTCGCAGCACGGTCGGCCGCAGCTGTGATTTTCAATGGTATCGTAAATTACACCAAGGAGGTATAAATGGCCAACCGTAAGCCTCTTACTTATGAGCAGTCCGGTGTCAACCTGTCGCTTGGCGACTACTTCTCCAAGACGATGGCAGATGCCTCAAGGCAAACTTGGGTTAACCGTAAAGGGAAGTTTGGGCAGGTAGAAGCCGTTAGTGATTCTTTCACCAGCGCCCGGGCAATCTCGTTAACAGCTTTGGAGGGTCATGATCTTGAAAACCTTATGCTGGACCAACCAACTGATGGTATCGGCACCAAAATCGAAATCTCAGAGAGAATCGGAGATCACGCTACCTCAGCCTTCAATCTTATAGCAATGGGCGCTGACGACCCGGCCGCGGAAGGTTTTGAGCCAATCTTCGGCTCTAATGTTATTGACGTTCGTAAATTGAGGGATAAGCCCGAAACCTATAAAGCCATAGGCGAACTTGCCTCCGGGCTTATAGAGGCCTGTGAGGCCGCCGGAATCGTGATGCTCAGGGGAGAAGTGGCCGAACTTGGCAATCGGGTAAACGGATACGGCCGCTTCAATTATAATTGGTCCGTCGCTGTGACTTCGCTGACTCATCGCAGCCGCTTCTTAACAGGTTTAAAGGTCGAGCCGGGACAAGCTTTGGTGGGGTTCAAAGAAGATGGTTTCCGCTCCAACGGCTTAAGTCTGGTTCGCAGTGCGCTAGCTGAACGCTACGGCGCCAAATGGCACGATAAAAAGCTTAGAAAACTCGGCAATATACCTTTAGGTGAGCAAGTTAACTATCCATCCAGAATTTACACAAAACTTATGGTCGAACTAACCGGCGGTTACGATATTAATCGAGCGCCCAGGGCTGATGTCGCCGCTTTCGCGCATATTACCGGAGGCGGCCAGCCGGGTAAGCTAGGGCGCGCACTTGAGCCATCGGGTTATGGAGCTCTTATTGATAATCCCTTAGAACCGCTGCCGATAATGAACGAGGTCCAAAGGATAGCCCAAGTATCTGATGAAGAGATCTACTCTACTATCAATATGGGCACTGGTCTGGTTGGAATTACCGCTGAACCCGACAGAATGATTGAAGTCGCAGCGGAATTTGGTATAGAAGCCCGGCAGATAGGCAGAGTAACTAACCAGCCGGCAATACGTATAAAAAGCCAAGGTGTTATGCAAGAGGGTGAGTGGCTGGTCTTTGAGAGGGCGGCATAGCGTTGCTGGTTTGACAAGTTATTTGGCTGGGCGTATAACCAGACTAGGTCAGTCAAAATAAAGACTGGAAATAAATAAGGGATTAAAATCATGAGCGAACTTTCTTCACACTCAGGTGGTCAGCGGCGTTTGGACTATTATGGCAACCGGACCACAGAGAATGACCTTATTTTAGGTATAGGACGGGATCTTATAGGCGGCGAGCTTGAAGTTGTACCTATTGATGCCAATGGCGCGAGGCCGTTAATCTCAGGAAATGAACCCGCCAAGAACGCATATTTTCATCCTAGTGTTACCCCGGGCCTTGAAGCCGTGGTGGAAGATACTCTGTGGGACCAAGCTCTAGACGAGCTGAACGAGCTAGGAGACGAAGACAGGGCTTGGGCACTTCAACATGTCGAGAGAACGCGCCGAGAGGGTTTAGTGGGTCCAACTCTGGTGTTCGATGCAATTAAACGCCAAACTCGTTACAGACAAATAGACAAAGCCGCGTAGTTTAGCTTGACACGTTTAGCATAAACATGTTATAATTACAACACTCGCCCTCATGGGTTAAACAGAGTAGAATATAGTTTGTTAATGGCTAATAAAAAACGTAAACCGGGACGGCCGGCAAAAAAAGACGCTAAAGACGAAGGCAAGAAATCGGCCAGTTTTTGGCGCGGTGCGGGCGCAGTTAGTCTGATAATCGCCGGTATTATTATCGGTTTTGGTTTCTTTATAAACGCACCTTTGCCGCATGATCTTTGGAACGGCGTGTGGTGGGCTTTTGGCACGGCCAGTGTGCTGGTGCCTTTCGCGCTGGTTTATCTTGGCATTCTGAAATTTGTCAGCGAGGATCAGCAGATTCCACTGGCGAAACTGGCCGGTACCATCTGTTTGCTGGTGTTCTCGGCAAGTTGGCTGCACACTATGTTTCTACATGTCGACGCCGCGACCGGCGCCACGGTGGGCGGCCACGGCGGCGAAATCGGCAAAAGCCTGGGCGGCTTATTGGCGACGGGGCTGGGGCGCTTTTTGGCTTCGTTGGTATTTATCATCCTGACAATCTTTGCCGTGATGTTCACTTTTGGTATCGACCCGCAAACCCTGCTAAAACTATCCGGCCTATTCAAGGGTAAGCAGCCGGAAGGTGAAGAAGATTTAGCAGCCTTAAAGGGCAAGATGGCTCCCGGCTTTCAGCTGCGTGAGGGAGTTCCGGTGGAACACAATGCCGCGCGGCTGAGTGCCGCGCGGCAAACCGCCGAAAAACTGGCACCAGCAGCTGGAAGTCATGCTGCTTTAACCACCGCCAGCGACCCGGACTGGCAATTCCCATCGCTGGAGCTACTCAGCGACAAACAAGATAAAGCCGATGCCGGCAACGTCCAGGGCAATGCTGAGATCATCAAAGAAACCTTCGCCAACTTTAATATTGATGTCGAAGTGGAGGGCGCTAATGTTGGACCGCGAGTCACCCAATATACGCTTAAGCCACCGTCCGGCGTAAAACTAACCAAGCTGACCAGCCTGGACAGCAACCTGGCGCTGGATTTAGCTGCCCACAGTATTCGCATGGAAGCGCCGATTCCCGGCACTCGTTCAGTGGGCGTTGAAGTACCAAATGTCCGTGGCGCAACTGTCACTATCCGTGGGCTTTTTACCAGTCCGGAGTGGTCCGAGACCCAAGGGCACCTCAACTTTGTGGTTGGTAAGGACATTGCCGGCGCACCAGTCATGGCTGACCTGGAAGAGATGCCACACCTTTTGATTGCCGGCCAGACCAAATCCGGTAAATCGGTAATGATTAACACCTTATTGGCCAGCTTGCTGTACCGCAACTCGCCCAGCGATATTAAACTAATCCTAGTCGACCCAAAACACGTGGAAATGGCGCCTTACGAAGATATTCCTCATCTGCTAGCACCGGTTATTAGCGAACCGGAAAAGTGCATCAGCGCGCTAAAGTGGGCGGTGGCCGAGATGGAGCGCCGTCTGAAAGCTTTCGCCGAGATTAAGCAACGCGATATCCAAAGTTATAACAAGCTGAAAAAAGAAGAGGGAATGCCCTACGTCATCATAGTAATTGACGAGTTGGCCGACCTGATGATGGTTGCCAGCCGCGACGTGGAAGCCCTAATTGCCCGCATCGCCCAAAAGGCTCGGGCGGCCGGCATCCATTTGGTAATTGCCACTCAGCGGCCGGACGCCAATATTGTCACCGGCATTATTAAAGCCAACGTACCGGCGCGCATTGCCTTTGCCGTTCAGGACCAGGTGAACAGCCGGATTATTATCGACCAGCCCGGCGCCGACAAATTGCTGGGCAGGGGCGACATGCTTTACAAAACTACTGATATGAATCGGCCGGTCCGCATCCAGGGCGCGCTAATAACCAGCGATGAGACTAATAAGCTAACTGACTTTTTGCGCAGCCAGCGGCCACCGCAGTACGATGATGAAGTGATCAGCCAACCCGTACAATTATCCGGCCGGGGCAGTATTATAGCTGGAACCGATGGTCATGATGATGGTGATGATGATATGTGGAAGGATGCCGTGCGGGTGGTGATTGATAACCGTAGAGCCAGCACTTCGCTGCTGCAGCGCAAGCTGCGGATCGGCTACGGCCGGGCTTCGCGCTTAATGGACATGATGGAAGAGCAGGGAATTATTGGCCCGGCCGATGGCGCCAAGCCACGCGACGTGCTAGTTAATAGTGTTGATGAGGTTTTTGCCGAACCGGCTGAAGTTGCGGCCAACGATGCTGATCAGGCCGACGTCTACGACGACATGCCCGATGAATAAAACTAAATTATAAACTAGGTTGCGCCTTGAGCCTCAGATGCAGCGATGCATCTGAGGCTCAAGGCTTAGTGGTCTCCTTTTCCTTTCGAAAGGTGATGAGATTGTTGAACACGAAGATAATCGGGCTCAACGCCAACAACGCCATATTGGCCACAAGGTAATTGATGCCAGCGTGCACCAAGTGAGGATATACGCCTTGGCTAACAGCACTGTGCAGCGCCGAAATCAACACCCACTTGAACTTACTGGCGTTCTTCCTGTCTCCCCACGTAAAAACACGGTTGAGGATGAAGCACAGGAGGGTGATGACTGGCCAGTTGACCCTGTAGGCCCAGACTGGATCCAGACCAAGCCGCGAAACGTCGAAGTGCTGCAGCCAGAGGCCAATCGCGATTGTAGGAACCGCGACCAACAAGGCCTTTGCGACTCTTCGAGTCTCGAAGTGCTGTCTGCGCAGATGGAGCATCTGGACATAGAACTTCTTCACAAGCGCCCCCTTGTAGTCGGAAAGAGAAGACCTAGTCTAAGCGTCACCTCTCAAAGTTGTCGCTCAAAGACTCATGCCAACATTACAACTAAAATCCAAGTTCGGCAAATATATTAGCTTTATTGAATTTTGGGCTTGCGCATTAGGCTTAAGCTTCTTATTATGAACTTAAGATGGAAACAAAAATGAGGAAAATCGAATGGCTACGAGAGAACTAGCCCCAACCCCATTTATCCAAATTCCGGAAGTTGAATCCGCGCCCCAGACTGGCGCGGATTTTTATATTCAAGAAGGAGATTACCGCGAGAGCCGTGGTTTACCTGGGCTACCGCCAGTCCTCGATCTGCTACTTGAACCAGGCCGGCCAGGTTATCGAGAAATGTACTTGGATGCCCCATGTTCATTGCACGAATACATGAAGGGATTGCTACAAGGCGAGCGCGACAAATACGAGCGTAATAAAGCCGCTGCTTGGTATGCCAGGAACTACCATGAAGAACTCGATATTGATTCCGAAGGATTAGACCCCGACCAGCAATCGTCGCTGATCTTATCGCGACTGTACTTGAGCGCCGTAAACGCTCACGCCACTCTCGGCATGTTTATAGATACCGGCCGCTGGATGGGACGTAAATCAGAAGAGTTTGAACAAGCAAAGTTAACTTACCTAGAAGCACGCAAATATTTCCAGGAAGACTCAGACACCTACCTAGATCATTTCGCAACCGAGAGCACCACGACCCTCCATGAAGCCTTAATGGACACTGTTAACATGGCTCGCCTGTTAGTCAGGCGCCGAAGTTTGGTTGATGCTGAGTCAGACACTGATACCTTCGTTTTTATAGGCAGCGTGATGTCAGAAAGGATAGTAAAGATTGCCATGCAAAGAAACGGCCATGCCGATGCTCGTTATGCCGATGAACATGAGGAAGTAAGACCGATTAGGGCTGACGTAGTCGCGCCGAAGGATGATGGAGATTTACACATCCAAGTTAAGATGAAGTGGAAGAAACCTAAGCCAAAACTAAAGCTCCAACCTAATAAGCAACCTCCGCATATTATTATCCCAATGAAAATGATTCGATCAGAACCGAATAAAAGAGAGCGTAAAAAGCTTAGAGAGCTCGTGGAGCTGAAAAGACTGGAAAAACTCGGTGCTTTACAAACAGGGGTGGATGAGCTACAATCAGAGGCAGCATAAAACTTATTCAGCTCAGCGCAACTCATGGCGGCTGGGCCGAGACCAAAGGAAGGAGTTCATTTGAACCAATACGAAATCGCGGTGCTGTATTTTCCCGATCTGGAAATAGATATGGAAAAGGCTTCCGGCAAGGTAGAGAAAATCATCACCGAAGCCGGTGGTAAAATAACCAAGACCGACAACTGGGGCAAGCGCAAGCTGGCCTACCCAATCCGCAAGCAGGACTTTGCGGTGTATGTTTTTTACACTGTGGATATGCCGGCTGACGGCGTTCGCAAGGTTGAACAAACTTTTAATATTACAGATGAAATTATCCGGTTCTTAATCACCCGGCCAGACTTGAAGGCAATCGCCAAGGCCGAAGCTTTGAAGGCCGAAAAAGCCAAGAAGGCTGCCGAGCGCGGTGACCGAGAAGACGAAGATGAGCCAGACGAGGAAGAAGAGAAGCCTCGCCGCCGAAGTAGTAGAATAGAAGAATAAAGCGAGGAACAACGACATGGCACGAAGTTTTAACCAGGTAACATTGATGGGCAATTTAACCCGCGACCCAGAGCTGCGCACCACGCCGAACGGGCAGAGCGTTTGTAGCTTTAGTCTGGCGCTAAACCGCAGCTACAAAAACGCCAGCGGCGATTGGACAGAAGTAACGGATTACATCGACGTAGTGGCTTGGGCAGCCTTGGGCGAACGCGTAGCACAGTACTTAACTAAGGGTCGCCCGGCGCTGGTTAGCGGCCGCTTGCAGAGCCGCAGCTGGGAGCAAGAAGGCCAGAAGCGCAGCAAGGTTGAAGTGGTCGCTAATGACGTGACCTTCCTGGGCGGCGCCCCCGGCAGCGGTTCAGGCGCTCCAGCAAAGGCCGACGAACCGGCTGATGATTCAGCCAAACCGGCTGCCAAGAAGGCAGCCGGCAAGAAGAAAGATGACGAGGAAGTCGTAATCGAAGATATTGGTGATGAGCCGATTAATCTGGACGACATCCCATTCTAAGGATATAAAACAATGAATGGAATTCTATCTAAAGAAGAAGCCAGGGCATTCGACCTGCCCTTAAACCCGCTCCAACGGCACCGGCGGGTGGCTGCTTACATAAAGCAAGTTAGAGAATCATCAGGAACTGAAATTTCAGTTGGTCTAATGGGCGGTAGTGTAAAAATAAACGGGGAAAGAATTCATGTCCCAGCTACCGGACCTATGCTTGGCCGTAAAGCACTAGAGCATATGGCGGAAGCAGCTGAAGTTATAGACTATTTTCAACAGTACGGCTTAATCGAAGGAGAAGTAACCAATGGCTAAAATTTTTAAACACCGCACCGATGTAGCTTATTTTGACTACAAGGACTTTAAGACCTTGCAGCGCTACGTCAACCAGTACGGCCAGATTGAGCAGCGCAAAAAGACCGGCTTAACCGAGTCCAAGCAGCGCCAGCTAGCTCGCGCAATAAAGCGCGCGCGCCACATCGCTTTGTTACCATTCGTCGCGAATGGTTAATAAATCGCCGGCGGCGCAAGCCAAGCAAATCGAGCAAGAGGTAAGTAGTGTCTTGCGTAAGTTTGACCTAACTCATCAAAGCGCCAGTGTACGTATGAACCTACTGGAGCTCAAACAGGACCTGGAGCATGCCCGAACTTACGCCAACACTTACGAACTTTCAGAAACACCAGAAGAACAGGCTGGCAACACCAAACGGGCGAAGCAGTGGCTAACCAAAGCCAACGCCCGGATCCTAAAGGCCAGCGAGTACAATATTTTCGGGCCGGTGGACGTCGCCAGCCTCAGCGCCCAAATCCACCAACTAATAGCGGAGCTTAATAATAGCACTATCGATTACCAATCTTAGAAAAGGCACCATCTTTGCGCTGGACGGCGTGCCATATCGTGTGACCGAATACAGCCAGAAAGTTATGGGCCGCGGCGGTTCAACAGTTAACGTTAAAATCAAAAGCCTGGTGGACGGCAAAGTCCTAAGCAAGACTTTCCATGGTAACGACACGGTCGATAGCGCCGATGTATCAAACCGGCCGATGCAGTATTTATACAAAGATGCCAGCAAATTTTATTTTATGGATCCGGAAAGCTACGAACAGTACGAGCTTGACGCCGAAGCCATGGAAGATCAAGCCGGTTTTATGAAAGACGGCGATACGGTGGCAGCCCAGTTCTTTGACGGCCAGGTTATCAACATTGAACTGCCAAAAAACCTGCCCCTAAAGGTCACCTATACCGAAAATGCCGTCAAAGGCGATACCAGCAGCGCCATCACCAAAGATGCCAAGCTAGAAACCGGCATCACCGTAAAAGTGCCGGCTTTTGTCAAAACCGGCGACCTAATCTCGGTCGATACGACCACCGGCGCCTACCGCGAACGCGTCAAATAGCTTCTAATATCAGCAATAGTTTGGGTGGTGTTTTTGGCTTGGACGGTTTGCATACCAACCGCTTGGGCGCCGGCAATATTATCGGCGCGGTTATCTACAAATAGGCACTCTTCGGGCTTTAGGCCTAGCCGCTCAATAACTGCCTCGTAGCTTTTGGCATTTGGCTTGCGCACGCCAATGTCACAAGAAAAAATGTTCGGTTCAAAATCCTGCAGTGTCCTACGGTGTTTTACGGCCCAGGCTAGCGGAACGACCATATTAGATAAAACAGCCGTTTTGACACCGTTGGCTCGCAGCTCTGCCGCCAGCTTGAGTATTGGTTTTTGCAAGCGCAACCGGCGGTTTATCACCGCTCCGTAGTCAAAAATGACTGCCTTAATCATGCCTGGATTATATCAAGCCAAGCCAAACAACGAGCGCATGCAGATTTACTTAACGGCGGTTGAGTGTGATCAGGGACACAATTCCCCAGGCAATCACCATATAGACCAGCATTGCTGCCAGGGTGTAAATCTCGAACCTGGAAACGCCGTAACGGTAATTATAGCTAAACAAGCTAAAGAACGGCGCTACGAAAGGGTGGGAAGTGGAGTAAATAAAACTGGCAAAGCCGTTGGTGGTATTGGCGCCCAAAAGTGACAATACAAATCTAAAGCCCAACAAAACTAAAAGTATGCCCGCCAGATACCAAACTACACGCGCACCAAGCGTTTGGCCATCTACTTGATTAGCGCCGGTGGTTGTAACCTCTCGCTTTTCGTACAAACCGCCGCTCGCAGTTGGCTGCCTTCTGATTTTTTCTACGTGGGTAGTCATAATGTGCTCCTTTACTTTGTAAACTCAGCATAACCCGAGTTTTTATTCAAAGCCGTGAGCTATCTCACAGAAATAGCCATCGGAATGTTATTTAATAGAGATATGCTCGAGGTATACCCATAAGCTGAATAGCGGGTACTAGCATAAAACGCCGCGAACGGGAGTGAGAAGACGATTGCGGCGTTTTTAATTGTTTTTAAGGCTCTAAAGCCTCTGTCAGATGCAGGGCGGCTTCGGTCTCTAAAGGCTTGTCATTAAGCGCCGGATTATTTTGCCAATTCAGATACTCATCAGTGTGATTATGCCTGGTAATTAGAGCTGCTTGGTCCTGGCAGCTGCGTATGACTCGGGTGTATCCATCCGCTTCTGGACGCGGATTATAAGACTGGTCTAACCAATGTATCCAGTAAGAAGTAGGTGATTTGTCCACCTTCCTTGACTCAATAACCACCCAACCATCATCGCCATTGGGAAAGGGCAAAACTGTCTTTTGGCCTTCGTGTCTAACAAGATGAGCGTTCATCTCAAAAACATTCCCTATATGGGCATAAAGGGCTTTGTGGGCGGCTTCGCGAGCCGCCTTTTCCGATGCGGCTTGCTCGCGCCTGGCCGCCAGTTGGCGACTGGCTTCTATCAGTGAGCCGACCGCGCTAAACGTATAGTTCTTGGCGGTTATTATCAATTCGCGTCTTTCCATCTGTTCAACAGATTAGCCTAAAGTTCTGGATTTGCAAGCTTAAGTACAATTAAATGTTGCCAATTAATTACAAATATTATAGATTATATCTAATCCGCCGGAGTCCATAGGGGACCCTGGGGTATCCGAGAGGAGATGGCACCATGGTAGTAGCGACCCAAGAGGTCGGTTCCAGCACCATCGGCTCGGACGTTCGCTCCGCGCTCGACCAGGCGCCCACCAGACCGACAATGGGCGCGGTGGTCCGGTCAATCCGCGACGAGGCCTGTGCCAAGGGGTACAGGTGCAATCGCCGGCAGGCTCGGGAGCTCTACCTGTTGCTCCGCGACGCGGTCGTCAAGGCCCGCCGGAGCAGGTACTACCGCTGCCAGCACGTTCTCAGCCCTCGGCAGTACCTGCGGGTTCACGCGCTCCTCGACGTCATCATGCCGGACGACACGGCTCCCCAGCCGGGCTCGGCACACGAGGTGATCCAGCTCAGCCTGCTTCGCGGCCGCGAGCTCGCGATCATCCACACCAAGGACGCCGCGGACGAGTGCGTTCTCGACCTCCGGCTGGAGATGGCCGGCTGATCGGGCCGTAGAGCGATCGGGGGTGTGCGGTGGCTTCGGCCACCGCACTCCTCGCACTCAAATGATTATTCAGATTCGTAATTTATAAGCCGCATAGCACAGAACAATCCATACGCAGACCCCGCCAGCCGCAGCCATAACCTTAGCATTGGGCTTTTGGACAGACGCCATCGCTGTCAGCTCGTTCGGCGCGGCGGTAGCCAATTTTTTAGCGCTTTGCGCCCCCAGAACCTTAGAACTTGACGTCGAGGGATTGGAACGCTGTATAGAATCCACCTCTGCGGCATCCTTTATCTGTGCCGGTGGTAAGGCGACTGTTCCATCGCAACTATCATCAATGCCGTCCTGGTCCAGGTCGCGGCCGGAAGCCGGAACGCCAACACAAGCCTCACCACTATCAGGAATCCCGTCGCCGTCTAAATCATCCGGGCTGCCGGCAATATATACGACTTTATAGATATCTATGGGCTGATCATTGAGATCATTGCCGTAGAGATGAAGCGTGTGATAACCAGCCGGTACGCTATCGGGAATTGCGATTTGTACTGATAGATTGCCAGTGTCATCTGTCGCAAAAGTTCCGAGCGATACAGGAAATGAGTGTACCTCGACCTGTAAACTCGTATTGGCGGCGAGGGAATGATCTACGCCTTTTACTGACATTGAGTTCAGCGACTGCTTGAACAAGACATCCCCCGATATAGTAGGATCGTATTCTGTAGTCTTCACATCTCGCCCATCGCTAGGCACGTTTAGGATGTCCAGTCCTGTTTCTGATGGTTCGGAAGCCGTAAGGTCAGCCGCGGGCATGGGGTCAGTTAGGTTATGCGTCTTAGATAAGACAGTATTTTCCAATAGCTCGTGGCCGAAGGCATTTGGATGATAACTCTCATTACCAAATGGGCCGCTCAGGAACGCCGGGGCGTCATGACCTGCAGTTATACCGTTCATTGCTATCGAGCCCGGCCCGGCCTCGCATAGCCGGTGCCCGTCCAGCGCATTTTGCGTATCCACATAGTCTACTCCGGCCTTGGCCGCAGCCGCTTGGACAACCGTATCTAGATAGCTTATGGCTTGTTGGGCAAAAATTAACTCATCATTGTTCATATGGACGTTATCGGCACAGTCGCCACCGGCTTTGGCAATTTGCGGATAGCCGATGACATAAATCAGGGCGTCCGGCGCATCGGCATTTTTGATCTGAGTATAGGTGTTAACCAAAGCGTCGAACTTGCCGTTAACCTCGCGCACAAACTCTAACCGGTCTTCATAATTGTTATAGCAGGTACTTATGCCCAAGCAGCTGCGCAGTTTAGCTGAAAATCCGATGTCATTGCCGCCAATTGATACGGTAATAATTTTGGGTTGGTAATTGCTGACAAAGTCCAACTGGTCGATATAGCCCGGCTGGAAATTATTAATGATACTAGGGACCTCTCGCTTACTGCGTGGAAGTTTATTCCTTACTTGACCACTATAGTTATCGTCTGTGTCTGTAATATCGTTTGTTAGAGCTCCAGAGCAGGCAACCGAATGATAAGAATCAAAATTTAAATCGTGCCCCAGTAAATAAGGATAGGCTACCTGCGAAATATGGCAGTGGTTATCATCAGTATCGGTTCCAGCCTGGTAGTCAAAGGCGCCTTCGCCGGATATGTAAGAATCGCCCAGTGCCAGATATTCTAGCTGATTAATATTTGAGCCACTGTCGCTTAGCAAAAATTTGGCCGTAACACTAGCGACGCCAGAGCCGTAAGTCGCGTATAGACTCAGAACATCGTCATCGATAAAGCGAATATTACTAGAATTAATGTAGCCATCAATTTGCTGGTGGAGTAATAAGGATAAATCCCGTGACTGGCAGTCAACTGGACCAGTTATATTCCCGGGCGTAGGCTCGCAAGTGCTTAAGTCGTAGATGGTAAGGACATTAAAGTTTTTAGACGACACAACAGCATAGCGGCCATCGTCACTGATAGCCGTGCGTAAATCCGGAGCCAGCCCCTCCGTATAGTTAAATCCCTGTGCAAAGGGGGTTACTTGGAAAGTCTGCAGATTTACCCGCAACATGGCCACATTAGGGTCCGACACCACCATCCACTGGCCGTTTTGCGAAAAACTCATGGAGGTATAGTCGGCCGGCAAGAGATGGCCGCTAGCATCTGCCAGCTCGCCATCCGGTGGTTGGTTGATTTTATATTCCGGGCCCGAGCCCTGATTAATCGCGGATATTGAACCAGCAAGGTCATAATTAAAGTACAGATAGAATCCGTAAGTCGGGTTCGTGGTATAAGTAATAACCGTGCTGGAATTGGGAACCGGGAGAAAGCGTTGGTGGTTATCAATGTAGCTAATCACCGGGTGAAAGACCGATGAACCGTGCAGCGCCGCCGAGCTATTAAAGGTGGCTGAGCCGTATTGCGTCGGGATAGCACAGGTATTAATATCTGACTGATAGCAATCGATGTTGCCGTTTACCGCAACTGGCAGAGTCGAGACTTCGGCCTGCTTTTGCAGGTTTAGCTCGTTGCTCTCCAGCCAAGACGGAGCAGAGTCAGCACCAGCCATATTGGCCAGCAAAATGAATAGCGCTGCCCCAACAAATGCCAAGAAATATCTTAAAAACTTAAGCATAATAACTAATTTGACTAACGGTCAAATTATATCAGCTCATTCTCAGGTTCGGTAAACTATTGATCTAGTGAGTAATACTGACTCTTGGCCGAGCCAGAACATGCTATGCCAGCCTCAAAGGACTTTTTATCTGAGTTTTTTATAGAGAGATTAATCTCTCTGGGCGTGTCATAAATATAACTCGATACGCATAGTAACCCGTGTGCATTTTGATAATAATCAAGCGTTGAATGATAATAAGTATTTACCACTAGCGTGTCAGCTATCGCCCCAGATAGCGGTTTGGTTGGCTTAAACTGGTCCGAATGCATCGCTATAACCCCTTGAATTTGCTTAAACAGCTGGTTGGCTTGCTCCTCGTTATCGACCCCATAAATAAAGTCCGTAGCCACCGAGCAGGAGAGCGGCCCTTGCTCAAACTCTTCACTGGGGCGGCTGCAATCGTTGGTTCGTTTAGAGTTATCCGGCTGGCCAACCTTGGCCACAATGTCAACATAAACCGCATCAATCGCCGCCCGTGCCTGAATAAAATCCCTCTTATTAATTTGAGTTGCAACATATTGGTAAACAAAATACCCCGCAATTATCAATACGATCACGGACGCAGCCCAAATGAATTTACTTTGTCTAACTTTACTTTTAGCCATAACAATTATTCTAAGTTATTTCTAAGTTATGCGGAACAGTTATATACGACCGGCTTTTACGGGTAGGGCAATTTATGTTAATATGACCTCCAGAAATCCAAAACCAAAATGACCGAAGAAAACCGGCAACCACCATCTGAATCTGGGTCTAGCCCCGAAGTTAGCGGCCCAAGCGCCGAATATATCTGCCGGGTGGTTGCCGGCTACTCCGCGGCCCAAGCCTTGGCCTTAAACCGCGAAACCGGCATAGATAGAAGGGCTTTTTGCCAAGAAAGCCTGGACGGCCTAAAGACACCGCAGCTGCAGGAAATGATTAGAAACGTGGCAGCCTTTTGGGAAACGGACCAAGCTAAGACTGTAGAGGCGAACTTTGTAGCCAATGGTCAGGTAGGAGAAACAACCATCCTGATTGCTGATGAAGGACTGCGGGCCGACTTGGCCGGAATTGTACGCGCCGGAACAAGTGACGTTTTAGACACCGCCTATGCCAACCGGCTAAAAGCTCTAATCGGGGAGGCCGACGCCAAGATTAATATTAGTCGGGCGATTGACCAGGATGCATCTGAGATTCGTCGGGTAAGGGATTTTTTTGCCCACGAAAGGAGAGCAGCGGCAAGCAGCGGGATTATCTTTAGCGGCAAGGTAAGGAGTTTATTTGAAAGTGATTTTGGCCAACAAGCCAAACTGGGGCGTTCACACTTAACGCAGATTATGGCGGCGGCTTGTCAGGCCAATAGAAATTATGCCGCGAAGAGGGAATCAGGCGTCAGCGCCGAATTGGCAATTAGCAAAGCGGTGGCAGAGGAAGTAAGTGAGCTGGATGAAGCTTCCAGAGGTACTTTGCGTTATGGAACGGCCGAAGAGGACGCCATGGGCGGAGACGTGGTTTATGAACGCAATGGCTGGATATTTTTTATCGACGCAAAGTCCTCAAAGCCACGGGGCAAGGGGCCCAATGAAAAATATGAAACGGAAGCGGCCATTCGCAAAAACCATGGGCGGGATTATAAATTCACGGTTTGGCCGCCCGAGCAAGCTGAAATCTCTGAGGATTTTAAGATTGAGGGAGATGAGTTTAAGCAAACCGTCAGAGACTTACTGGATGAAGCCAATCGGCTTAGCGAACACACACGAAAGAGAATTGCCAGAGTGCCGACGCGCGCCATTCGTAACGGCCATTGACCAAAATAAATTAATCTGTCATACTATAAACGCATAAGGTGTTGTCTCGTTGAAACAAGGAGGTGATGCAGTATGCCGCCGGGCTCCAAAGGGCCCCGTCCCGGCCCGCACGGGCTGGCGCTCCTACGGGAGCAATTCGGGGATGACGAAGTCAGGGCTGCCCTGACATCGCCCGTCTACGGACCCCGCTATCGCGCCCATGCCGGAAGGTGTACGGCTGGGTGTCGCGAGATCATGAACGAGCTGTTCCCGGAAGGGATTCAGCCTTCGGACACCCATCCGCCCGAGATTGACTGGGCGGTCTGGGATCGCGCGCTGGATGATTGTCCGGGATCCACTGATCCCGAGTGATCCGCCAGCAAACGCCGCGAAAGCGGCTTTAACACCACCGAGGCGGGGCCTAACAGCCCCGCCTCTCTTTCTTTTACTGCGCAGTGATAACTGTTTGGGTATTACCTACGCTGGCGCCACTGCCCATGGCATAAACAGATACATGCCATTTGCCGGATTGTACGGGGAAGCTAACCGTTGCGGTACCGCTACTATTGGTAGTAACTGAAGGATTCCAGTACAAAGTTGTGCCGCTGTTGTTTAGCAGGCCAGGCAGGTCGAATCCGCCACCGCCGCATTTACCGCCACCGCCGGCGCCAATGCCGGTGAGTGAAGAAGACGAATTGGTAGAGTACTCGCGGGCTGAGTAGAAATAAGCAAGCATATCCGGCTGGAAACTGCTGTTTAGGTTAAACTCTGAATCGCTCTGAACTACCACAATGGCATTGGCTGACACCGGCTGGCCGCCATTAGTACTCTTGATAGTGACACTGGCAGTTTGGCCGGCAGTGTAGCTGCTTTTGTCTGGAGTAACGTTCAGGCTAAGTTGGCTGGCTGGATTGGTAACTACAAACTTGGTGCCTTCGGTGTGGTATCGGCCATTTACGAAGTAGCTGAAGACCAGGTTGAAGGACGGCGCCATTTGCGCGGTAACGTCTATGGGGAAGCTGTTGGTGCCTTGCTTCAGATTTACGGTCTGGTATTTGTAAACACGCCCGCGTTCGTAGCTGACCAGGACTGTCATATTTTGTGGTGCGGTTATGCTCAGAGGGATTCTATCGCCAACTTGGGCTGTGCCATTACTGCCGGAAACATCCAGGTAGTCCAAATAATCCGCTCCAGCCATTACCGGGCCGCTATCGCCGTTGGAATAGGTTGTATATTGAGCCTGGACCTTATTACCGCTGCTATCTGTAGCATTCGCCAGAATAGTTATTGAATCGTCGGTATTAAATGAATGGCTGATCTGCAGGTAGCCGTTGCTGTCGGTTGTGCCGCTGCCACTAGCTAGAACAGTTGGGTCTTCCTGTTGAGTTGATTGATTATAGGTATAGCTTACAAATTGATAATCGATATTTGTATTGGCGGCAGGATTGCCATTAAGGTCGGTGGCATAGACTCGCCCTGTACGGGCTTGGCCTTTGTCGAAATAAGATTTTCCGGGGCCAAAGTGCAATACTAGATTGCCTTGGTGCACGATAGCCGAAGAGCTGCCGTCGGCTTCGGCGCCGGGAGCCATAGTCTTGGCTTGAAGAGTAACAACCTGGCTGGTGGTGGTGAGACCAAGCGTTGAAGGGTCGATATTAACTACTGCTTGGCCGTTGCTATCCAGCTTTGTGACAATCCAGTTAGCTACCTGTGAGCCGCTGGAGCCAAAGGATTGCAGGTTGGATGCCGGGTCGTTTTCGTAGTAGGGTTTGGTGTAGGTACTGTACTGGATATTGCTATTGGCGAGTGACTGGCCGTTGCTGTTGGTCGCGGTAATTGTAGCCTTTATGGTGCCATTGGCCGTATATTGGCCTTTATCAAAAGTTACCTTCAACGAATTTGCCGCCGGTGAACTTGAGACCGTAAAGGCCGCCAGAGTCACGGGGTAGCTGGAATTTGGATTGCTGTTAGCGGCGTAAATGCCGAGTCCGGACTTGCTACTTAGGCTGCTGTTTAGGGTAAATTGGCCGCTGAAAACCCCGCTGGAGCTAACCGGAACACTAAGGTTCTGCAGCGGAGTAGTTGGATCGTCTTGGCTGGCTACAAAAAGCGACAATGCGCCTTCTTGGTTGGGCGTGAATTGGGCGTCGTTATCCAGATTATCGAAGCCAGCGAATTGAACCGTGTCGCCAGGGCTATAGGCCGGCCTATCGGTAACAGCGTAAAACAATTGGTCTGAACTTAGGTCCTGCATTACGCGAGAATCGGATAGGCTCTGTGGCACGGCAATCGGAACTACCATGGTATCGCCGCCAACGGTCACTACCGCCGCGTCAACCCGTTGGTCATAGGGGAAGTTGAAGCTTTGCGGTGACTGTAGGTCAGATTGCTGTAATTGGGACACGCCGTTTTCTAGATTATAAAACGTAACTGTGGCGTTTGAGGGAACTGAATTATCCGTAAGGCTGTATGCTCCCAGGATTATTTTCTGGTCGTCCTGGCGCATGACGGTGCCGTAATCGTTGAAGACCGCCCAAGTCCAGCCAACTTGAACGCCCTTGCTAACAGCCGCCACCAAATAAATCCCGCTTGGCTCCTTGATATCGAATGTGGCTTGATCCTTCAGCCCCTTAGAAGTTGTCAGTTGCTGAAAGCCTGTAGTATCAACCGACTGGTTAGAGGGCTTATCGTAGCTGAAGCCGGCAGACGAGTCAGTCAGCCTTTGGTACTCCAATGAACGCAAAAGGGGATCGACCGAAGACGCCTTGTAGATAACCAGCTGGCCATTCGGGTCAACCGCCTTGCCCACGGTCAACGTCATTTTTTGATCGCTGCTAGATTGGGAGCTAAGTAAGTTGTAATAGGTGTATCCCTGAGAAAACTCCACGGTATTATCTGGAATGTTGGTAGTAAAACTAAGTGTAAAATTACCCGCCAGCTTTTGGCCGAGCGTGCTTTGAAAATCATTGTCTATCATTAGCGTAACTACGGTCGTGTCGTTAAACGGTACGCTGGGCGTAAACACGACTTGCTGGCTGTTTGCGCCTTGGGTAAGTGTGCCTTTAACTGTTGGGGTTAAAATGAATGACTTCTCAAGCTTTTGGGCATTAACCGGCTGATTGAAATTGACCGTTATTTTAGTGCCGTCATCGACGCCTTTAGAGCCGTTGGTTGGCGTAGCGGAAGTAACTTGAAACCGCTTTACCGGCACAACTTCTGAATTGATGACTGCCGCTTTGTTACGGTGATGCGTATAAAGCGTGACAGTAAAACCAACGCCACCCAGGATTACGAGTACTACAAATACAGCCAGCGGCGTGGCCGCCCGGCCAAGTTTGTTTCTTATTGGGCGCGGCCAAAGGCGACTAGGACTAAAGCGATATTTGGCTTTTGGCGGTTGCTCGGCGTGGGACATATCTGGATTATCAGATGGACTTGCGTCCGGCGCTGCTGGAGGCTGGTCTGTTTCTGGATTGGGTTGGGCTGTTTCGTCGTCCATTTAATACTTATTAAGTTAAGCACCAGTATCACAGAACCAACGCCCAAAAACAACTTGCTATCGCTTTTAAGCGACCGTAGATTTTTATAGATGAAACTGCTATAATCACCCCTGTTATGCACCCGTAGCTCAGCTGGATAGAGCGTTGGCTTGCGGAGCCAAAGGTCGTGAGTTCGAATCTCGCCGGGTGTACCAAGTCTTTATTGCTCATAATTTATGAATCCAGAAGAACAAAACAAGCACGATGTTTTTGACAAGGTCATATATTTTTTTGCATTTACCACTCCGCTGTTTGAGCTTCCTCAACTCTACAGCATCTTAAGTGCAAGGAGTTCTAATCATGTCTCTTTGGTTACTTGGAGTTACCTAGCATTATCCTCTATGGTTTGGTTGCTGTACGGAATCCACAAAAAAATAAAACCTTTAATCGCATCATATATCCTCTATTCAGCCGTGGAACTAGCAGTAGCGGTTTCGATATTATGGTTTAGATAGCCCTAGTTATTGACTAATTTGGCTCTAACCTGGTTCGGCGTGCTGTACCAATTTGTAATTAGAGTTTTAGGCGGCGGGTGAGGTTTTCGAAACCGTCTGGGCTGCGTTGTTCCAGTGGAAGGTGTTCGCCAACTACTTCAGTCACACGAGCCTGGTCCTTGGGATCCAAAAAGGCGGAAACTGTCAGGCTGAAGCGTTTTAGAGGGTAAAAATTCAAGCTGATTAGCGCCCCTTCATGAATGACTGAGAATGATTTAAAGGTGTTATAAGCGTACGATTTTTCGCCGATCTTTATTCCGGTGCTGCTAATTTCGTAGCCCACTTGGCTTGGTTGATGGCCAGCGTAAATTCCTGTGATAATACCCAGAACAACGATAATCCCTACGGCAAAATAGTCGTGAATTAGAAAATAAATACCAACGGCCAGGACAACTGTGATGATAAATAGCAGGGAATACCAGCCGGCGCCGCGCTGGTGTTCTATAAATTCGGACGCCGTCCAAGCTACCGTTTGTTTTGAGTCTTTCGGGGCAGTAGAATCTGCAGACGCCGAATCGTCGGGTTTATAAAAATTGGTTTCTTCTGATGCCATTGCTTACGCTTATTGTAGCTCAAATACTAACGCCAGAGTAGTTAGCCTAGCCAAGCTAAGGTGTTTGCTGCTATAATTGCCGCTGTCTAACCCCTGTAATATGGAAGGGTGACCGAGCGGTTGAAGGTACCGGTCTTGAAAACCGGCAAG